>CAYUAG010000009.1:0-58794 GCA_964442615.1 uncultured bacterium
AAAATGAGAATTAATGAAGATGGAAAGATGGAAACATTTAATATACTATTTAGTAATCTTGATCACTTTGAGGATAAAGAAGAAAAACGAATTTTAGTGAGATATTATTATTGGCCTGATGATAGTATTATAATAAGTCCAGAAACTGAGGTAAAATATCCAATGCAATCCAAAATAGACCGTAAAAATTTTGTTACCTTAGATTATGCAGGGCTATATAATATATCAACTCCACAAGGAATATGTGAAAGCCCTTTTGATCAAAAATATTTTATGAATTATTATTTATATTCAAATACTGACAGATTTAATGATAATGATGTAGTCAAACATTTCGACAACGGAAGAAGCTTTTATACTGGTTATACTTTCTTTCACGATTATGAATTTTCATATACTAATACCTTGAAAATAATAGGTATTTCTCCTGTTTATGAAATCTGTAATCAGAAGGGTATTAGTATTACAGAAAATGTTTTTAACTATAATGAAGAAGATATTAATGATGATCAAATTATTGATATACCTGTATTAGAATTATTTCAAATCATTTCTTCAGGGCGAATTGTCACCAATGTAATTCCCGGTAAAGGAAATTTTGTACAATTTAAACTGTATGATGAGAAAAATAATATTGATAAAGTTCACACAAGTCTGATATATAATAATGGTAAAGAGATAAGATTATTTACTGAAAAGGTATTTGGAAGTGAATTCTATAAAGCTGAAATCCCATCAGATTTACCTAATGAGTTTATTGATGTGATAATATCTGTAAAAGATAGTATGAAATCAACTACGTCCTTTATTGCTTCTCCCGGTTTTTATTATGGGGAACCCGATAATATTTCATATGAAAACAGAATACATCTAATGAAATA
Source organism: uncultured bacterium (assembly GCA_964442615.1). Classification (GTDB taxonomy): domain Bacteria; phylum Zhuqueibacterota; class QNDG01; order QNDG01; family CAYUAG01; genus CAYUAG01. Next base: position 882 of record CAYUAG010000009.1, read on the forward strand.
TGACATGATAAATGGAGAAAAGTTTCAGTTTGATAATTTTAAAATAAACGACACCTTGAAATTTCAATTAAACTATCAGAATATCGGAAATGTTGCTGCAGAAGAAGTTAATTGGTATTTTCCACAAAATTATTTTTTTAATCCTGTAAATAATAAAATAAAATTGACAAGGAATTTAGAACCCGGTGATTCATGTTTAATAAACTTAGATTTAGTAATTAAAAGAAATAATACAAATGATACAACCTTTGCTTATTCCCCAAAAGTTAATTGGAAAATTAAAGAAAAACGATTTAGCAGAACTCATTCAGTTTTTAATCAATATATAAAAATATCCAATCCTTCTGAACAAATACATATTCCTATAGAATATAAATTATGTGATAATTTCCCCAATCCCTTTAATAATAAAACAACTATTCCTTTTCGGATAGTTGAAGATGATAAAGTAAAAATAGCAGTTTATAACATTCGAGGGCAACTGATTAAAACTTTAACAAATAGATTTTATGGAAAAGGATACCATTCAGTTTCCTGGGATGGGAAAAATAAAAATGGAATCAATGTCAGTTCGGGGATTTATTTTTACCGTATGGATACTGAAAATGGCTTTAATAAAAATTTAAAAATGATATTATTAAAGTAGAGTTGTACCAGCCTCTCAGAGGTTCTGCCTCTGAGACAAAGCACATAAAACCATGACAACGAGAAACCATCAATCACTCGAACAATTCGGTGGAACATATGCGATTACGACAACCGTAATGAGTTGGAAACATGTATTCATTAAAAAGAAATATTTAGACTATATTATTGATTCCTTTCATTTTTTCCAGAATCATAGAGATGTCTATACGGTTGTGTATTGTATAATGCCAAATTATATACATTGCGATGTAAAATTGATAGAATCGTATGCATTCTTACGATAGAAACTGGACTATATTCATAATAATCCAATCCAAGATAAATGGAGAATTGTCGAGGATCCCTCTAAATATCAATACAGCAGTTGTAACTATTATACGAATGGTGTGGATTGGAACGAACTGAGGATCGTTAACCTGTTTAATCTTTTCAGAGGCAGAGCCTTTGCGAGACCTGAAAGTTAGGAAATGAAAAATGTTAGAATCGATTCTAAAATCCTTAGTAGATACCGTTAATAAATATATTTGGGAATCACCGACCGAATTACCCTGGTTGGTGATTTTGCTTTTAGGGACAGGTATTTTTATCACATTCCGTATGGGGTGGATTAATGTGCGCTATTTCAAACATGCCATAGATGTCTTGCGTGGTCGATATGACAATCCTAAGGATGAGGGGGATATCAATCATTTTCAAGCCCTCACCACAGCTCTTTCCGCTACCGTAGGTATTGGAAACATAGCTGGTGTAGCAACTGCCATTCACTATGGTGGACCTGGAACTATCTTCTGGTTGTGGGTCTCGGGGATTTTCGGTATGACATTAAAGTATGCTGAGTGTACCCTCTCTATGCATTATCGGATTTTTGATGAAAAGGGTAATGCTTCAGGTGGTCCCATGTACTATATAGAGCGAGGATTGGGAAAGGGATGGAAGTGGATGGCTGTGCTGTTTGCTGTTATGGCCGTCGTAGGCTCTTTTGGTACTGGAAACATGAATCAGTCGAATACAGTGGCTGTGAGTGCAGCTGCGGATTTCAATGCACCTGATTGGTTGGTTGGGCTCATTCTGGTAACTCTCGTTTCTCTGGTAATTTTGGGAGGGATTAGACGTATTGGATCTTTTTCTTCCAAATTAATGCCTACAATGGCTGTGATTTATATTTTAGGTGCATTGTATATTCTTTTTATCCATCTGCCTGAACTACCTAATCTATTCATCACCATTGTCTCGGATGCATGGAAACCTAAGGCGGCATTTGGGGGTACGGCAGCGGGAATTTGGAATCTGACTCTTCTCTGGGGAATTAAGAGGGCTGTTTTTTCCAACGAAGCAGGCCAGGGGAGCGCACCCATCGCCCATGCGGCTGCTAAGACAAAGGAGCCAGTGAGAGAGGGGGTATTAGCTATGATAGGTCCATTCGTTGACACCCTCATTATTTGTACTTTAACAGGTTTAGTGATTGTTGTGACTGGTGTTTGGAATCAGAAGAAAGAGGATTTTCGGTTTCTCAATGCCAATAAAATTGAGATTTTTGCCGATCCTGGTTTTGCAGTGGATGATAACTACTTACATGGGGAAAATGTTGTCCCTCTATCACCCTTTTCTGGAACGACACAGGTTGATAGTGGAAAGGCCCTTGGTGTGCTGTTTGTGGTGGATGATGGTTTCATTGAAAATTCAGTCCTTATTAAGGAAGGAAAACCTTATACAGGAATGTTCAGGTTGAAAGGTACCGTCATTAAGGACGGAAAGGATAAAACCCTTAAGCTAAACATACAGGGCAAGATGCTACAACACAGCTCAGCCCTGACAGCATGGGCTTTCCAGAAAGGATTCATGGATATTGGTGGATTTGGGAATTATATTGTAACTATTTCTGTATTTCTGTTTGCCCTTTCTACCATCATTTCATGGTCGTATTACGGGGATCGCTGTATTGAGTACCTTTTCGGTGTAAAGTATGTTGTGTTGTATCGCATCATTTATATTTGTTTTGTTTATTTAGGTGCTGTTCTTGCCTTGGAAACGGTGTGGGCTTATGGGGACATGGCATTAGGTCTGATGATTGTGCCAAATCTGATTGCTGTGCTGCTCCTATCTCCTAAGCTGGTTCCTTTAACTAAAGACTACTTCTCCAGGAAGCATAAGAGATTTAAATGAGAAGAGGGGATGATTTGATCATCATTACTTAAGATCTATTTCTAGAGATAAAACATGAGTGAGTTTCCAGTTTCACATTCTTTAACTCTGATTTTTTCCTAGAATAGTATGAATAATCAGCCCAAGATTTTCATATTAAACTGATGATTGAAGAAGCTCTGCAGAGATTGAAAAAATTCAGATCAAACAAAATTTAAGGTTAATCAAATAATAAAAAAGAACCGGATATGCAGATTTTATTCGAACTAATAAAGAAGATCGCAGATTTTATCTGGGGTCCTCAAATGCTCATTTTTATTTTAGGGAGCGGTCTTTATTTTTCTTTTCGTTTGAAGGGTATTCAATTTACTAAATTTGTGCAGGCTCTGAAATCATTATATAAATCCAAAGAAGAAACTGGAGAAGGAAATATCACTTCTTATCAGGCATTAATGTCAGCTCTTTCAGGAATTATTGGTAATGGAAACATTGCAGGTGTAGCTACAGCCATTGCGGTTGGTGGTCCAGGTGCTGTTTTTTGGATGTGGATATCTGCAATTCCCATGATGGCTACCATGTATTCGGAATCTTTGCTGGGTTTTAAATATCGGCAAAAGGATAAAGACGGCACTTTTCTTGGTGGTCCCATGGTTTATATTCAAAAGGGTCTGCGGTGGAAGTGGCTGGCAGTCTCTTTTGCACTTTCTATGGCATTAAAAACCCTGATCGCCACAACTTCGATTCAATCAAACTCCATGTCCATTGTATTGAACAATCAGTTCAACATACCTCATCTTTATTCCTGTATTGTGATTGCTTTTCTGGTTTGGTTGGTTATCATCGGTGGTTTGAAAACTATAGCTAAAACCGCTGAATTTCTTTCACCCTTTATGACACTGTTTTATATTGCTGGGGGTTTTTTGGTAATTTTTTTGAGCGCAGATAGACTCGGATTTGTGTTTCGAGACATTTTTGTCTATGCATTTACGACTAAAGGAGTAGTAGGGGGATTTGCGGGTGCTAGTATGCTTATGGCACTGCGTTACGGTGCTGCTCGGGGGGCCTATAGCAATGAAGCAGGAACCGGATCAGTAGCCATTATGCACGCCACTGCCAAGACAGATGATCCCATACGGCAGTCTCTCATTGCCATGATAGGAGTTTTTATAGATACCATTTTATGTACTATCACAGCTTTAGTCATTCTCACAGCAAATATCTGGACCAGCAGTTTGAACAGCACCGCCCTTGCATCAGCGAGTTTTTCATCCAAATTTGTGTATGGTCACTGGATTGTTCTGGCTGCATCGCTTTTATTTGGCTATTCAACTCTTATCACCTGGTGTTTTTATGGTGAACAGAGTGCAGCCTATCTTTTTGGTGATAAGATAAAAAAAAGCTACCGTTGGTTGTTTTGTTTAGCTATATTAGTTGGAGCTACTCCTGATGCAGAGAAGATATGGAGTATGGGTGATCTGTTAAATGGAATGACAGTCATTATTAATCTTATTGGTATTGTCGCCTTGAGTTCTGTAGTTATACGATCAACCTTTAGTCGATTTATGGAGAGGAGGAAGTAAAAGTTTTAAAATTGTATACCCAATCAAATTGAGTACAGGCCCTGTTCCGTAATTTGAATAAAAAATTAAGCAGTACTATTTCTGCTTTAGAAGGAATGACAGTATTAAAGTACTTTCTGGATGGTTTTTAGGAGTAAAATTGTAAATAAAATTAAATAATTTAAATGGAGGAATATGATTAATGTCTAAAGATAGAGGAAGTTTTAGTAAAATGGGGTTTATTTTGGCTGCTGCTGGATCAGCAGTAGGATTAGGAAATCTGTGGAAGTTTCCTTATATCGCATGGCATAATAATGGTGGGTCGTTTGTACTGATTTATTTGATCAGTGTTGTCATTATAGGCTGGCCGATCATGATGGCTGAAATCGTGATTGGGCGGAATACACAGAGGAGTCCAGTTCCCGCATTTGAGAAGCTGGGTGGGAAAAAATGGAGTTTCGCCGGCTGGTTGGGAGTCATCACGGGCCTAGTCATCCTCGGATACTATAGCATCATCGCCGGTTGGACGATTACTTCGTTTACATCCTGTCTAAAATGGAGTTTTACGGGATATATCATTCAGCCCGAAGGCTCATTTGATCATTTCATCGGTAATGGACCGCTCCAACTTTTACTCTCCTTTATCTTTATAGCAATTACCGCCGTCATTATTTGGAAGGGTGTCAAAAAGGGGATCGAGCGTACCACTCGGATCTTAATGCCGATACTCTTCTTGATTATCATTTATCTGGTCATAATGGTCCAGTTTTTACCAGCACGTGCTGAGACTTTTCGGTTTTTATTTCGTCCCAACTTCGCAGATTTGCCAATTACAGGAATACTCGAAGCAGTTGGTCATGCATTTTTCACGCTCTCTTTGGGGATGGGCGCAATGATTACCTATGGGTCGTATATGGACCGCAAAGAATCCATCCAACGGAATGCGGCCGTGGTTGTGTTTTTAGATACATTAATAGCCATTTGTGCCTGTATCATCATGTATACGATTATCTTCTCAGCACCGAGTATCAAAGAGAGTATTTCTGGCTCCACAATAGGAATGCTGTTTATCACACTTCCCAACTTATTATATACTCAAATTCCTTTTGGGGCGGCTGTTGCTCCTGCATTTTACATTCTTGTGGGATTTGCTGCCTTGTCTTCGACTATTTCTTTACTGGAAGTCATTGTATCACTCTTGATTGATAAATTGAATTTTAATCGTCACAAGGCAACCCTGATCGGCGCCATCTCGGCTTATGTGGTTTCAATTTTTGCAGCACTCTCTCTGGGTGCCATATCAGGCTTATCCGATTTTAGGATATTTGGCGAAGGTAAGGAGGGTGTACTGAGTACGCTGGACCATCTGGCGGCAAACTGGATGTTACCTATAGGGGGCTTTTTTATTACAATTTTTGTGGGCTGGTTTTTAGATAAAAAAATATGTCAGGCAGAACTCGGTTTGTTTAAGCCTGGCGGGATATCAAAAATAATCTATACAGTATTCCGTTTTTTTATTAAATATCTTGCTCCTATTGCGATTTTAGCGGTCATCATCGCTATCATTCTGGGTAAGGACTTCAGTTAGTTTCTAGGATATTTTGAAACAAGTATGTTCCCATCATAGGTCATGGATCCGGCGTGATGTTTATCACCCCGCTTAGTCCTTTTTGCTAAGATGCCGGGCGGTTCGATTTTTGGATCCTTTTTTTCTACTCCTTTCAATAGCAGCTCTTACTTCTACAATTTCCATACTAGAAGTACCTGTTGCCTATTTAATTGATGAAAAAAAGTGGAAGAGAAAAAAGGCAGCTTTACTCATCGGTTCCATTGCTTTTGTTATTGGAATTTGTTCAGCTCTTTCTAATGGCGGCTCTGAATTTTTTTCTAATTTGCCTATTATTAACATTGGTTTTCTAGATCTATGGAATAAAATATGGGGTAATGTTGCTCTAAGTATAGGCGCCTTATTAGAGGCAATATTTGTTGCTTATATTTGGAAAACTCATAAGGCAGTAAAAGAAATTGAGTTGGGAACAAAGAGATTTACTTTAGCAAAGCCCTGGAGTATCTTAATTAAGTATATTGCTCCTGTGCTTATTACCTTAATTTTAATCGGCTATTTTATTTAACATGTGTATTATTATCGAAATTTTCCTAATAACCATCATTATTTTGATTAGTTGTTCTACTGATATCAGTGAGCAGATTAACCTAACTTTAGTTTTGAATAATCGAATTATTATTGATAGTGATACAGTCTGGTTCAACCAAGTTAATACATTGTTAGAAAAAATTGGTATTAGTTCTAAAAAATCTATTACTATTTGGTCATCTGAAACAATATAGATGAAGAGTATATACTATATAAGGAAAAAATAATAAATTATGGTGGTGAAAAAGTCACATTTAAGTCAATAAAAAATGAATAAATTTTTTAAGGAAACTTGACATTTGTATAGATTTATATATATTATAGATACCAATTTATATCGCGGGGTGGAGCAGTAGGTAGCTCGTTGGGCTCATAACCCAAAGGTCGGAGGTTCGAATCCTCCCCCCGCTACTATTTTTTAAATATTTTTATATCACATAAGCCTTTTTTCCTTGATTTAATAATTAGCATTCAATATATTAATAATGATTTATTATTATTAAACCATTGATTTTTTATAATATGTATTTTGGTTGTCAATAAATTATTATTAAATAAAATTATTTTTTATTATTAACCAGGGCATACCATGAATGAAAAAATAAGAATATTAGTTGTTGAGGATGAAAGAATAGTAGGAGAAGATATCCAAAATTCATTGGAGACGCTTGGTTATTATGTTACCAATATTGTTTCTTCAGGTAAAATGGCACTTACTGAAGTAGAAAATAATCCACCTGATATTATATTAATGGATATTGTTTTAAATAGTCCATTAAGTGGGATTGATGTTGCAGAGAAGATTAAGAAGGAATTTGATATTCCTGTTGTATATTTAACTGCTTATGCTGATATGGAAACTCTTAACAAAGCAAAGTTGACTGAACCATATGGATATATCCTTAAACCTTTTAATATGCTGGAACTCCAGAGTACTTTAGAAATGGCCTTGTATAAATACAGAATGGAGAAAAAACTAAGAGAGAGAAATGCATGGATATCTTCGGTGTTAGGAAGTATTGCAGATGGAGTTATAGCAACAGATAAACAAGGGAGAGTGACATTTGTAAATGATATTGCAGAACACCTCATCGGAACCAGTAGAAATAAGATTATTGGAGATTCAATTGAAAAGGCATTGAATTTAGTTGATGAGAATACTGGTAAACCTGTTAAAGGTTACTTGACTAAGTTATTTGAGGGTAAAAAGGTTGATAGTCTATCCTGGACAGAAGTATTAATTTCAAGGAAAGGATTAAGAATTCCTGTTGATAGTAGTATTGCTCCTATAAGAAATGATAAAGGTACTATTGAGGGAGTTGTTAAAGTTTTTAGGGATGTTACTGAGAGGAAAGAAAATGAAAAAGCACTGAAATATAGATTTAATTTTGAAAGAATTATATCAAAGATTACCTCAAATTTCATTAAAAATCCTTTCCATAAACTGGATGAGACTTTTAATAGTGCTCTTAAGGAGATAGCTAGTTTTGCCCAAGGTGATAGTGTATGTATGTATATCTATTCCAAGAAAAATGATTCTTTATTTCTTAAATATAAATGGTGTAAAAAAAAGGATCCAGATCTGAATACATTTATAAATATTATAATAAAAGCGGAAGATAATTTTTTGAAATTATTAAAAGATCGTGATATTCTAGTTGTGAATACAATAGAAGAATTCCCTAAAAATATTGATTCAGAATTAAAAAAGATAGTGGAAACTAGTTTTCGTCCCTTTCTTTTAGTTCCAATGATTTTAGATAATACTCTTTATAGTGTTTTGGGATTTTATGGTAAGGGAGATAAACAAATAGAAAAATTAGAAGATTTAATTTTTTTGATTAATACAGTTTCTGATATATTTATAAATGTTATGGAAAGAAGAAGAGCTGAAGAAAATTTACAGGTATCTGAAGAGCGATATAGAGGACTTTTTGAAGCAATGCACTCAGGGGTGATTTACTTTAATACTGACAAAAAAATAATTTCATGTAATCAATCAGCTGAAATAATTTTTGGAGTAAATTCCTCAGAAATGATAGGATTAGAATTAGTAAGCAGCAAATGGAAATTGATTAATGAATATGGAGTGGACTTAATTAGCAAGGAAAATCCGGTTGATATTGCATTTAACACTGATAAATCCGTTTTAAATAAAATAATTGGAGTAGTAACTTCTGAGGGAGAAAAAAAGTGGCTGTTAGTAGATGTTACTCCTGTTTTTAGAGTAAATACGAATAAGCCTGAAACATTTTTCATGATTTTTACAGATATTACCCAGAGAAAAGAAATGGAATTTGCTTTAAAAGCAAGAAATTTAGAATTAGAAGCTTTAAATACAATTGCAAATATTGTAAGCGATACTCTTGATTTAAACATTATAGTGAATAAAGCACTTGATGAGATTTTAAGAATCATGGATTTTTCCAATGGATGTGTTTTTATTTATAATGAAGAGAGGAATTTAGTTGTTGTGAAATTTTTTCGGCATATATCAAAAGAGTTGTCCAAAGCTCTTCTATATTATCATGAGGATAATTCATCTGAGTACTGGAAAAAATTAAATGAAGGTAATATTAAATGTTTTTTAACTAAGCAGGTATTAGCAGGAGGTAATTATAAATTCAAAAAAAATCCGGAAGAGTCTTCATTAAATTGTCTTCTTGTCCCTTTAAAAGTAGGGGATAAAATAATTGGATCATTGAATTTTTTCAGTAAAAAATTATTATCTTCCCAGGATTTTGGATATTATTTCTTTTCAAATGTTGGTAATCAGATTGGTCTGGCAGTCAGAAATGCTAGATTATATGAGAAAACAAATCAAACTTTAAAGGAGTTAAAGATTACCCAGGATAAACTTGTGGAATCTGAAAAACTTGTTGGTTTTGGTGAGATGGCAAGCAGTGTTGTACATGAGATTGGGAATCCATTGGGATCAATATCTAATTCAATCCAATTGCTTCAAAAAAAATTAAATGTTAGTGGCACCATGAAGGAATTAATGAATATTATTGCTTGGGAAGCAGAACGATTGAGCAAATCTGTTGATCAATTAAGAGAGTTGTCTAAACAACGTAGTTATAATTTCAAGAATAGTGATTTATGTGATATTGTAAAGAGAGGTTTATTAATAATTAATAAGGATTTTGAGCTTTTAATGGGTAAAGATATCGAGACCTATTTTCCCAGAAATCTTCCTCAAACTAAGCTTGATTCAGATGCAATGCAGCAGGTTGTTTTTAATTTGGTAAAAAATGCTTTACAGGCAATTGAGGAAGGAGAAAAAATTGAGGTTAGGGTGAAAAATATTACCAAAAAGAGTGAAAAATATCTTGTGCTTGAGGTAAAAGATTATGGAAAGGGAATATCGGAAAAAGATATTAATTCAATATTTGAACCATATTTTTCAACCAAATCCAAAGGAATGGGACTAGGAATGCATGTTGTTAAGCAGATTGTTGAAGCTCATAATGGAACTATTTATATTAAAAGCAAGGAAAATGTTGGAACTACAATTACAGTATACATACCAGTTGTAGGAGATAATAATGGTTAATGTATTAATTGTTGATGATGAAAAAAATATGCGCCGTACATTATCTATTGCTCTAAAAGAGGATGGGTATGAGGTTTCTGAAGCTGCAAATGGCAAGGAGGCTTTTGATTATATTAATAATGAAGTATACGATATAGTTATAACAGATCTGGTTATGGATGATATTGATGGCATTGAATTGCTTTGTAAGATTAAAGAGGTTAATCCGTTAACGGAAGTACTGCTAATGAGTGCTCATGGAACTATCCCTAAAGCTGTTGAGTCCATGAAAGAGGGAGCTTTTGATTTTATTGTAAAACCATTTACCATTGAACAACTTGATATAATCTTGAATAAAGTATTAAATCAATTAGAATTAAAGAAAACTGTAAAACATCTGAAAGCAGTACTCGCTGATCATTATCCTTTTAAAGATATTATAGCTGTCAGCTCCGAGATGAGGAATGTTTTGCATAAAACTACTCAGATTGCTGACTGGTCCGTACCTGTCTTAATACAAGGTCCCAGTGGAGTTGGTAAAGAGCTTATTGCAATGGCAGTGCATCATTTAAGTAGCAGGAATAAAGGGCCTTTTGTACCAATTAATTGTGGTGGATTTCCAGATACTCTCCTTGATAGTGAACTTTTTGGTCATTGTAAGGGGGCATTTACTGGAGCAACGGTGAATAAACGAGGACTTATTGAAGAAGCTGATAAAGGGACACTTTTTTTAGATGAGATTGGTGAAGCTCCTTTTGCTATGCAAATCAGGCTTCTTCGTTTTTTGGATAATGGACGCTTCAGAAGAGTAGGGGAAGTAAAAGAACGTATCAGTGATGTTCGTATAATTGCTGCCACAAATAAAGATTTAAATAGTTATATTAATGAGGATAAATTCAGAGAAGATTTGTTTTTCAGACTTTCGGTCGCTGTAATATCAATCCCTCCTTTGAGTATGAGAAAAGAAGATATTACTCCTCTTGTTCAACATTTTATTGATCTTTACAGTAAAAAGATGAATAAACCAGCACCTAAAATAAATCCCCATGTCAGTGCTATTTTTCAAACATATGACTGGCCAGGAAATGTAAGAGAAATTGAGAACACAATTGAACAAGCCTTAATCGTATCAAATACAAATCAGATAGTAGTTGAGGATTTACCACAAAAATTTCATGAATACTCTATTGACAATGAGTTATTTAATGAAGGTAATCCTACCCTTGAAGAGATTCAGAAACGGTATATACTTTCAGTTCTTAAAAAAACTGATGGCAATAAAAAGAAAGCTGCAAAGATATTAAAAATTTCCCGCACTACGTTAATCTCTCGCTTAAAAAAATATAAATCTAATAAAAAAAGTGTTCAAAATCCAAAGATAAAAAATTGAAAGTGAACACTATATATTTGATAAAGATTAATTATACTAAATAGTTTTTCTTTTAAGAATATTATAAATTTAAAAAGAATAATAATTTATAAAAAATTTTTTAAGGAAGGGAAAAGATGTATCTTTGGCATGACTTTTGATGTATATTTATAATATTAAAATTAGGAGTTATAGATGAACCATATTCTTCTTGTTGATGATGATTTAAATTTTCGTCGTTCCTTATTAATACATATGGAACTTGAAGGGTATAAAGTAACAGGAGTAGAAAGTCCAATGCAGGCATTATCAATTCTTAATAAATATGAAATGGAAGATATTCTACCAGATGTGATTATTACTGATATAAAAATGCCTGAAATGGATGGAAGGAATTTTGCAAAAGAAATTAAAAGAAAACATCCGGAAATGCCAATTATTATGATATCGGCTTTTGATGTACCTGGTAATACCTTAGAATTTCCATTTTTAAAAAAACCTTTTAAAGTTCAAGAGATTTTAAACGTTGTGAAAAAATTAAATAAATAGGGTAAGTAATGCGAAGTATCTTATTAGTAGATGATGATAATAATTACAGACGATCATTAGCCTTGAGTCTTGAGATATTAGGTTATCGTGTTTTTGAAGCAAAAAGTGGTATGGAAGCATTACATTTTCTAAAAGACAATCAAAAGGAAAAAGATAAAGTAGGGGGGGTAATTGTTGATGCTCGTATGCCTGGCTTAGATGGTTTTTGGTTAACAGATCAGCTATTGATGAGTTATCCTGAATTACGGATTATTATTCTATCTGCTTATCCTTATCCGACTCAATCTGATCAATATACTTTTTTAACTAAGCCTGTGAAAATGGATACCTTAACTCAGGCATTGGATAAAAAATATTAATCTGAGTTTTTAATTATCAGAATAAAACCAGTAGATCACAAAGAGACAAAAATAAATATCAGTTTGAATTAAATTTTATAATATTATTTCTTTACCCCGTAACCCTACAAAATATTATTTAAAAATTTAATACTATTTTTTTGTATAGATTAGGTTTATTAAAAAATGTTATATTATATTTAGGAGATATAAAATTCAGAAAGAAAATTATAATACAGTAGTAAGTCAGAAAAAAGATCCTGTATTAATTTTTGCTCAGAGGTATAAGGCTTTTTTTGACTCAACTACTGATGGGATAGTTATATTTAATATAGATGGTCAAATACTTGATTCAAATCCTAGTCTTATCAAATTAAGTGGTTACTCGTTTGATAATCTTGTTTCATTGCGTATTGATGATTTATTTGATAAGAATAGTATTGAGTTAATACACCGTAAGATTAAAAAGTTGTTAGAAAAACAAGATAAAATAAGGTATCCTTTTGAATGTAATTTAATATCTAAAAAATCAAAAAGGAAACCAGTTGAGATTGGTTTAAGTTTATTAGAAAACCAATATGGATTTTCTAAATCAATACTTGCAGTAATAAGAGATATTACCCGTAGAAAAGAAGCAGAAAAAAATCTTATACAGCGAGCAGAGGAATTACAGAAAGTCTTTGATGCAGTACCTACAATGCTCTGTGTTATTGATGAGGGAAAACGAGTTAAAAAGATTAATCTTGAAGGTGTTATTTTATTTAAAAAGCAAGAAAAAGAGATTATTGGAAAAAAAATTGGTGAGATAATTAATTGTAAATATAAAAATAATTCTAAAAGAGGTTGTGGTTTTGGGGAAAAATGCAGTGAATGTTCAATCAATGAGAGTATATTAAGATGTTTAAAAAACGATGAAAATGTTCGAGATGTTGAGGTGTCAATCATTACTAAAAAAAGAAAAAATGAAATTATAAAATTTTATCAGCTGAATGCCATACCACTCCGAGCATATGGAAAGAGATGTGGTGTAGTTTCATTAAAGGATATTACAGCCAGAAAAGAAGCAGAACTCAAGACTGAACATCTGCATAATAATATTGAACAGACTAATATTGAATTAAAAAAGGCTTTGGATGATCTTGCTAGAAGTCAATCTCAGTTAATTGAATCACAGAAACTCCAGCAGATAGGCTTACTAAGTTCTGGATTGGCACATAATTTAAAAACACCGATAGCTGGAATAAAAGGGTATGCTCAACTCCTTAATTATAAGTATCCTGATTCAGATGAGTTAAATATGATTCTTGATGAGGTTGAAATAATTGAAAAGATTACAAATGATTTAATGTTAAAGAGTAGAAAAGATCATAGTAATCAACAAGAAAATATAAATTTAAATGAACTAATTCGTATAGAGTTAAGTTTTTTAAGTGCAAATTTATTTTTTAAACATAAAATTAAAAAGATAATCGAACTTGATGAGCATCTTCCCCTTCTCACAGGAGTATATACTCATTTTAGTCAGAGTTTAATGAATATCATTCAAAATAGTATTGATGCCATGTATCATACTGAGAAAAAAATTTTGAAAATTAAATCATTTCACGATAAAAATTCTATTTATATCAAAGTAGAGGATACAGGGACAGGAATTCCGGATGAAATTCAAGATTCAGTGTTTGATCCATTTTTTACAACTAAATCTTCAAGTTTTGATAGTAGTGAGAATAAGCCTGTAGGAACAGGACTGGGTTTAAGTAGTGCCAGTTATTTTATTCACCAATATAGTGGGAATATAGATATTTTCAGCACTGAGGGAAAAGGTACCAAAGTAACAATTAGCCTACCATATAAATCTAAAAGAATGGAAAACAATAATAGACGTATGATTATTGTTGATGTTTCTAAGGAGATGGTGGATATTTTTGTACAGATATGCAGGGATATGGGATTAGAAGCTCATGGAACCACACAAGGCTTAAAAGTGCTTGAATTATATAAAGAGATTAAACCAGTCCTATTAGTTATAGATTTATCTTTATCAGATTTAAATGGTAAAGATCTTACCAAGAGAGTTCGGGAGTTAAATCCTGAACAAAAAATTATATTTATTAAAGGGTATTCAGAGGATTCAAAATATCATGAGTGGCTTTCTCATCAATGCCAGAAACCTTCCATATCATCAGCTATCAAAAAACCATTTTCATTAAATGAATTCAGAAGAATAATTCAGAGAATGCTTTTTTAATTTAATGATTTTTTATAAGGCGATAGGTAAAAAGTACCATCTTAATGCCACATTTTTACCTACTTTACTATATATTGTAAAGTGATAGTTTTATATTACTATAAATTTATTTATTTTAAATTTAGCAAAAATAGTATAATAGAATGAACATGATTAGTTTAAATGGACATCTTAATTTTTCCTAATAATGGTGTTATTTTTGCATATTAAAAGATCAGTAAATTTACTTTAGTAAGTAGAAAGGGAGAAATTTTAATTTAAATAAATCATTACCAATACAGTTGCATTGTCTACTTATATATTAGTAAATTTTTATTATATGAGATTTTATCAGTAAGTTGTTAAACGAGTAACGAGTAAAAAAAGAATAGTAGTTCGAATGAATAATGATATAGTTACGAAACAATATGAAAGTACTACTCTATTTCCAGTAAGTTTAATTCTTGGTAATATAGTGAAAATTTTTTATATATTTTGATTATGGAGAAGATGTAAAAAATGGAGAAAGATAAAAAAGAAAGTTTAATAGAAAAATTTAATAATGTACTTGTTATTGATGATGATACCTTTATGATAGATATTCTTTCGCGTTATTTAACTCAATTAGGTTTTAATGTAACAGCTGTTCAGACAGGAGAAGAAGCAGTCAAGACTATTAAAAAGACAAAAATTCATATTTCTATAGTTGATTTATTACTTTTTGAGATGGATGGTATTGAACTGATTAATAAATTTAAAATAATTGATGATGAAATGATAATAATTCTCATTACTGGACATCCTAGTTTTGAAACTGCCGTAGAGGCTTTAAAGCTAGGAGTACAAGATTATCTTGTTAAACCATTTAAATTGGAACAACTTGATAAAGTCTTGAAAAAGTCTTTAGAAGAAAAAAAGATGATTATGGAAAATAAGAATTTACGAAAAGAGTTAAAGAAAATTAAGGATAAACTTCAATATTATAAAGAACTTGTTAATCAATCTGAAGATATTAAACAATGGGTGACTAATAATTTACAGAAATTGGAAGAGTTGAAAGATAAAGGAATTATTACAGAGGAAGAATACAAACAAAGGCGAAATAATTTAAATGCAAATAAATAGGTAATATTATGGTTAGAAAAATATCTGTAAATAATAAAAATGAGGTTTTACCCTTAGCTGAAGCTTTTAATTCATTTAATAATATAATATCAGATTTGGATTTATCCTATAAAGATTTAAAAGGTAGTATTGAAGAGTTAAATTTGAAGATATCTGAAAAAAATAAATTTTTAGAAAAAAATTTTTTTGAGGTAAATAGAGTACGCTGCTTTTTTGATTCTATACTGAATAGTATGAGAGATGGAGTCATTGTTGTGGATATGAAAGGAAGAATAGTGCTATTGAATAAAAGTATAAAAAAAATGACTGGTTATTCTGATTACGAGGTGATTGGAGAATCTTATAAAAAAATTTTTGGAAAAACAGTAAGTGAAAGGTTTTCTCCAATCTATACGCTATCACATAATATTCCTCTTGTTATGGAGGAGAAAGAGTTAACAACTAAATCTGGTAAAAAAATCCCTGTTCGTTATAGTACTTCTATTGTTTATGATAGTGAAGATGAGGTGATTGGTGTGGTTGAAGTGAGCAGTGATTTGACCAGAATAAAAAGACTTGAAGTTCAGATGCAGAAGATAAAAACTCAAGCTGCATTAAATCAAATGGCAGGATTGGTTGCTCATGAAATAAGAAATCCTTTGGCTGGTATTAAGGGATATATAGATTTATTAAAAGAATCGTTTGATAAATCGGACAAAAAGCAAGAGAAAATCAATGAAATATATTCATTAATTAAAAAACTAAATAAGATCGTGGTTAATTTTATGATAATGGCACAACCTATTAAACCCAATTTTGTTAAAACCGATATCATAGAATTTATACAAAATGTAACTGATTATTTTTGCTCAAAAAATAATTTAGAAGAAAAAAAAATAACACTTGATATTTCAATTCCCGAAGGTATGGATACTCTTTTGATAAATTGTGATCCCATATTAATGGAGCAGACCTTAATCATGATACTTGACAATGCTGTAAAAGCTATGGACATAGGGGGAAATTTGGGAATAAAACTTAAAACAGAACATATTCAAGAGAGGAGAAAAAGAGAAATAGCCATTATAATTTCTGATTCAGGTTGCGGAATGTCAAAAGATGTTAAGAATAAAATATTTAATCCTTTTTTTACTACAAGAGATAAGGGAATGGGATTGGGATTATCACTTGCAAGGAATTTTATTAAGTTTCATGATGGTAATATTTTTGTAGAGAGTGAAGAGGGGATAGGAACAACAGTAAACATAATTTTACCTAAAAGTTATGAGGTATAAAATGGTTAATAGAAAAATACTTGTAGTTGAAGATGATCCAATTCTTAGAAAATTTATTACTGATGTATTGGAAAAAAGAGGAGCTGAGGTAACTCGATGTGAAAATGGAGAAAAGGCATTTAAAAAGATAAAGAGTAATTCATACCATTTGATATTAAGTGATTTAAAAATGGAAGGGATGGATGGTTTAGAATTACTTACAGAGACAAAAAAAATATCACCTTCAACAGAAGTAGTAATAATAACAGCGTATGGTACGGTTTCCAGTGCAGTCGAGGCAATTAAAAAAGGAGCTTTTGATTATATTACTAAACCCATAGAATTGGAAGAGCTTTATATAGTTTTAGATCGTGTGTTTGAGCATCAGAAACTTATTGATGAGAATAAATATCTAAAAGAGAGATTGAATAAAAATGATGCTACAAACAAAATTATTGGAAAGAGTCAAAAGGCTCAAAAAGTCAGAGAGCTTGTTGAAATGGTTGGGCCTCTTGATTCTACTATTCTCATACAAGGGGAAACAGGTACAGGTAAAGAAGTAATTGCTAATTCTATTCGCCAAATGAGTCCGAGAAAAGATGCACCCTTTATTAAAGTTAACTGTGCTGCTTTACCTGATACTCTTCTGGAGAGTGAGTTATTTGGTCATGAGAAAGGAGCTTTTACTGGTGCTATTCAAAAGTCTAAGGGGCGTTTTGAACTGGCAGATGAGGGCACTATTCTTCTAGATGAAATAGGTGAGCTTGGTCTTCAAGTTCAAGCTAAACTTTTACGTGTTCTTCAGTATCAACAATTTGAGCGGGTAGGAAGTGGTATAAGTATTAAAGTTGATGTACGTGTTTTAGCAACTACAAACAGAAATTTAAAAGAAGAAGTAAAAAAGGAAAAGTTTAGAAAAGATCTTTTCTTTAGATTGAACGTAGTTTCAATTACCAGTACTCCTTTACGTGAACGCAGAGAAGATCTGCCTTACTTTATTGAATATTTTCTACAAATGTATAATAAAAAATATAATAAAAAGAAATCCCTTTCAAAAAAAGCCATGGAATTGCTGATTAAGTATGATTGGCCGGGAAATGTCAGAGAATTAGAAAACTGTATTGAGACTGCTATAATACTTAATCATGAGACAATTTTAGAACCTAAAACTTTTCTTTTTTTAGAGGAAAATCGGGATCTCCTGGAAGAAGGCAGTACTTTCAATTCCAATATGTCTATTGCTGAAGTAGAGAAACAGTTAATAATTAAAACTTATAGAAAAATGAATCATAATAAAACCCGTACTGCTAAAGTTCTTGGAATTACAATAAAAACTTTAAGAACAAAATTAAAAGAATATGGGGTTATAGAGTCTAAGAAAAAAGGGTAGAAAATACTCTTTAAATAGTGAAATATTTCCTGGTTGGTCTTACCTTAATATTTTATATTAAGGTAAGACCTTTTTTTAAATTATTTTAAATTACTGATAATAAAATATTTATAAAACTCTAAATATTAATTAGAGAATAGTGTATTGTTGGCATACCCCTTGCTTGAATTTTCTAATGGAATATTATAGATAATTAAGAAAGCCATAAAAATTATAAGGAGGAACAAGTGAATTCAATTTCAAATATTTCCGGTAAAAATCAAAATTCTGCATTTCCTATAAAAGAACCAGTACTGGTCGATAAAAATTTCAGTAAAACAATAAAATCAGCTTTACATGTGATTAATAATCTCATTCACGATTCTGGTGAAACTGTTAAGAAAATGTCTAAAGGAGAGATTAATGATATTCAAGATATGATGATAGCAGCTGAGAAAACCTCAATAGGTTTAGAATTAGTAGTTGAGGTCAGAAATAAACTGTTAGAATCATATTGCCATACATTGGGATTGTAAGTGTAATTTTTGTTTTAGTAATTTTGGGAGTTTTTGTAATGGATTTCATAGGTTCAGTAGAATCAAAGAATACAGTTGTCATGAAATATGTATATCAATAAGAGGAGGTGAGGTAATATGAGTACAGGACAGATCAATCAGGTAATTCAATCTCAACAGCAACAAATTAGTACGATTCAGTTCCAACAGTTAAGAAGATATACTTTTTTGAATCTTTTATTTACCCGGCTTAGTAATCAGAAGCCCCTTAATCTAATGGAAAATACAGAGTTTATTACTCAGTTGACAGAGATTAGTTCATTGGAACAATTGTATTCAATCAATGAATCTTTGTTAGTAAGTCATAACATTAATAATTCAATTAATAGTTCATTGTTGACAAATTTACTCGGTAAAGGAGTTAAAGTAAAAAGTAATATTATCCACTATTCTGATGAATATACTCCTGGAATTGGGTATGATTTAGCAAAAAGTGGAAATATTTTTATACAAATATCTAATAGTTATGGAGAAGTAATTAGAAACATTGATCAGGGAATTCAAACTGCTGGTGAATATAGTGTAGAGTGGGATGGAAAAGATAAATCTGGAAATAAGGTAGAAGAAGGTAATTATACCTTCAAAGTAGTAGTCCAGGATAGGGAAGGTGAGACCGAAGTAAGAGTTACATATTTAATTGGGAAAATATCAGGAGTAAAATTTAAAGATAGAAATCAGGTTTTATTTATGGGAGATCAACCTGTTGATAGTTTAAAAATAATGTATGTTTGTATGTCTTAAATTGTATTTTTAAATCTAATCTTAATTTTATCATCCTCTCTTGTTTATAATCTTAAAAATTTTAATATTTTATTTTTTATTAATAATAAGTTAGAAAATACACCCCTAATAGTAAATTTTTAACTGGTCATTTTTTTATATTATATGTTAAGTGGTAAACAGTCTGTATTGTTGAGATTGTAAGTTTTTTAAATTTAAATAATTATATCACTCATAATATATTTTGTAATTGGTCTATTATTGGCATATTGCTTGCTTAATAAAATATATTGGAAATAGAAATAGGGTAAAAAAATATTTAATGAGAAAAGTAACCAAGTAGTATAATTTCTTGCTTTTGGGAGTGAATGTTAGTGAAAAAATAAAAAGGAAATAAGACTATGCAGAATATGGAAAATAAAAAGAAGAATATTGGAGAGAAGAAGAATAAAAAACAGGATGTATTTTTTCAGAACAAAAAATTTACTACTATGGATGCAAAAAATAAGAAAGAAAATATAAACGAGCAGCAGTTTACTCTTGTTAACTTTAGTGAAAGAAAAGTTAAATCTGAAGATAATATTAATAGATTAATGGATCTGGAACTTCCTATATCGGTGGAATTAGGCAGAAAACGTTTGTTGGTAAAAGAGATACTTGAATTAGAACCTGGGGTAGTAATTGAGTTGAAAAAGTTTTCAGGTGAGCCCGTAGATATTTATGTTGATAATAAGAAGTTTGCAGAAGGGGAAGTAGTTAAAATAGAACAGAATTTTGGAGTAAGGATAACCGCCTTAGTGGGACCTGATGATCGGTTACCCAGGTTAGATAAGCATAAATGAGTTTAATTAAGTGAATATTTGGATTAGTAAAAAAAATATATTTTTTGATAAACTGAGTGTTTGTGTAGATTACCAAATTTCGGTTTAGTAACCAAAGTTAGAATGTTTATTTAACGCAGAGTGCGCAGAGACAATTTAGTTTTTTTAGTATTGGTGGCCTTTGCGTTGAGAAGGAAATTTTAATAGATAAAACATATTATCATTTTTAGTTAGTTTTAAAATACAGTGATTAATTATTTCCTAGTTAATAGGTAATTTTTTCCAGTATTTTTTTACCATTTATCAGTTTTTAAAAAGTAATACTATATATTAAATAATATTAAGGATTTAGAAAACATTAAAAAATTATTGAAATGGCATGTCATTTGCTTGTAGTAATAAATTGAGATGATGTTTTAAGAACAACCAAAAGTATTCTGTAGTTGTAATTGATATTAATTAGAAGGTTCTTGAAAAAACCAAAATCATGAATCCAGTTTTGATTTTAGAACATTCTCATGAGCAAGTTAGTACTACCCTGAAGCAACAGAAAAAAGCAGTGGAAAACCAGAATAACATGGATGTGTGTCTCTGTGTTTTAGAGAAAAACGGTGGTCAGCAACTGTTATTTGCCGGAGCTAAGCGTTCCCTGTATATCATAAAACGAGGAGAGAATACACTAACTGAGATAAAAGGAGACCGAAAGTCCATTGGAGGAAGGCAGCGGGAGGAGGAGCGGGTATTTACCGGACATGAGCTTAAGGTTCGGAAAGGAGACAGGTTATACTTAACCACAGACGGATTTGCTGATCAGCAGAATTCAAAGAACAGACGATATGGATCAAGACGGCTGAAAACTTTTCTACAGTCAGTTTCTGAGCTGGAGATGCAGGAGCAGGAGAAAGTATTAGCTCAGGAATTAGCCAGACATCAGGGTAAGGAGGAACAGCGGGATGATATTACGGTGGTAGGGGTGAAGATATGAATAACAGAATGAACAAGAGTGAAATATACAGGGAATCTGTTTGGAAGAGAACAAAGCTGTTCAATTTTTTTTTATTGTACGATTTTAATGATGAAAAGGAGTAATGTGATGATGTTATGTTCAAGATTATTTTTACAATTAAAACTAAAACTACAATTAGTATGTGTTGTATTTGTAATTAGTTTACCTGTTGTACTGTTTTCAGAAAATAATATCCATTTTGAAAATATTTCTGTTGAACAGGGGCTTTCTCAAATTTCAGTCAATTGTTTGCTTCAGGACAGGAATGGATTTATGTGGTTTGGAACCCTAGATGGACTCAATAAATATAATGGCTATAACTTCAAAATTTATCAATATGAGATAAAGGACCCCAGTACATTATCTCATAACTCTATACTTTCAATCTTTGAAGATCGATCCGGTTTGATATGGATTGGTACGGATGGGGGCGGTCTTAATAGATATGATCCTAAAACAAATCAGTTTAAACATTATAAATATGATCCCCAAAATGCTCATAGCATCAGTGATAACAGGGTGACTGCCATATTTGAAGACAAATCGAATATACTCTGGATTGGAACAATAAATGGCCTCAATAAATTTGATCCCAAAGAACAGCAGTTCTTTCGTTATTTCCATGATCCAGAAAATACCAACAGCCTGGGGAATAATTATATTCAATGTTTATGTGAAGTCCAAACAGGTGACATCTGGATTGGAACAGGTGGCGGTGGGATATCTGTCCTGAGTCGGAATAACCAAGGTAAAGATCAGTTTACCCATATCAAACGGGATCCAAAAAATCTCAGCAGTTTGATCAATAATACTGTTAACTCAATTCTTCAAGACAACACGGGGATGATATGGATCGCAACTAATGGAGGACTGGATAAATATGATCCGGGAAAAAAACAATTTACCCATTTCCAAAATGATCCAGACAATCCCAAAAGCCTGATTAATAATACTGTTAACTCAATTCTTCAAGATAGCACAGGGATGATATGGATCGGAACTAATGGAGGACTGGATAAATATGATCCAGGAAAAGAACAATTTGTCCACTATATGGATGAATCTTTTTCTATCACAACATTTTGCAAGGATAGAACAGGTGTTCTTTGGATAGGGACCATTGGCAGTGGGATCTATAAATTTTATAGAGAAAAAGAAAATTTTCTCCATTACAATCGAGATCTTTCTGATACCAATAGCTTGATCAGCAATGTGGTATGGTCTTTTTGTGAGGATAGCCGGGGAATACTATGGATTGGAACTGTGAGTGGACTGGATCAATTCGATCGTTCTAAAAACCAATTCATTCACTATACAAATGACCCTCAAAATCCAAACAGTTTGAGTAACAATGATGTCAGATCAATCCATGAAGATCAAAGTGGAGCCCTTTGGATCGGAACCAGCGGAGGGGGGCTGAATAAACTGAACAGAGACCGAAACCAATTTAAAAGATTTCTGAATAATCCCCGTAATCCCACCAGTTTGAGTCATAATTTTGTCTCAATAATCTTTGAGGATAGAAAAAAAATGTTATGGATTGGAACCTACGGTGGTGGTTTGAATAAATTTGATCGACACAAAGGAGAGTGTACCCGTTATGTGAAAGATCCAAATGATATCAATAGTCTGGCACACAATTATGTTAATGTCATTTATGAAGACCGTACCGGGAAACTCTGGATCGGCACCCGCGGTGGGCTGGATAAATTTGATCAACAGAACAACTGTTTTATTCACTACAAAAATGACCCGGATAATCCCAATAGCCTGAGTTATAATTTGATTTTTTCTATCCTTGAGGACCAATCAGGTATGTTGTGGATCGGGACATATGGAGGTGGATTAAATAGATTAAATCCCAGAACAGAAACATTTACTCATTTCACAGAAAAGGATGGGCTTCCAAATGATGCTATTTATGGGCTTCTTATGGACAAAGCTGGAAATATTTGGATAAGTACAAATAATGGGTTGTCACAATTTAATCCAGAAACACAAATATTTAAAAATTTTAATATAAGCGACGGACTGCAAAGCAAGGAATTTGATAGAGGAGCATATTATAAAAGCATAAGAACGGGAGAAATGTTTTTTGGTGGCGTTAATGGTTTTAATGCATTTTTTCCTGATAAAATTAAAGATAATCCATTTATTCCTCAGATTGTCATAACGGATTTTAAGTTATTCAATACATCTGTTTTGATTGGAGAAAAGATTGATGATCGAATCATCTTGACGAAAAGCATAACAGAAACAGACAAGATTGAAATCTCTTACAAACAAAATGTTTTATCCTTTGAGTTTGCCGCGTTACATTATATCTCCCCGGAAAAAAATCAATATGCATATATGATGGAAGAACTGGATAAGGATTGGAATTATGTGAACAACCGGCGATTTGCCTCCTATACAGGTATTCCTCCAGGTAAATACACTTTCAGAGTTAAAGCCTCCAATAATGATGGGGTGTGGAATGAAAAGGGAGCATCCATTAAAATAACCATTACTCCTCCTTTTTGGCAGACCTGGTGGTTTCGAACTTTGATAGCAATTTTTATTATAGGAATTGCTTTCAGCTGGTATAAGATGAAAGTTAGAAACCTGGAAAGACAGAAACAGAAACTTGAAAAGCAGGTTAAGGAGAGGACTACCGAAATTCGACATAAGAATAAACAACTTGAGAAAAAGAATGAGCAGATCTTAAGCAGCATCCGCTACGGAGAGCGTATTCAGAATGCTATTTTACCCCTGACTGAAAAGATACGATCTTCTATACCTCAACACTTCATTCTTTATAAACCAAGAGATATTGTCTCCGGTGATTTTTACTGGTTTAATCAAATTGATGGGAAGATAGTATTAGCTGTGGTAGACTGTACTGGTCATGGAGTACCAGGAGCCTTCATGTCAATGATGGGTAATGCTTTTTTGAATGAAATAGTTACTGAACAAAAGATCATGAATCCCTCTTTGATTTTAAAACGTCTTCATGAAGAGGTCCGTACTGCTTTAAAGCAGAAACAAGAGAAGGTTGACACCCAGGATGGTATGGATGTGTGTCTCTGTGTTTTAGAGAAAAACAGTCACACCCAAAAGCTTTTATTTGCGGGAGCCAAGCGTCCGCTCTTTGTTTTCAAAAAGGGAGAGTCTAAACTTACTGAAGTTAAAGGAGACCGCAAATCAATTGGGGGAAAGCAGCGGGAGGAGAAGCGGGAATTTACCGGACATGAGCTTAAGGTTCGGAAAGGAGACAGGTTATACCTGACCACAGACGGATTTGCTGATCAGCAGAATTCAAAGAACAGACGGTATGGATCAAGACGGCTGAAAACTTTTCTACAGTCAGTTTTTGAGCTGGAAATGCAGGAGCAGGAGAAAGTATTAGCTCAGGAATTAACCAGACATCAGGGTAGAGAGGAGCAGCGGGATGATATTACGGTGATGGGGGTGAGGGTGTGATGATTGACAATGAAGTTAACATAATAATTCTTAGTATAGAGAATATATTTTTATAATAATTAAAGGAATTTGTTATGAAAAATCGTAAACAATGGTATTGGGTACAATTTTTTATATTTTTAGTTTTTAGTTGTGTTTACGCTTCAGACAAAGATATTCATTTTCAACATATTACTATCAATGATGGTCTATCTCAAAATTCTGCCAATTGTTTACTCAGGGACAAGAAAGGATTCATGTGGTTTGGAACCCAGGATGGATTGAATCGATTTGATGGGTATGAATTTACTGTCTATAGAAACGATCCCATGGACTCAACCTCAATATCTGATAATTATATTCTGTCTATGATTGAAGATTATACCGGAGCTATCTGGGTTGGAACCCAGAATGGATTAAATAGATTTTCTGTTGAGAAAGAGATATTCAAACGATATTGCTTTTGTACTGATAGTCCTTATTGCTTGTGTGACAAACAAATAAAAACTATTCATGAATCATTTGTTGAGCCCGGGATTCTCTGGATCGGTACTGAGAATGGGTTAAGTCAATTGAATGTTGAAAACGAGCAAGTGACAAATTATTTTCACGATACTCAATAATTCAATAGTCTGATTCACAATAATGTGGAGGTGATTTATCAAACACGTTCACATCCAGAAGTCATCTGGATTGGTACTGAGGGGGGATTGGATAAGTTTAATATAGAAAAGCAACAATTCATTCATTATCAATATGATCCGGATAATTCCAACAGTTTATGTCATAATCATGTGATGGCCCTTTATAAAACTCCATCAGAACCGGGAGTGCTTTGGATCGGAACCAGGCATGGATTGGATCGATTTGATATGGAGAAAGAACAGTTTACTCATTACC
Source organism: uncultured bacterium (assembly GCA_964442615.1). GTDB lineage: Bacteria > Zhuqueibacterota > QNDG01 > QNDG01 > CAYUAG01 > CAYUAG01. The sequence goes on from CAYUAG010000009.1 coordinate 26,614, forward strand.
GTCATAATCTCAATAATCCCAATAGTCTTATTCATGATTACATCAGGGCTATTTATGAATCCCCGGAAGAACCAGGAATACTCTGGATAGGTACCTTTGGAGGAGGTTTGGATAAATTCAATAAAGCAAATAAAAAATTCACCCACTACGTTTATAAAATTGAAAATTCCAGCAGCATCAGTGATAATTTTATTTTAAATTTTTGGGAGGATGAATCGAAAATTTTATGGATTGGAACTGAGGGAGGAGGAATTAATCAATACAATCGAGTTTCCAAACAGTTTCTATTATATCAGCATGATCCTAATAATCCCAACAGTTTAAGCATTAATCACGTTCGCTCCATTTATGAATCTCCATTAGATTCAACTATTTTGTGGATAGGAACCTACGATGGATTGAATAAATGGGATCGAGAGAGAGGGATTTTTACCTGCTATAATCATGATCCGAAAAATCCAAATAGTTTGAGCAGTAATTTGATACGGGTTGTTTATGAAGACAGAAGCGGTTTAGTATGGATTGGGACTTATAATGGTGGTCTCAATCAATTTGATCCTAAAACAGGAGTGTTTAATCACTATCGTCATGATCCGGATGATTCCTATAGTATAAGTAATGATTATGTCAGGACTTTGTATCAAGACAGATCAGGAGCGATATGGATAGGAGCGGTTGGAGGTGGACTGGATCGTTTTGATAATAAAAATGGCCGTTTTTATCACTATACTTATAATCCAGATGATTCCACTGGTATAAACAGTGATCGTGTATATGCTATCTGTGAAGATAAAGAGGGTATTCTCTGGTTGGGAACATCTAAGGGATTGAATCGATTTGATCGAGAGTCAGAAACATTTACCTATTATACCCATGATCCAAATGATCTTACAAGTATAGGGAATAATCTTGTTATGAGTGTTTATAAAGATAGAAGAGGACAGTTGTGGATAGGAACATGGGGAGGAGGAATAAACAGGTTTGATCATCAGACTGAAAAATTTTATCGTTATACAAAAAAAGATGGTCTGGCTAATGATGTGGTGTATGGTATTCTTGAAGATAAGCAAGGAAATCTCTGGCTCAGCACCAATTATGGATTGTCAAAATTTAATCCAGAGAAAAAAACTTTTAAAAATTATGATGTGACTGATGGCCTTCAGAGCAATGAATTCAATGCTGGTGCTTATTATCAGAATATAAGAGGAAAAATGTTTTTTGGAGGAATCAATGGATTGAATGCATTTTATCCCGATAAAATCAGAGACAATCCCTATATTCCTCCTATTGTGATTAATGATTTTCAGATATCGAATCAAACAGTTCCAATTAAGAGTCAAGATGAGGAAGATGTGATTTTATCAAAATCCATTATCTATACTAATGCAATTACTCTCTCTTATAAAGAGGATGTTATATCTTTTGAATATTCAGCACTGAATTATGTGTCTTCTGAAAAGAATCAGTACGCCTATATAATGGAGGGTTTGGATAAAGAGTGGAATTACGTAGGAGAGAGGCGTTTTGTAACCTATACTACTCTTCCTCCAGGTGAATATACGTTTCGAGTAAAAGGCTCCAATTGCGATAGGATATGGAATGAGGAGGGAACATTTTTAAAGATCATCATTACTCCTCCTTTCTGGCAGACGTGGTGGTTTAAAATAGTAGCCGGGTTGTTACTCATGGCCGTAGTTTATTTTATATTCTATCTTAAGACAAAGAGTTTTAAAAAAAGAGAGAAAAAACTTCAAAAAACTGTTCAGGAACGAACCAAGAAGTTAGAGCAAGCAAACAAAAATTCTAAAATCCTGAAAGATGAGGCTCAAAAGAAAGCTGTTCAATCTGATTTATTATATAGAATAGGGCAGAGAGTGAGTAGCGAATTGGAAACAAAATCTCTTTTTAATGAAATAGTCAAGTCCATACGAAAAACTTATAATTATTTCCATGTAGCGATTTTATATTTAGATGAAAACACAGAAAAGATCAAATTAAAAGCCATATCCAGCGCTGAACCCGAAAAACATCTTAAAGAATTAACCCTGTCTTTAGGACAAGGAATGATAGGGCAGGCAGTTTTAACTGGTAAAATCAAGATAACTGGCAATGTTCGAAAAAATCCTCACTATGTTAGAATCAAAGAAGAAACCATACAATCTGAACTTGATATTCCGTTAAAAAGCGGTAATAAGGTTATGGGTGTTCTTAGTATACAAAGTGATAAATTAAACGCATTTGATAAAACAGATATTACAGTAATGGAGATTCTCAGTACTCAAATTGTTTCGGCTATAGAAAACGCCCGGCTTTATGAACAGACAAAACGACGAGCAGTTCAATCTGCGATAATTTATAAGACTGGTCAGCGGGTTGGCAGTCAGTTAGAAATTGATGCTCTGCTGCCTGAAATTGTGACCTCTGTTTGTGATGAATTTGACTATTACAGCGTAGCTCTTTTAATGATAAATGAGAAGTCAGATCATTTAATTTTGAAGGCTATAGCTGGGGAAAATGCTAAGTTTGCTCCAGTTAGTTCAAAGATTAGAATGGGAGAGGGAATAACAGGATATGTTGCCCAGTGTGGTGAGACACAGGTCTCAGGAGATATTAGAAAGAATTCTCATTATGTTTCTTTTGGAAAAGAAAAAACCAAATCTGAGCTGACAGTACCATTAAGGAGTGGGAAGAGAATTATTGGTGTTCTTGATATTCAAAGTGATACATTAAATGCCTTTGATAAAACTGATGTTACAGCCATGGAGATTCTAAGCACTCAAATTGTATCAGCAATAGAGAATGCTCGACTTTATGAACAGACAAAACGGCGGGCAGCTCAAACTGCTTTGATTTATGAGGTAGGTAAACGTTTGAGCAGTAACTTAAATTTTAAAGAGTTATTAACCACTATTGTGACCACTATTTGTGAAGCCTTTGATTACTATGGTGTTATGATGCTTATGTATGATGAGAAGTATGAATATCTTACTCTTCAGTCCATCACTGGAGGGTATGTAGGTACATTTCCTCTTGATCTTCGCATTGCTAAAGGAAAAGGAATGATCGGGCAGGCAGCAAAAACGGGAAAAATCCAGGTAAGTGGGGATGTTAGTCAAGACCCTCATTTTGTTCGGAAGGAGAAAGAAAAAACAAAATCCGAACTTTCGGTACCGATTAAGCTTGGTGATAAAGTGATCGGAGTACTTGATATACAGAGTGATAAACTCCATGCATTTGATAACACGGATGTGACTGCTATGGAAACTCTCAGTACCCAGATCGCTTCAGCTATTGAGAATGCCAGGCTTTATGAACAAGCTCAATATGAAATTTCAATACGAAACAAGACGGAGAAAGAGTTAGAGAAACGCAAGAGTTATTTGGAGTCGGTATTGCAAAATGCTCCGGATGCAATTGTAACCATGGACAAATCCCACAACATTGTTGACTGGAATGAAGGTGCTGAGAAAATATTTGGATACAAGGAAAAAGAGGTATTGGGAAAAAATATTGACAACCTTATAACCTCTCCTGATGTTAAAGTTGAGTCACAAGGAATGACCAAGCAAGTCCTTTCAGGTAATAAGGTTCCTTCCAGGGAGTCAATTCGTTATAGGAAAGATGGAACTTCTGTGAATGTTATTGTAGCTGGTTCTCCAATAATAATTGAAAATAAATTTCATGGCATTGTAGCAGTATATACTGATATCACTAAGCGGAAAAAAGCAGAAAAAGAGCTAAGTCAGAAGAATAAAGAGCTTGAAACCATGGACAGTGTAGTAAAGATTATTAACAAGAAGATTGATCTAGAAAATGTTCTTCAGTCGCTTTTAAGACAAACACTAAATTTTTTCCCCCAGGCGGAGAAAGGTTCCTTTTTAATTTATGATGAGGATATGGAGAAGTATCGGTATGCGGTAGTAAATGGATATAATGTAAAAGATGTTAAAAATATTCATCTTACTGAAAAAGAAGTAATGGACAGTTACACCGAGCATTCAGAACAGTTGGATGCAGGAGTTTATGTTATACGGAATATTAAAGGTTTATCAACTCAGAATAAGTTACATCGTGTTGAAACTCCCAAGTCAATGTTAGCCATGTCAGTGATTTTGGAAGGCAGGTTAGAAGGATTTTTGATATTGGACAATATGAAAGATCAGGATGCATTTAATAAGACAGATGTTCAGAAATTGCTTCGTTTTCGGGAGCATGCAGTATCAGCATTTATCAGGGCAAAGAGCCTGCGGTTGCTGGAGGAGAAGAATAAGAATATCTTAAGCAGTATTCGATACGGAGAGCGTATTCAGAATGCCATTTTACCCCTGACCAAAAAGATACGATCTTCCCTGCCTCAACACTTTATTATCTTCAAACCCCGAGACATAGTCTCTGGTGATTTTTACTGGTTCAATCAGGTGGATGGGAAGATTGTCCTGGCAGTAATAGACTGTACCGGTCACGGTGTCCCCGGGGCCTTTATGTCCATGTTAGGTAATGCATTCCTGAATCAAATAGTTACTGAACAAAAGATCATGAATCCCTCTTTGATTTTAAAACGTCTTCATGAAGAGGTCCGTACTGCTTTAAAGCAGAAACAAGAGAAGGTTGACACCCAGGATGGTATGGATGTGTGTCTCTGTGTTTTAGAGAAAAACAGTCACACCCAAAAGCTTTTATTTGCGGGAGCCAAGCGTCCGCTCTTTGTTTTCAAAAAGGGAGAGTCTAAACTTACTGAAGTTAAAGGAGACCGCAAATCAATTGGGGGAAAGCAGCGGGAGGAGAAGCAGGTATTTACCAGTCATGAGATTAAGGTTCAGAAAGGAGATCAGTTATACCTGACCACAGATGGTTTTGCGGATCAGCAGAATCCGAAAAACAAACGATATGGCTCAAGACGGCTGAAGGCTTTTCTCCAGTCAGTTTCTGAGTTGGAAATGCAGGAGCAGGAGAAAGTATTAGCTCAGGAATTAGCCAGACATCAGGGTAGAGAGGAGCAGCGGGATGATATTACCGTGGTGGTGGTGAAGATATGAAAAAGTTAAACAATCACGAGCAGAAGGATTTTGGGAACTTTCATCGTTCACAAGTAACTGTTATGAATCAGAGGCAAGTCTCATCCTTATTGAAACAGATGTTACAAGGGATTTGGCTTCTGTTCTGTTTTGTCGGTCCGGAATGGGTTGCCACACAGGACATCCATTTTGAACACATCACCATCGATGATGGCCTTTCACAAAATTCTATAAACTGTATGTTGCAGGATAATAAAGGTTTCTTGTGGTTTGGTACTCAGGATGGTCTTAACCGTTATGATGGTATTAAGTTTAAAATAATCAAAAATGATCCGAATGATATTAACAGCCTGAGCAGTAATTGTATTACTGCATTACACCAGGACAGCGCCGGAATACTTTGGATCGGTACTTTTGGCGGTGGACTAAACAGATTTGATGTGATAAATGAAAAATTTACGCGTTTTCTAAATGAACATAATGACCCCAATAGCCTTATTGATAATACAGTGAATGCAATAATGACTGACCAACTGGATTATTTATGGATTGGTACCAGAAATGGGTTAGACCAATATAATCTTTTAACGAAAGAATTTACACATCACCTTAGTGATTTGAATTCCCCGAATGGTATCAGTAACAATGACATAAAGTGCTTCTATATTGACAATGCAGGTGTCCTGTGGGTAGGAACTGCAAATGGAATTAACCGATTTGATCGTTCCACAAATCAGTTTAAAAAATATTTGCTTAACTCCGATATTGCTGATTTTATAGTTATATCGTCGATTTGTGAGGTTAATAAAAGGGGGCTTTATGTTGGCAGCAATAAAGGGATTTTTGTATATGATAATAATTTAGATGATTTTAAGCCATTTGAATGTAGTGATCCGCAGAGTAAATTAATAAAAAGTGTTATGGTTTTACACCCGGATAAGAACAATAATTTATGGATTGGTTCCGGCAATAATGGTTTGTTTATACTTGACTTGGAAAAAGATAAATTATCAAATTACAGGCATAATCCACAAAATGTAAATTCGTTAAGTAATGATGGTATAAATGCCATTTGTGAAGATTTGTCGGGTGTATTTTGGCTTGGTACTACTGCTTATGGCATTAATAAATATTATTATTCTACTAAAGAGTTTGTACATTTTCATAATAACCCTGAGAGATCATATAATTTGTTAGGTAATGCTGTATTCGGATTTATTGAAGATTCGCAGGGAATATTGTGGATTGGTACATTCGGTGGTATGAACGAATATGATCGTAATAACAATGAGATTACACATTATACGAATGATTCTAATAATGAATACAGTATAAATTCAGGGATGGTTTTTTCAATATATGAGGATCCTGATGAAGCTGGAGATTTTATTTGGCTTGGGACTTACGGCGGAGGTATAAATAAATTTGACAGGAAAAACAATAAATTTATACATTATACTCATGATCCTGAAAATGAAAATAGTATAAGCAGCAATATTGTATATAGAATAATCGAAGATTACCAGGGAATATTATGGTTAGGCACAACAAAAGGGTTAAATCGGTTTGACAGGTCAACCGGTAATTTTAAAAGTTATATAAATGATCCTCAAAATCCTAATAGCATAAGCAGCGATTATGTTTATTATGTACTTGAAGACAGTAAAAAGAGGTTATGGGCAGCAACCGCTGACGGTTTGAATATTTTCGATCGGGAAACAGAGCAATTTCAAAGGTTTATGAATGATCCGAATGATTACAGCAGCCTTAGTAATAACAGGATTTACTCGGTTTTTGAAGATAGTAATGATACAATATGGATTGCAACCCAGGGAGGTGGATTAAATAAATATAATGAAGATAGCACATTTGAAAGATTTACTAAAAAAGATGGCCTTTCAAACAATTCACTTTATGGTATACTCGAAGATGAGAATGGAAATTTATGGATAAGTACAAACAGGGGATTATCAAAATTCAATGTTGCAAATAAAGAGTTTAAAAATTACTTTTCAACAGATGGCTTACAAAGCAATGAATTCAATACAAATGCATTTTTTAAAAGTAAAAGCGGCGAAATGTTTTTTGGCGGTATAAATGGTTTTAATTCCTTTTTCCCTGCTAATATTCTTGATAATCAAAATATACCGCCAGTTGTTTTTACCAATTTTCAGTTATTTAACCAGAATGTTCCCATTGGGACAATGAACAATGGCAGGACATTATTAACAAAGTCTATATCCGAAACACCGGAAATAAAGCTTAACTATTCCGACAGGATTTTCGCTTTTGAATTTGCAGCGCTTGATTATGTTGCGCCTGAAAATAATGAGTATATGTATTTAATGGAAGGAATAGAGAATGAATGGATTGGTCTTGGCAACAAGAACTACATATCATTTCATACCCTTCCGCCTAAGAAATATACTTTAAGGATAAAAGCATCCAATAACGATGGCGTCTGGAATGAAGAAGGCGCCAGCATCAAAGTGACCATTCTTCCGCCTTTTTGGAAGACTGGCTGGTTCCGAGTTTTGATAGCGGTTTTTATTGTAGGCACTGCTTTCAGCTGGTATAAGATGCGAGTTAGAAACCTGGAAAGACAAAAGCAGAGGCTGGAAAAGCAGGTAAAAGAAAGGACTAAGGAGATACAGGAGAAGAACGAACAAATCCTGAGCAGCATCCGCTACGGAGAGCGGATTCAGAATGCTATTTTACCCTTGACTGAAAAGATACGATCCTCTCTTTCTGAACACTTTATTCTTTTCAAACCCAGAGATATTGTTTCCGGTGATTTTTACTGGTTTAACCAGATAAATGGAAAGACCGTGCTGGCAGTGGTGGACTGTACCGGACACGGCGTTCCAGGGGCTTTTATGTCCATGTTAGGGAATGCGTTTTTGAATGAGATAGTTTTGGAACATAAGATTTTGAATCCTACTTTGATATTAAAACAGCTTCACCTGCAAGTTCGTTCAGCTCTGAAACAGGAACAAGAGCGGACCAAAACCCAGGATGGTATGGATGTGTGTCTCTGTGTTTTAGAGAAAAATAGTCATAAACATAAAGTCTTATTTGCCGGAGCAAAACGTCCCTTATATATTATCAAGGAGGGAGAGACTGATCTAACTGAGATTAAAGGAGATCGTAAATCTATCGGAGGTAGACAGAGGGAAGAGGAGCGAGTTTTTACAGCTCATGAGCTTAGCCTACAGAGTGGAGACAAGGTGTATCTGACAACGGACGGATTTGCCGATCAGCAGAATGTCGGGAACAGACGGTATGGATCGGGTCGTCTGAAAACCTTTCTTCAGAGGATTTCCATTCTGGAAATGCAGGAGCAGGAGAAAGTATTAGCTCAGGAATTAGCCAGACATCAGGGTAGAGAGGAGCAGCGGGATGATATTACGGTGGTGGGGGTAAAGGTGTAATGAAGATTGAATATAAAGGTGGTTTCTATTTAGTTATTAAAAAATAAAGTATACGGTGTAATGAATATTAATAACAATAAGAGCTCTGAAATTACAATTTTTCTTAATATGTATAAGCAGTTTAGAGATAACATATTATTCTTTATATTTTTGAATATTTTTATTAATCTTTATGCTCAGAAGCCGAATATTATATTTAAACATATAAATAATGAAGATGGGCTTTCACAAAATACAGTTAATTGTATTTTACAGGATAATAAAGGATTTATGTGGTTTGGTACTCAGGACGGACTGAATAGATTTGATGGTGAAAGATTTGAGTACTATAAAAACAGACCAAATAATCCAAACAGTTTATGTGATAATTATATTCAATGTATTTATGAAGATGAAAATGGTATTTTCTGGATAGGTACCATGAATGGAGGCTTAAATCGATTTGATGCTTCAATAAATCAATTTAATAGATATAATTATAACAGTGATGATTCATTAAGTATAAGTAATAATATGGTAAATTGCATATTTAAAGATCAATTAGGAAATCTGTGGATTGGTACTCAGAATGGTCTTAATAGATTTGACTTCCAAACTTCTACCTTTATCCGATATCTTGCTAATCCAGATGATCCTTTTAGTTTAAGTCATAATTATATTAATACAATATTTGAAGATCACTCCGGTATACTTTGGATAGGTACTGCAAATGGATTAAATCAATATGACAAGAAAACAGAAAAATTTTTATTTAATAAAACTGACTTTCAAAATAAAAAGGACAAAAATTATTATTCTATAAATTGTATAAGTGAAGATAATGCTGGCAACATGTGGCTTGGAACAAATAAGGATTTAATACGCAGAGAAAGTAATACAGGAAAAATGACTTTATATCAGGATATTCCTGGGAATAATAACAGCTTGAGTGGTAATACAGTAAATACTATATGTGTTGATCATCAAGGTAGGGTATGGATAGGGACAGATGCGGGTGGTTTAAATCTGTATGATCGTAAAAATGATTGTTTTTATCATTATAAAAATGATGAGCAAAACCCGAATAGTATAAGTGATAATAATATTGTATCGTTATTTCAGGATCGATCAGGTATTTTATGGATAGGAACTACTGGATATGGTCTGAATCAAGTATGTAATTTTAGTAAGGATTTTAAATATTATCATGAATTCTCAGATGTGCAGGATTCAAATGAGAATATAACAATCCATGCTATTTGTGAGGATCATAAGGGGGTTTTATGGTTGGGAGTACGGGATGCGCTTATTCAATATGATCGTAACAATAAGCGAACTATCGCCTCTTATAATTATGATTCTCTTGATCCTAAAGGAATAAGTAAGGGATTTATTTTTTCCATTGCTGAAGACAGTGATAACCACGGGAACAGTCTTTGGATTAGTACTTTTGGTGGTGGTTTGAACTGTTTTAATCGTGAAACTGGAATTTTTAAACATTATCAAAACAACCCTAATGATCCTCATAGCCTTAGTAGTGATTATATTTATTTTCTTTTTATAGACCATAGAGGAGATCTTTGGATTGGAACCAGAAAAGGAATAAACTGTTTTGATAGAAAGGCTGAGCATTTTAAGTCGTATCAGCACCAGCAATACAATCAAAAGAGTCTGAGTAATGATTATGTATATACAATTTTCGAAGATCATTTACATCAATTATGGCTCGGAACCGGAAATGGCCTCAATCGATTTGATCGCAAGACAGAAACTTTTCTATCTTATAAAAATAATCCTCAAGATCCATATAGTATTAGTAATAATCGAATTTATGCAATAGCAGAAGATCAGGAAGGAGCACTGTGGATCGGTACTCAGGGTGGGGGACTTAACCGTTTTAGTAGAGATACAGAGAAATTTATTTACTACACTGAAGAAGATGGTTTATCTAATAACACTATCTATGGAATCCTGATTGATAACCATGCCAATTTCTGGATGAGTACTAATCGAGGTATATCAAAATTTAATCCAGATACAGAAGAATTTGAGAATTTTGATGTATCAGACGGATTGCAGAATCTTGAATTCAACACAAATTCTTATTTTAAAAGTAAAGAAGGTGAATTCTTTTTTGGAGGAATTGATGGATTCAATTCCTTTTATCCTGATAGTATTGAATATAATACATACATACCACCTATTGTTATAACTGATTTTAAGTTATTCAATAAATCTGTTCCTATATCTCTGGATTCTGATAAAAAATCATTATTATCTATGTCAATTACTGAAACCGAAGAGATAAAACTTACTTACCAACAAAATATAATTTCTTTTGGTTTTGCTGCCTTGGATTTTACCGTTCCTGAAAAAAATCAATATGCATATATTCTAAAGGGATTTGAGAAAGAATGGAACTATGTAGGCAATAACAGGAATGCAAATTTTATTGGTCTTCCTCCCGGAAAATATACGTTCTCAGTTAAAGGATCAAATAATGATGATGTTTGGAATCAAAAAGGCACCTCTTTAAAGATCACTATTCTTCCCCCTTTCTGGGAAACCTGGTGGTTTCGAACTCTGCTCATTATTATGATTTGTGTGATTGCTTACAGTTGGTATCGGATGCGGGTGAGAAAGTTGGAAAGACAAAAACAGAAACTTGAAAAACAGGTTAAAGTGAGGACGGCTGAAATTCGAAATAAAAATAAGCTGCTTGAGGAAAAGAATGAACAGATTATAAGCAGTATACGGTATGGTGAACGTATCCAAAATGCTATTTTACCTTTGACTGAAAAAATACGCTCTTCTCTTCCCGAACATTTTATTCTTTACAAACCACGAGATATTGTATCTGGGGATTTTTACTGGTTTAATAAGACGGATGGAAAGACGGTTTTGGCGGTAGTGGACTGTACCGGACATGGTGTTCCGGGAGCTTTTATGTCCATGCTGGGAAATGCATTTTTAAATGAGATAGTAACCATACAAAAGATCCTAAATCCGGCTTTGATTTTAAAATATCTCCACCAGGAGATTCGCACTGCCTTAAAACAGGAAAAAGAACAAACCGAGACGCAGGATGGTATGGATGTGTGTCTCTGTGTTTTAGAAAAAAACAGTCATACACAAAAGCTTTTATTTGCCGGGGCCAAGTGTTCTCTCTATATCATTAAAAAAGGAGAGACTGAGCTTATCGAGATAAAAGGAGACCGTAAGTCAATTGGGGGAAAGCAGCGGGAGATGAAGCGGGAATTTACCGGACATGAGTTTAAGGTTCAGAAAGGAGACAGGTTATACTTAACCACAGATGGTTTTGCGGATCAGCAGAATTCAAAGAACAGACGGTATGGATCAAGACGGCTGAAGGCTTTTCTCCAGTCAGTTTCTGAGCTGGAAATGCAGGAGCAAGAGAAGGCATTAGCTCAGGAATTAGCCAGACATCAGGGTAAGGAAGAACAGCGGGATGATATTACCGTGGTGGGGGTGAAAGTGTGATGATTGATATGAAGTTATAATAATAATTTTCAGCATGGAGAATATGTTTTAAAAAATGAAGGACAGATATTATGAAGAATTGTAAACAGTGGTATTTGGTACAATTTTTAATATTTTTAGTTTTTAGTTGGGTTTATGCTTCAGGTAAAGATATAAAATTTCAGCATATTACTATTGATAACGGTCTTTCTCAAAATACAGTATATTGTATATTACAGGATAAAGATGGATTTATGTGGTTTGGAACCCAGGATGGATTAAATCGATTTGATGGATATCAATTTAAATTGTATCGACACGAACAAGATGATAGCAATAGTATTAGTAACAAATATATCGTCTCTATTCACGAAACAAGATTAGGTGTTTTATGGATTGGAACTCAAAACGGCCTGAATAAATTAGATCGTAATATTGATGGATTTAAAAAATTTTTTTACAATCCCCAAAATCACAACAGCCTAAGCCATAATTTTGTGACTTCTATTTATGAAGATAAGACTGGCAGGTTATGGATAGGTACTAAGGATGGATTAAACAGATATAATAGTGAGAGTAAACATTTTACTCGTTACTATCATAGCAATCAGAAATCAAACAGTTTGAGTTCTAATAAAATAACCACAGTTTTTCAAGGTCAGTCAGGTACACTCTGGATTGGAACCGAGAACGGCCTTAATCAATATCATTCTGGAGTTGAGGATTTTACTCGGTATTTTCATGATCCAAAAAATCCCCATACCTTAAGTAATAATCATGTAACATCGATTTATCAAGATCGTTCTGGTATACTTTGGATTGGAACAGAGGATGGACTCAATCAATTTAATCAAAACACAGGATATTTTACAAGTTATTTTAATAAACTGGGTAATCACAATAGTTTGAGTAATAACCATGTCCTATCGATTTATGAAGATAATTCAGGTATATTATGGATTGGAACAACTAATCAGCTTAATCAACTTGATCGTTCTTCAAACAGTTTTATCCGTTACAAAACCAATCCCGGTGATAGAGCCGGCTTAAACAATAATTATATTCTCTCAATATACCAAGACCGATCAGGTATGCTGTGGTTAGGCACATATGGTGGGGGATTGAATACTTTTGACGGAACAGTAAAATATTTTATTCATTATCGTGCCATAGCAGATAAATCCAATAGTTTAAATAATAATGATATTTTATCATTTTATGAAGATAAGCAGGGTATGCTCTGGATTGGTACGCATGGAGGGGGACTCAATCGGCTTAATCTGTCATCAGGTCAGTTTAGGTTTTATCAGAACGATCCTGGTGATCTTTACAGTCTGAGTAATGATTATGTAAGGGCCATTTGTGAAGACCACAAGGGAACACTCTGGATTGGTACAGATGGGAGTGGGATTAATAAATTTGACCGTAAAACAGAGAAATTTATTCGTTATCAGAAGGATAACAGTGATATCCACAGCATAAACAGCAATATAATCAGGAGTATTTGTGAAGATAGTTATAACAACCTCTGGATTGCCACATTTGGGGGTGGATTAAACCGATTTGATCGGGATTCAGAAAATTTTCATCATTTTAAATACGATTCCAATGATACTACAAGTCTGAGTTATGACGATGTATACGTAGTTCATGAGGACCGCTCCGGTGTACTCTGGATTGGCACCTATGGTAAAGGATTAAACAAACTCATAAACAATAAAGAGAAAATCTTAAATCCAAGATTTGTTAGTTATAAACATAATCCCGATAATTCGAATAACTTAAGTAACAATTTTATCATGTCAATCTGTGATGATCAATCAGGTATGCTTTGGATTGGTACTCATAATGGATTAAATAAATTTAATCCTAATGAAGAAACCTTCCAGGTTTATACTGTTAAGGATGGTCTTCCCAACAACATGATATATGGAATATTAGAAGATAACCAGAGAAACATTTGGGTGACCACAAACAAAGGTTTATCAAAATTTAATCCAAAAACAGAAACGTTTAAGAATTATGATGTCAGTAATGGACTGCAGAGCAATGAATTTTGGGGTGGATCTTATTTTAAAAATAAGAAGGGGGAACTCTTTTTTGGTGGTGTGAATGGTTTTAATGTTTTCTATCCGGACAGTGTAAAAGAGAACTCCTATATTCCACCTGTTGTAATCACTGATCTACAAATATTCAATAAACCAGTTTCGATTGGAGAGGAAGTGAATGGTCGAGTAATATTAGAAAAATCAATATTGAAAACTGACAAAATTAAACTGAGTTATAAGGAACGTTCTTTTTCATTTGAATTTGCTGCGCTTAACTATATCTCCCCAGAAGGGAATGAATATAAATATAAAATGGAGGGTTTTGAGAAAAAATGGAATTATATCGGAAATAGACGTTTTGCTACTTATACATCTCTACCTCCTGATCATTATACATTTCAGGTTATTGGTTCAAACAACGATGGTATATGGAACCAGGAAGGCACTTCCTTAAAGATAACCATAACTCCTCCTTTCTGGCAAACCTGGTGGTTTCGAGCTTTAATAGTAATTTTTGTTGTAGGAGTAGCTTTCAGTTGGTATAAAATGAGGGTTAGAAATCTGGAGAAGCAGAAGCAGAAATTAGAAATACAGGTTAAAGAAAGGACAACAGAAATTCGTTATAAGAACAAACAGCTTAAGGAGAAGAATAATCAGATTCAAGATAAGAACGAACAGATCCTGAGCAGTATCCGATACGGGGAGCGTATTCAAAATGCTATTTTACCCCTGACCGAAAAGATACGGTCTTCCCTGCCTCAACACTTCATTTTTTACAAACCCAGAGATATTGTCTCCGGTGATTTTTACTGGTTTAATCAAATTGATGGGAAGATAGTATTAGCTGTGGTAGACTGTACTGGTCACGGGGTACCGGGAGCCTTTATGTCCATGTTAGGGAATGCTTTCCTGAATCAAATAGTTACCGAACAAAAGATTCTTAATCCACCTTTGATTTTAACACGTTTTCATGAAGAGGTGCGCGCTGCCTTAAAACAAGAACAAAATAATATTAACACTCAAGATGGAATGGATGTATGTCTCTGTGTTTTAGAAAAAAACAGTCATACACAAAAGCTTGTATTTGCCGGAGCCAAGTGTTCTCTCTATATCATTAAAAAAGGAGAGACTGAGCTTATCGAGATAAAAGGAGACCGTAAGTCAATTGGGGGAAAGCAGCGGGAGAAGAAACGGGTATTTACCGGACATGAGCTTAAGGTTCGGAAAGGAGACAGGTTATACCTGACTACAGACGGATTTGCTGATCAACAGAATTCAAAGAACAGACGATATGGATCAAGACGGCTGAAGGCTTTTCTCCAGTCAGGTTCTGAGTTGGAGATGCAGGAGCAGGAGAAAGCATTAGCCCAGGAGTTAGCCAGGCATCAGGGTAAGGAGGAACAGCGGGATGATATTACAGTGGTGGGAGTGAGGGTGTGATGATTGATATGAAGTTAAAATAATAATTTTCAGCATGGAGAATATGTTTTAGAAAATGAAAGGGGGATATTATGAAGAGTTGTAAACAGCGATATTGGGTACAATTTTTAATATTTTTAGTTTTTAGTTGGATTTACGCTTCAGACAACAATATTCATTTTCAACATATTACTATTAATGATGGTTTGTCTCAGAATACTGTTAATTGTATTCTTCAAGACTCAAAAGGATTCATGTGGTTTGGTACGAATGATGGGTTGAACAGGTATGATGGTTACAATTATAAAGTATATAAGTTTGACGCTGAGGATGTGAATAGTTTGAGCAATAATTATATCCATTCTATTATTATGGATCGTTCAGGTATCATTTGGATTGGTACATATGGTGGTGGATTGAATCGATTTGATAGGGAAAAAGAACAGTTTGTCCGTTATCAGGTTGATCCTGATAATCTCAATAGTTTAAGCAATAATTTTATTTATTCTGTTTTTGAAGATCATTTAGGCGCACTTTGGATTGGTACTCTGGATGGGCTCAATAAATTAATTCCAAGTGAAGAAGAAGGCACACCTCCGACTTTTATCCATTACCGAAATGATCTTAAAAATCCTAAAAGTTTGAGTTGTGACATAGTTGTATCAGTGTACGAAGATCAATCAGGTGATCTTTGGATTGGTACTTGGGGCAGTGGGCTGAACCGTTTTGATCGACATACAGAGGAGTTTATTCATTATCAACACAATCCAAATGATCCTTTTAGTCTAAGCCATAATAGGATTTGGTCTATTAATGAGGATAGGACAGGTTCTTTATGGATTGCAACAGATGGTGGTGGATTAAATCGATTTGATAAGCAAACAGAAAAATTTCATAGGTACCAGAACGATCCTGATGATCCGAACAGCTTGAATTGTGATGTTGTTGTCACGATATACAAAAATAGGTCAGGTTGCTTCTGGATTGGAACCGATGGTGGTGGGCTGAATTATTTTGATTTGAAAACAGAACAATTTATTCATTATGAGAATAATCTTACTGATCCTAATAGTTTAAGTCACAATGTGGTTCGATCAATATGGGAGGATAAATTTGGTATACTCTGGATTGGAACTTTGGGAGGGCTCGATAAATTCGATCCTGATAAGGTACAGTTTGCACATTATCAGAAGGAACCTGGAAATTCCAATAGTTTAAGCCATAATGAAATCAGGGCTATTTATGAAGATAAGGAAAATGTACTCTGGATCGGAACTGATGGTGGGGGATTGAATTGCTTAGATCGAAAAACAGGGCAATTTATTCATTACAGGCACGATCCGAGCAATTCCTGCAGTTTGAGTGATGATGTTGTCTTGTCCATCTATAAAGATAGATCAGACGTGCTCTGGCTTGGCACCTATATGGGAGGTCTAAATCGATTTGACCAAAAAACGAAACGATTTATACATTATCAAAACGATCCTGATAATCCCAATAGTATAAGTGATAATTTTGTGAGGTGTATTTATGAAGATAGATCAGGTGTACTATGGATTGGTATTAGTACAAATGGCGGTTTGAATAGATTTAATCAAAAAACTCAAAAATTTATTCGATATCTACATGATCCAAATAAACCCCATAGCCTTAGTCACAATGGAGTGTCGACTCTTTATGAGGATCGATTGGATAGGTTTTGGGTTGGTACGTTTGGGGGAGGACTCAATCGATTTGACCGGAAGAAAAAACAATTTATTCATTTCAAGAACGATCCCAACGATTCTAATAGTCTGAGTGATAATAGAGTTTATTCGATTCATGAAGATTCATCTGGGGTGCTCTGGATCGGAACTGGCGGTGGGCTGAATCGTTTTGATCCAGAAAAAAGGACTTTTCAACATTACAAAGTAAAAGATGGACTGCCGAACGATGTAATTTATGGAATATTGGAGGATGATCATGGAAATCTTTGGTTGAGTACAAATAATGGATTGTCCAAGTTTAATCCGATTACTGAAACATTTAAAAATTATAATATTGATGATGGTCTTCAGAGTAATGGATTTTATCTTGGTGCTTACTATAAAACCAGAAAAGAAGAAATGGTTTTTGGTGGTATTAATGGTTTTAATATTTTTTATCCAGACAGCATCAAGGATAATCTACACGCTCCACCAGTAGTAATTACTGATTTTCAGATTTTTAATAAGTCCGTTCCTATAGGAGAAAAAGAAGATAGATCTGCAATCCTGAAAAAATCAATCACAGAAACTAAAGAAATTGAGCTTTCTTATAAAAATAAAGTTATCTCTTTCGAGTTTGCAGCACTTCATTATGCCTCTCCTGATAAAAATGAGTATGCCTATATGATGCAAGGATTTGAAAAGGATTGGAATTATGTTGGGAACAGGCGTTTTGCATCCTATACGAATCTTCCTCCGGGTGACTTTATATTCTGGGTTAAAGCATCGAATAATGATGGTATTTGGAATGAAGAAGGGATCTCGCTAAGAATAACGATAGCACCTCCCTTCTGGAAGACATGGTGGTTTCTGACTTTAGGTATTGTTTTGCTTATTGGTTTTACTTTTTCTATCTATAGAGTTCGAGTGCAAAGTATTCAAAAGAGAAATCGAGAACTAGAAGCAAAGGTTAATAAACAAACCTATGAATTAAAAAATACAAATAAAACACTTAGAAAAGAAGTGGCAGTACGGAAGAGAATGGAGAAAGATGCCAGAAGAAGAGCTGCTCAGGCTGCGATAATTTATAAGACTGGTCAGCGGGTTGGCAGTCAGTTAGAAATTGATGCTCTGCTGCCTGAAATTGTGACCTCTGTTTGTGATGAATTTGACTATTACAGCGTAGCTCTTTTAATGATAAATGAGAAGTCAGATCATTTAATTTTGAAGGCTATAGCTGGGGAAAATGCTAAGTTTGCTCCAGTTAGTTCAAAGATTAGAATGGGAGAGGGAATAACAGGATATGTTGCCCAGTGTGGTGAGACACAGGTCTCAGGAGATATTAGAAAGAATTCTCATTATGTTTCTTTTGGAAAAGAAAAAACCAAATCTGAGCTGACAGTACCATTAAGGAGTGGGAAGAGAATTATTGGTGTTCTTGATATTCAAAGTGATACATTAAAAGCCTTTGATAAAATCGATGTTACAGCAATGGAGACCCTTAGTATCCAGATCACTTCAGCCCTAGAAAATGCACGACTCTATGAAAAAGCTCAACATGAGATTTCAGTACGAAAAAAAGCAGAGAAAGAGCTTAGCCAGAAGAATAATGAGCTTGAGACATTGGACAGTGTAGTAAGGGTTATCAACAAAGAGATAGACCTGGAAAATGTTCTCCAATCACTTTTAGGACAAGCACTTAGCCTCCTGCCTCAGGCTGAGAGAGGTTCATTTTTGATTTATGATGAGGATTTGGAGAGGTATCGATATGCTGTAGTAGATGGGTATAATATAGAAAATGTGCAGAACATTCATCTTACTAAAGAAGAGGTGATAAGTCGTTATACGGAACATTCGGAACAATTGGAAGAGGGATCGTATGTTATACAGAGTATGGAAGGATTAAGTGCTCAGCATAAGTTGCAGCATCTTGAGACACCCAAGTCAATATTGGCCATGTCAGTGATCTTGGAAGGCAGGTTAGAAGGATTTTTGATATTGGATAACATGTCAGATCAGTATACCTTTGATAAAACTGATGTTCAGAAATTGCTTCGTTTTCGGGAACACGCAGTATCAGCATTTATCAAGGCAAAGAGCCTACGGTTGTTGGAGGAGAAGAATAAGAATATCTTAAGCAGTATTCGATACGGAGAGCGTATTCAGAATGCCATTTTACCCCTGACCAAAAAGATACGATCTTCCCTGCCTCAACACTTTATTATCTTCAAACCCCGAGACATAGTCTCTGGTGATTTTTACTGGTTCAATCAGGTGGATGGGAAGATTGTCCTGGCAGTAATAGACTGTACCGGTCACGGTGTCCCCGGGGCCTTTATGTCCATGTTAGGTAATGCATTCCTGAATCAAATAGTTACTGAACAAAAGATCATGAATCCCTCTTTGATTTTAAAACGTCTTCATGAAGAGGTCCGTACTGCTTTAAAGCAGAAACAAGAGAAGGTTGACACCCAGGATGGTATGGATGTGTGTCTCTGTGTTTTAGAGAAAAACAGTCACACCCAAAAGCTTTTATTTGCGGGAGCCAAGCGTCCGCTCTTTGTTTTCAAAAAGGGAGAGTCTAAACTTACTGAAGTTAAAGGAGACCGCAAATCAATTGGGGGAAAGCAGCGGGAGGAGAAGCAGGTATTTACCAGTCATGAGATTAAGGTTCAGAAAGGAGATCAGTTATACCTGACCACAGATGGTTTTGCGGATCAGCAGAATCCGAAAAACAAACGATATGGCTCAAGACGGCTGAAGGCTTTTCTCCAGTCAGTTTCTGAGTTGGAAATGCAGGAGCAGGAGAAAGTATTAGCTCAGGAATTAGCCAGACATCAGGGTAGAGAGGAGCAGCGGGATGATATTACGGTGGTAGGAGTGAAGGTTTAACTAAGTGAACTATCTAACCTAAATTTAAGCTTCAGATTATTTAAGTAGAACTGATTTCAACAATTAGTGAAATCTGCGCTATCAGTGGCTAAAAGGAATAAGGAAAAACAAATGACAAGTTTTAATTATATCAAAACTGCATTATTAACACCAATGAAACATTGCTTATATTCAGTGACTGTCAATTATTTATTTTATATTTTTAAAATGGTTGTTTTACTGATTATTGTTTTGTGGAGTTCTTTTGATGGTTGGGCACTTGATCCCCAAAAAGCGATAACACAATATATTATGAATAACTGGCAGTTGAAAGAAGGGCTTCCACATAACTCTATCCTTGCAATAGTCCAAACTCGTGATGGTTATATTTGGTTAGGAACAGGAAATGGTCTTGTGCGTTTTGATGGAGTTCGTTTTATTGTCTTTAATAAAAGGAACACAGAACAAATAAAAATGAATGTTATCGAGACGCTTTATGAAGATAGAATAGGAAACCTTTGGATTGGTACCAGCAGTGGACTGGTCTGTCTGCGAGATGGTAAATTTACTATTTATACAATAGAGGAAGGCTTGTCCCACGACTATGTGAAATCAATCTATGAAGATAGGGTGGGTAATCTCTGGATCGGAACCAAGGGTGGCGGATTGAACCGGCTTAAAGATGGAAAATTTACTGCTTATACTACAGAAGAGGGCTTATCAAACAATAATGTCAAGTCAATTTATTTGGATCGAGAAGGGACTCTCTGTATCGGTACTGAGGGTGGGGGATTGATGTTGTTGAGAGATGAAAAGTTCACCATCTTTACTACAAAAGATGGTCTGTCAAACAATTATATATCTTCTCTTTATGAAGATCAAAAGGGGAATCTATGGATTGGTACCTTGAATGGACTTAATAAATTCAGAGATAGTGAATTTACAGCTTTCACTACGAAAGAGGGTATGTGTAACAATGAAGTGAACGTGATCTATGAGGACAGGGAAGGTAATCTCTGGATTGGTACTGATGGCGGGCTTAATCGATTCAAAGATGGTGAATTTGCTTCTTTGACGATGAAAGAGGATTTGTCTCACAACATTGTGTGTTCAATCTATGAGGACAGGGAAGGGAATCTATGGGTAGGTACCTTGGATGGCGGGCTAGTCTGTCTTCGAGATGGTAAATTAAGTACTTATAGCACCAAAGAAGGTCTTTCGCATAATTTTATCTATTCAGTTTATGAAGATCGAGTAGGGAATATATGGATTGGTACTAGTAATGGTGGTCTGAACTGTTTAAAAGATGGTAAATTCACAACTTATACTTCCAGAGATGGTATTTCAACAAACAGCAACATTTTGACTATCCTGGAAGACCGAGAAAGAGCTCTCTGGATTGGTACTGATTGTGGCCTAAATCGAATGAAAGAAGGAAAATTCACCATCTACACAATCAAAGAAGGTCTTTCTGATGACATGGTCAGATGTGTTTATGAAGATCAAGCTGGCAATCTATGGATCGGTACTCACAATGGCGGTCTAAATCGGCTGGAGAATGGAAAGTTTATCAATTACACAACCAATGATGGATTAATGAGCAATACAATCACATATCTTCATGAAGATAAAGAAGGAGCACTCTGGATAGGTACTCTTGGTGGATTGAACTGCATTAAGGAGGGAAAAATTACCTCCTATACTACTAAAGAGGGGCTGACAAACAACAACATTAATACTATCTATGGAGATCATGAGGGAACACTCTGGATAGGTACACGATGTGGCGGTTTGAATTGTCTCAAAGATGGAAAATTTACCTCTTACAGTATTAAAGACGGCCTCTTTAGCGATGTTATTATTCATATCCTTGAAGATAATAATAATAATCTTTGGATTAGTTACAATAATGGAATTTTTCAGGTTAGTAAGAAAGATCTCAATGATTTTACAGATGGGAAAATCAATGCCATCCATTCCACCTCATACGGCTTAGTCGATGGAATGAGGAGCAGTTCATGTACTGGGGGTGTACAGTCTGCAGGATTGAAGAGTCATGATGGAAAACTTTGGTTTCCAACCTTAAACGGAGTTGTTATGATTGATCCAGATAATATTAAAATTAACAAACTGCCGCCGCCTGTGATTATTGAGGAAGTATCAGTTGATAATATGATAATTAACCCTGAATTAATAAAAAAAATTGATCGGATTGTTTTTTCTCCAGGAAAAGAAAGGTTTGAATTTTACTATACTGCATTGAGTTTCACAGTTCCCGAAATGGTAAAATTCAAATACAAATTGGAAGGGTTTGATATAAATTGGATAGATACGGATAATAGAAGAATGGCTTATTACATGAACATTCCACCAGGGGACTATATATTTAAAGTTATTGCATGTAATAACGATGGTGTTTGGAACACGACAGGTGCTAGCTTTTCCTTTTATCTAAAACCTTTTTTTTATCAGACAAAGTGGTTTTATGGTTTGTGTGTTGTGTTAGTTTTTTTTATGGGATTTATAGGGTACCGTCTGCGAGTTCGACAGTTAAAAGTACAGAAGAAAAAGCTCGAAAGGAAAGTAGAAGAAAGGACGAAAGAAATAAGAGAACAGAAATATATTATCGAAGAAAAGAATGAACAACTCCAAAAGAAGAACGAACAAATACTTAGCAGCATCCGATACGGGGAGTGTATACAAAATGCTATTTTACCCCTGACCGAAAAGATACGATTTTCTATACCTCAACACTTCATTCTTTATAAACCAAGAGATATTGTCTCCGGTGATTTTTACTGGTTTAATCAGGTAAATGGAAAGATAGTTTTGGCAGTGGTGGACTGTACCGGTCACGGTGTGCCGGGAGCCTTTATGTCCATGTTAGGTAATGCTTTCCTAAATCAAATAATTACTGAACAACAAATAATGGATCCTTCTTTGATTTTAACACGTCTTCATGAGGAAGTTCGGACTGCCTTAAAGCAGGAACAAGGGGAAGCCGACACTCAGGACGGTATGGATGTGTGCCTCTGTGTTTTAGAGAAAAACAGGCACAAACAAAAGGTTTTCTTTGCCGGAGCCAAATGTCCGCTCTATATCATAAAAAAAGGAGAGACTGAGATTACGGAGATAAAAGGAGACCGCAAGTCAATTGGGGGAAAGCAGCGGGAGGAGAAGCAGTTATTTACTAATCATGAGATTAAGGTTCAGAAAGGAGACAGGTTATACTTAACCACAGATGGATTTGCGGATCAGCAGAATTCAAACAATAGACGATATGGCTCAAGACGGTTGAAAATTTTTCTTCAGTCAGTTTCTGAGCTGAGTATGCAGGAACAGAGGGAAGCACTGGTACAAGAGTTGGCCAGTCATCAGGGAATAGAGGAACAGCGAGATGATATTACAGTAGTGGGAGTGAAGGTTTAAAAATAAAGAGCAGACTTAATCAATTTGTTAGTTTCACAAAATATGTACAGGTGATTTTTAACAGAAGAAATACTATGCACATAAAGCTATTTGGGAATGAAAAAATTAATTGGAATGTGATTTTTTATTTATGGATACTCGAATTTATTTTTATTGAGCCTGTTTATGTACAGTCAGGAAGGGATATCCGTTTAGAACAGATTTCCCTTGAACAGGGCTTGTCCCAAGTTACAGTCAATTGCATACTTCAAGATAGACAGGGTTTCATGTGGTTTGGGACCCAGGATGGATTAAACAAGTATGACGGTTATCAATTTACAGTGTACCGCCATGAACCAAATGATAGTACAAGTTTAAGTTATAATCTTATTTTATCGATATTTGAAGATCAGGACGGGTATCTGTGGATTGGTACTGAGGGAGGAGGATTAAATAGATTCAATCCTAATACTGAATCCTTTATTCATTATAAGAATCAAATTGGAGACTCACTCAGTCTTAGTAATAATTCTGTTTATTCCATTTTAGAGGATACCAGAGGTAACTTGTGGGTAGGAACTTATAATGGATTAAATAAGTTTGATCGAAACTTAAAAAAAATTATTCGTTATCAGAACCAGCCTAATAATCCCCATAGTTTGAGTCATAACAGAATTTCATTTATATTGGAAGATCACAATGGTAATCTGTGGATTGGAACGGAACATGGATTAAATAAATTTGAACAAAATTCGGAATCTTTTATTTCTTACCTGAATAATCCTGATAATTCTCTAAGCCTTAGCAATAATAATATCAAGTCTATATTAGAGGATTATAGAGGTAACTTGTGGATTGGCACTTTTGGTGGTGGATTAAATAAATTCAATATAAAAACTGAAACCTTCACCAGTTACCAAAATCAAGTTGATAATCCCAACAGCCTTAGTAATAATTTTATCATGTCAATTTTTGAAGATTCCAGAAACAACTTGTGGATTGGGACTTCTGGTGGTGGGATAAACAAGTTAAATCCAGAATCGGAGATTTTCATAAACTATCAGCACAAGCCTAATGATCCTAAAAGTCTTGGTAATAACATAGTAATGCCAATTTTTGAAGATAGAGGAGAAAATCTGTGGATAGGAACTATTGGAGGCGGATTGAATAGGTTTGATCCTAAGACTGAATCCTTTACTTGTTATAAACACCAAGTAAATAATCCTTATAGTCTCAATAATAATTTTGTGTTGTCGATTTTTAAAGATTCGAATGATGACCTGTGGATCGGAACAGCTGATGGTTTAAATAAATTTAATCCACTAACAAAGATCTTTACATTATATCAGCACTACAAGGATGATCCACATAGTCTTAGCCTTAACAATGTTATGTCTATTATTGAAGATACAGATGGCAGCTTGTGGATTGGGACTTATGGTGGTGGATTAAATAAATTCGATCGTAAAACTGAAACTTTCATCTGCTATAAGAACCAGGATGGCAATCCTGAAAGTCTAAGTAATAACTTTGTGTTAAGACTTTTGAAAGATTCGGAAGGAATTTTATGGATTGGGACAAAAAATGGTTTAAATAGATTTGATGAAAAAACAGAAACTTTTACTCATTTTTGGCACCAAACTGATAATCTCCATAGTCTTAGCCATAATAATGTATATTCTATTTTTGAAGATTGCAGTGGAATCCTTTGGTTTGGGACACAAGATGGATTAAATAAATTTGATAGGAAGTCAGAAACCTTCACTCAATATAAAAATCAGGTTAATAATCCCCATACAATAAGTCATAATTTAGTCAGGTCGATTTATAAGGATGCCGAAGGTAACCTGTGGATTGGGACAGATGGCGGATTAAATAAACTTGTCCCGAGTGATAACGAGGGATCTCCCCCAACCTTCACTTGTTACAGAGAAAAGGATGGTTTGTCAAATGATGTTATATATGGAATTCTTGAGGATGATAATGGTTGTTTATGGTTAAGTACCAATAAAGGAATTAGTAAGTTTAATCCTGAAATTAATTCCTTCATTAATTATGATGTAAAAGATGGTCTGCAAAGTAATGAGTTTAATACAGGTTCATGTTATAAGGATGGAAATGGTCAAATGTATTTTGGTGGAGTAAACGGTTTCAATGTTTTTCACCCTGATAGCATAATGAATAATACATATGTGACACCTGTAGTTATTACAGATTTTTTGCTATTTAATAAACCAGTGAAAGTATCCCGAAATGGCAACAAATCCGACCGGTTTGAACTACAGAAACACATAAATTTCATAGGAGAAATAACTTTAGATTATACGGACTACATTTTTGCTTTTGAATTTTCAGCTTTGAATTACCGGCAATCGGAAAAAAATCAATTTGCCTATAAATTAGAAGGTTTTAACAAAGAGTGGATTAAAACAGATCATCTTCACCGCAGAGCGACTTATACGAATTTGCCTCATGGCGAATATGTATTCAGAGTAATAGCTTCAAATGATGATGGCTATTGGAACGAGGAAGGTACCAGTATTACGTTGACCATCCTTCCTCCATTTTGGAAAACCTGGTGGTTTCGAAGTCTGATTATTGCGTTCATTGTAGGGAGTGCTTTTAGTTGGTATAAAATGCGGGTTAGAAATCTGGAGAGACAGAAACAGAAACTTGAAAAGCAGGTTAAAAAAAGGACAATAGAAATACGTTATAAGAATAAACAACTTATGGAGAAGAATAATCAGATACAAGAAAAGAACGAACAGATCTTAAGCAGCATCCGATATGGGGAGCGTATTCAAAATGCTATTTTACCCCTTGCCGAAAAGATACGATCTTCTATACCCGAACATTTCATTTTTTTTAAACCAAGAGATATTGTTTCAGGTGATTTTTACTGGTTTAATCAACTAGATGGAAAAACTGTTCTGGTTGTGGTTGACTGTACTGGTCACGGTGTGCCTGGAGCCTTTATGTCCATGATTGGTAACATTGTGCTCAACGAGATTATTATCGAACAACAGATTACTAATCCTAAAAAGATTTTAGAGCGTCTTCATGAAGAAGTACGAACTGCCTTAAAACAGGAACAAGAAGAAGGTGTTACCCAGGACGGTATGGATGTGTGTCTCTGTGTTTTAGAGAAAAATAGTCATAAACAAGAGCTTTTATTTGCCGGAGCCAAGCGTCCCTTATATATTATAAAAAAAGGTGAGATTGAACTTATTGAAATAAAAGGTGACCGTAAGTCAATAGGGGGGAGGCAGCGGGAGAAAAATCGGGTATTTACCAGTCATGAGATAGAGGTTCAGAAAGGAGATCAGTTATATCTGACTACAGATGGTTTTGCAGATCAGCAGGATTCAAAGAACGGGCGGTATGGATCAAGGCGTTTGAAAACTTTTCTCCAGTCAGTTGCTGAGCTGGAAATGAAGGAGCAGGGAGAAGTATTAGCTCGGGAAATAGCCAAGCATCAGGGTAGAGAAGAACAGCGGGATGATATTACAGTGGTTGGGATAAAGGTGTGAGAAATATAAATGGATCAGGCAATGAAAATTAAATTTATTCACTTTAACAATATTTCCTTTTGGAGACTTAGGTTTATTATTATAATTACAGTTTTGTTGGGTCCAATTACTGGCTTGGCGCTTGATCCAAATAAGGCTGTTACACAATATAGTCATGATGTGTGGCAGACAGAGGACGGTCTTCCACATGAAAACATTATAGCTATAATCCAAACACACGACGGTTACATCTGGCTGGGGACACCAGTGGGGCTCGTCCGTTTTGATGGAGTACGGTTTACTCTATTTGATAAGAGTAATACAGCTAACATAAAAAATAATAATATTACAGAACTTTTTGAGGACAGAGAAGGAACGCTTTGGATTGGTTCAGAGGGTGGATTATACCAATTGAATGATGGGGAATTTACCTTATATACTGTGAAAGATGGCTTATCAAGCAATTACATTAGGTCAATCTATGAAGATAAGGAAGGGAGTCTCTGGATAGGCACATACGGTGGCGGGGTAAATCGATTGAGAGATGGAAAATTCACATTTTACACTACACAAGAGGGTTTGTCTTACGATTATGTGATGTCTATCTGCGAGGACCGAGAAGGGAATCTTTGGATTGCCACACAAGGACGTGGGCTTAATCGACTAAAAGATGGGAAAATTACTACTTATACCACTCAAGATGGTTTGTCTAATGATGTCGTGATGTCAGTCTATGAGGACCGGGAGGGAAATCTCTGGATAGGCACATACGGTGGCGGGGTAAATAAACTACAAGACGGAAAATTTACTTCTTATACTACCTCAGAAGGCCTGTCGCATAATTCTGTTATTTCAATTGTTGAGGATAAAGATTGGAATCTGTGGATTAGCACTGATGGAGGGGGGGTGAGCCGGCTAAAAGATGGAAATTTTTCCACCTTTACCACTAAAGACGGTCTGTCTAACAATACAGTACGGTCAATCTTTGAGGATAGAGAGGGGAGCCTTTGGATAGGCACATATGGGGGTGGATTGAACCGACTTAAAGATGGAAAATTTACAACATACACTTCAAAAGAAGGGTTGTCTGGCGAACTTGTGATGTCAGTTTATAAGGACATGGAAGGCAGCCTTTGGCTTGGCACATCCGTTGGTGGCATAAATCGATTCAAAGATGGAAAATTTACAGCCTACACCACAAAGGAAGGGCTTTCGCATAAAATTGTGACGTCGATCTATGAAGACAGAAATGAAATCCTATGGATTGGTACACTAGGTGGCGGAATTAACCGATTTAAAGACGGAAAATTTACAATTTATGCCAGAAAAGAAGGACTGTATAATCCCTATATAAGGTCACTCTGTACAAGTAAGGATGGTAGTCTTTGGATTGGCACACACGGAAGCGGACTTTTCTGCATGAACGATGAGAAATTTATAAATTACACCGTAGAAGATGGTCTTTCTAACGGTATTATATGGTCAATATATGAAGACAGAAAAGGCTTCCTCTGGGTTGGCACAAATGGCGGGTTGAACCGATTCAAAGACGGGGAATTTACAGTCTACACCACGAAAGAGGGATTATCTGACGATATCGTACTATCAATATATGAGGATAGAGAAGGAAACCTCTGGGTTGGTACACATCATGGCGGGCTAAATCTATACAGAGATGGGGAATTTACAACATATACAAAGCAAGAAGGACTGTATGAGGAAAGCATTTTTAAAATCCTCGAAGATAACAAAGGAAACCTCTGGATGAGTTCTATAAAGGGCATCTTCAGAGTCTGCAAAAAAGAACTTATTGATTTCGCCGATAGGAAAATTAAGTCAATTAATTCTTATGCTTATGACAAGGCAGATGGAATGAAGAGTAATGAATGCACTATTGGTTGCCCTGCAGGATGGAAAAGCAGTGATGGAAAATTATGGTTTCCGACTATGAAAGGTCTGGCAATGATTGACCCGGAAAATATAAAAACAAATGAACAGCCCCCACCTGTGATACTTGAGCAAATCATTATTGACAATGAATTAATTGACCTGGAGGAGAATGTCCCGTTCTCTCCGGGCAAAAAGAAATTTGAGTTTCACTATACTGGACTGAGTTTTTTGGTACCTGAGAAGGTTAAGTTTAAATACAAATTAGATGGATTTGATAAGGACTGGATAGACGCTGGTACACGCCGAACGGCTTATTACACCAACATTCCACCTGGGGATTATACATTTAAAGTTATTGCTTGTAATAACGATGGAGTATGGAATGAAACCGGTGCTTCCTTTCACTTTTATTTAAGATCCTATTTTTATCAGACGAAATGGTTTTATGGTTTATGTGTTTTGTCCTTATTATCAATGGGATTTATGATTTACCGGTTACGAGTTCGACAATTGACGGCCCAGAAGAAGAAACTTGAAATAAAAGTAACAGAAAGGACAAAAGAGATCAGGGAACAGAAAGAAATTATTGAGCAAAAGAAGGAACAACTCCAAGAGAAGAACGAGCAAATTACGAGCAGTATCCGATACGCAAAACGTATTCAACAAGCGATTCTACCATTGGATGAAAGAATTCAATCTTTTCTGCCGGAACATTTTATCTTATATAAGCCGAAGGACATTGTCTCTGGTGATTTCTACTGGTTCAATCAAATCAATGGTAAGATCCTTCTTGCGGTTGTGGACTGCACGGGTCACGGCGTACCCGGCGCTTTCATGTCCATGATCGGGAATATCCTGTTGAATGAAATCGTCAATGAGCTGCACGTCACCGATCCGGCATTGATTTTAGAGAATCTGCATATAGGTGTACGTTCTGCCTTAAAGCAGGAGAATGGAGAGACTAATACAGATGACGGCATGGATATTTGCTTATGCGTTTTGGATAGGAAAATGAAAAATGTTGTCTTTGCTGGTGCAAAGCGTCCGCTTTATTTAGTAAGGGGAAATAATCACGGTTTAGAACAATCTGAAATCATAGAAATTAAAGGGGATCGGAAGTCAATCGGTGGAAAACAAAGAGAAAAAAGACGCACCTTCACGAGAAGGAAAATCAAAATTCAAGAAGAAGACGAAATTTATCTGATGAGTGATGGGTTTATCGATCAATCGGATACTGAGAATAGAAAATATGGAACGAAGCGAATGAAGAATTTCTTAGAGTCGATTGCGGGATTGGATGTTGAAAAACAGAAAGAAGCATTACTTCAGGAATTGGTGAACCATCAGGGAAAGGAAGAACAGAGGGATGATATTACCGTGGTGGGAGTAAGGGTGTAAATAGAGTAAACATCATATTTTTCATTCAAGAATAAAGTTAAAAGGATCTTGAGGAATATCATTATAGAAAACACCATAATGAAGATGAGGGGAAGTCGATTTGCCACTATTGCCAGTTAAACCGATTTCATCCCATCGTTCAATTTTTTGACCTATTTTGACATGAATTTCTGATAAATGGGCGTAGAGTGTTTTATACCCAAAGCCATGATTTATTATTATGAATTTTCCATATCCTTTATTTTTTATAAAGTTTTCCCTGACAGCAACTATAGTTCCTCCACCAGTTGCTATTATTTTTGTACCAATTTCTGTACAGATATCTATTCCGGGATGTTCAACAGTTTTATTTGTAAATGGATCTTTTCTTTTACCAAAAGTTGATGAAATCCATCCTTTTCTAACAGGTCTAATGGAAGGATAGTGTGAAATTTTAAACATGCTCGAAGAAATATTTTCTTTTAAATGAGACATGCTTTTATTTAACCAATTGATTTCATTTTCTATTTTTGATAATTCCATCTCTGTTTTTATGATTTCGGGATGATTAAAGTTTTTTAAAGATGGATAACTTTCTGGCCCTCCTACACCATATTGGATATTAGTGGTAGAATTTGGAGAGAGTATACTTATTTTTTTGTTTTCTTTTTTTAATTTATTTAAATGCATTAAAATGGAATCAGTTCTGTCCTGCCATGAACTAAATTTTATCCGTAATAAATTATTTTCATTTTTTAAATTATAGATTTTAAATTCATTAACACCTTTAAATAGAAATTGTGCTAAAGGTAATGATATTAGAATGAATATCACTAATAGAGTTATTAACATAAGTAAACCCTTTAACCTTGATAGATATGTACTGTATGATTTTTCACTTTCTGTTTCAATAAGTGTTAAAATGTAATGTTTTTTAGCCATTTTTTCCTTTAATTTTATTTAATTATTTTTATACTTACTTATTGCAAATATAGTGCCATAATTATATATAAAGTAGTTAGTTGCTGAATTAATATTTTAAGAATTTTAGTATTTTTTGAAACAAATAATATTGTAAGGTTAACAAAAAGATAAACTATAATTTTTTAAATTAAATTTGTTTAGATGATATTATTGTGGTATTTATTTCCTATATATCTGGTAATGTTTACCTAAATTTTTTTTAATTTTATTTAATATATTAGATAAATAATATAAAAATAAATAATAAAAAATAAATACTTAGCAGGAAATTATATAATTCATTTTAAAAATAAATCATGGCATGTGGTTTGCATTTTTAAAAATTGAAAATAAAAGAGAGTGATGTTGTGATAAAAAAGTTTATGAAGATTTTTTAAGTAGTAAATTATATTTATTGTGTTTTGAAAGAATTTAATTAGAATCAAGAGCGGATTTTATCGGAATTTGTATAATTATTTTGTGAAGGGGAAATTTATGGCTATTATTTTTGAAAAAGATGATGATAATAACATCAAGATGGAACAATTGGTTAAACAATTAACTGAGATTGTAGTAGACGAAGTTAATGCTTATAAGTTGCTTTTGGATGCTTTGGTTGAACAACAATCAGCGATTTTAAAAGGAGATTCTGAATTTGTTTCAAATTCAAATATTGAAGTTGATAAAATCATAAAAAAAACAAAAGAACTGGGCAAACAAAGAAAAGGAACTTCTGAGGATTTTTTAGACTATTTGGAAGTTGCAGGAGAGATAAGCTTAGATAATATAATTCCTCATATTGAAACGAAGTATGCAAAACGTTTAAAAGAGTTCAAAAATATTTTGAAAATTTTATCCGAAAAAGTTCAGACAACAAATAAACGGAATAAATATTTACTTGAAAATTCTTTTGAATTTGTAGATAAATGTTTAAAAATGCTAACTGAAGAACAAAATATGACAAAGAATTATACAATTTTCTTGAGATGAATCGTCACCCTGAGAGATTGGTATTTTATGGTGGAATTCTAAATCACATTTTGACCAACACCTTTCACATTTATGGCCTGCTCTTTCTAAAGAAATTTTTTTTACTATTTGTGAAA
>CAYUAG010000010.1:0-6500 GCA_964442615.1 uncultured bacterium
ATACAATCGACTGTGATCATAAAAACCATTAAATTTATGGGCATGAGATTCTTCTATCCCTCCGGTCGCTTAGAATGACAATTGTATAGCAATCATTGTGCACTGGAATGATATGTTTTTCCCATTTTTCCCTATTCCCTTTTATCCTTTTTCCAGATATCCATTAACCTCTGTATAACTGTCAGCAAAGAGGTAAGGGCAATAAACCAGATGACCAGAATGAAAAACGTACGATGCAGCACTCCGCTAACTCCCAGAAGAACCACTCTCTCTTCTCGTTGAATAAAGCCTACATCACAGGTAAATCCCAGACCTTCTGCCCGGGCTCGGATATAGCTTACCAGAAAGGAACCACAGACCGCAATAACTGCTGCCACTGCGGTTGGGTACAGACCTTTACTAATAAAATAAAAGCAGGCACCGGCAAGAAAAAGAAATTCTGAAGCCCGGTCCAGGGTTGAATCTAAGAGGGCACCGAATCTGGAGGATGTATTACTTTTTCTGGCAGCATGGCCGTCGATATTGTCAAAAATGCCCGCAACCAGCATCAGTCCGGCTGAAATGTGTAAATATCCCAAGACAATAAAAATAACGGAAACAATAATGAGGGAAAATCCCATAAAAGAAAGAGTATTGGGATGCAGGTTTAAATCAACAACAAAATCAACTACCGGCTTCAGTAATGAGAGATACTTTTTCTTTACTGCTTCCGGAATAAGGGTTTTTGATTTTGAATTGATCATTTCTTTTTATCTGTTCCTTTCATGATAAGCACACATTCACCTTTGATGCTGTTGCGATTAGAAAATGTTTTCCTGACTTCTGTAATAGTTCCTCTTACTATTTCTTCGAATTTTTTGGTTAGCTCCCGGCAGACAGTTATTTTTCTGTTTCCGCAGAACTCATGTAAATCTTTCAAGGTACGGATCAGCCGCAGGGGTGATTCATAGAGCACTATGGTTCTGGTCTCCTGTGCGATAATTTCTAATTTTTTTTTCCTTTTCTTTTTTACAGGTAAAAAACCCTCAAATACAAATCTGTCCGTAGGAAGACCAGAGGCTGTCAGGGCTGCTATGGCAGCAGTTGGGCCGGGTATGGGAGAGATGGTAATCTCATGCTTTACTGCTTCTCTTACCAGATAAAAGGCCGGGTCAGATATTCCAGGGGTTCCAGCATCAGATACCAGGGCAATGGATGTACCCTGTACAAGCTTGTTGATTAAAAAGGGAGTTTTTTTTCTTTTGTTATGATCATGATAACTTTCCAGTCGGTTATTAATAGTATAATGTTTAAGCAGCATTCCGGTTCTGCGGGTATCCTCTGCTGCCACCAGGTCTACCTGCTTCAGTATTTTCAATGCCCGTAAGGTAATATCATCCAGGTTTCCGATAGGAGTACTTACCAGATAAAGTTTTCCTTTGTCTGTATGGTTCGTCACCTTGGGTTCCTTAAAAACAGATTATTGGTCAAGGAGACCATTCTAAAAATCCACAAAAGACACGAAATTTACGAAATATAAAAACATAATTTCAATAAAAACATTTAGTGGGTTTTGTGTATTTGGTGGGAGATGTTTTTTTAGACTGAACTCATCAATCATTTCCTTTTATCCTTTTTCTTTTAACTTTTTCCTTTATCCTTTATCCTTCTCTCCTCCATCTTCCTTATTCGTTGAGTATGAAATTTACAGATTAGACAGAGCTTTCCTCATTCTCTGTAAACCATCATCAATTTCATCTTTAGTGATATCCAGGTGGGGACGCAGACGTACTGTTTTTTTACCGCAGCTCAGGCAGAGAAGATGTTCTTGTTTGAAAAGAGAACACAATTCTCCATGGGTATGTTGTTCATGTATAACATCGAATCCAGCCAGCAAACCTTTACCCCGGGGATGACCCAGAAGCTGGTTGTTTTCCTGGCAGAAGTTTTGTATGGATTGCAGGAGATACTTTCCCATGGTTCTGGCATTTTCCAGCAGATTTTCTTTTTTGATTATTTTCAGATATTCTGCGCAGCGGATCATGTCCACTATGTTTCCGCCCCAGGTGGAGTTCAGACGGCTTTTGCTCTCTTCTTTATTGCCAAACACATGCTCTTTTATGCGGGAGAGTTTTTCATGGTTTGCCATGACCCCACCGGTCTGAGCTTTTTTGGAAAAGGTAATAAGATCCGGAAGAGCTTCTTTACCAAAGTATTCATGGGCCCACATTTTACCTGTGGTCCCGAATCCGGTTTGAATTTCGTCATAAATCAATAGAACATCGTTTTCTTCAGAGAGCTCTTTTAAGTGCTTAAAGAGTTCTGCAGGAATATACCGGTCTCCTCCTTCACATTGAATGGGCTCAATAATAATTGCTGCAATATCATCACCGTGTTTTTTCAAAATGGTTTTAAGGATTTGTAGAGCTTTTTCCAGGTCTTGGGTTACCTCTTTTTCATTTACCACATTTCCCTGGTTGTCAAAGGTCAATACCGGAGGCTCTACTTTAAACCAGTCGAATTTGGGAAAATATTTATATTTTCTGGGATCACAGGTATGGGTAATGGACATGGTATATCCGGAACGGCCGTGAAAGCTGTTTTCAAAATGTATTACCTTAGTGCCCAGGGGCTGCTTTTCCTCCTGGGGATCTTTTTTTATCTTTCCCTTGAGCATATTTAATCTCACTTTCCAGTCAAAGGCAGCTTTAAGGGCATTTTCCACTGCCAGGGCTCCTCCGTCAATAAAAAAGAAGTGGTGCATATAGGGTGGTGCCGCTATGTTTCTGAAGGTTTCTACGAATTCAGCAAATTCTTTGGTCCAGAAATCACTTAAGGTGGGTCTGTAGATAGCGGCATGAGAGATTTTTTCTAAAAAGGATTTTTCCCTGAGATCTGGATGATCAAAGCGCACTGGGGAGCAGGCAAAAAATCCATTAAAATCCAGGTATTCCTCTCCGGAGATGTCTTTTAAATAGGAGCCGTGAGAATTCCAGATATCTGGTGCCACTTCTGTCCACCAGTCCTGCTGAAGTCCGGGTATTGATTTTTCCGGATTACCGGCAACTGCTGATTTTATGGTGTTGGTATCCATACAAGCAACCTCTTTAGTTTATTATAAGTTAATATATATAATTTTTAAAGCGTATTATTGTAATCATTTTTTAGGAAAAAGTCAAGGTTGAGAGTGATCTTGAGTTGGGGTTTTGTTAAAAAAATGTTTGTTTTGGTTTGACTTTTTGGGGAGATATGTTATTTTAAATAGAAGAATAGAATTGATTGTTTCAACATCTGATTTAAATTTAAATAGAAACGTCCTGCCAAAGCAGGACGTCAAACCGGCGATACTATCACCAGCGCTATAATTGATTAAAATATATATTTTTAATATCTGAGTGTCAAGTTTTTTTTTAATATAATAAAACTTCTTGCATAATCGAAACTTTATTGTTATTTTTAAAAAGGTTCGATTATAATCGAAGGAAATATTTATGTTTATCAGAAAATACTATGTAAATAAGATACTGCCCTTTGTAGATAAACCTGTAATCAAGGTCATTACCGGACTGAGGCGAGTCGGGAAAAGCACTTTTCTTCAGATGCTGAAAGATCATCTATTGAAAAAAGGGATTTCCGAACAGAACATCCTAGGTATCAACAAAGAATCACTTGAGTATGATTTTATTCAAGACTATCAGGATTTAGATAAATTTGTAAAGAGAACCTATTCTTCAGTACATGGTAAGAGATACCTGTTCATAGATGAAGTTCAGGAGATTGAATTATGGGAAAAAGCAGTTACTTCCCTGTTCACAGAAGGTAAGACCGATATATACATCACCGGATCCAATGCTCATCTCCTGTCTTCAGACCTTGCCACTTTGCTTTCCGGTCGTTATATTTCTTTTCCCATATATCCTTTATGTTTTCAGGAATTTTTACAATTCAGAAAAAAAACACCACAAAAGGCTGATTTAGATAAAGAATTTTCCTTATTTCTAAAATATGGAGGACTGCCGGGTATTCATTTACTTGATTTTAAAGAAGAAGTGATTTATCATTACCTTAATTCTATTTTCAATACTATATTATTGAAGGATGTAGTAACTCGTCATCGAATACGGGATGTATCTCAGCTTAAAAACATTACAAGATTTGTTTTTGATAATTGTGGACAAATTGTGTCTTCAAAAAGAATTTCTGATTATTTGAAATCACAGAAGATTAAGATCACGGTGGATACGGTTCAAAATTATTTACATTACTTGCAAAGTGCGTTTTTAATTTCTAAGACAGGACGATATGATCTTAAAGGTAAACGACATCTCGAACTTTATGAAAAATATTACATGGGTGAGATCGGTATGCGTCACGGATTTATTGGATACAGGAAAGATGATATTTCAGGACTTCTGGAAAATATTGTCTATCTGGAGCTCCTTAAAAGAGGCTATAATGTGAGTATTGGCAAACTTGAAGATAAAGAAATTGATTTTATTGCAGAAAAGGAAAAAACACGATTATATTTTCAGGTTGCCTATCTCCTGGCCAGCCCGGAAACTGAAATCAGGGAATTTTCACCACTTGAACACATAAATGATAATTATACTAAAATAGTGCTTTCTATGGATAAAGATTGGGGTGAAGAGAGAAATGGGATTTTGAGGAAAAATATAATCCAATTTTTATTGGAGGATTGATTTTATAATAGGAACGGGCTTCATAAACGACTTGCTGAGATTGGTGAGGTTTGTAGTAATAAAGTTGAAACGTGGCTTGATGAAGGTGGACAGGGTAATATTAAGAGTATTGGGAAATTGAGGAGTATGGTACGGGATTTGTTGAAGGAGATTGATGGGTTGGTGGAGGGAGTTTTGAGATGATTTATAATTTTTTGGGGAAAACATGTTAAATAGAATGATTGTAGATAATATTCGAATTAAAAATTTTCGATCAATAAAAGAAGAAACTTTTAATTTAAAAGACTGCACTATTCTTATAGGAAAAAACAATTGTGGAAAATCAAATATTTTAGATGCTCTAAGGCTTTTATTTGAGGGAACGAACAAAGATTTTACTGATGATGATTATTGGGGAAAAGATAAAGATATTGAAATTGAAGCTGAGATTTCAGGTGTAGAACCTTTTTTAGAATTGTCAGCAGAAAAACATCGATCCAAAATTCAGAATTGTCTAATGAATGGAAATATAAGGATTAGAAAAGGCACGAATACTGATGGAAAGATGCAGATCTTTGAGCCAGACAAAAAAGAATATGGTATTCCAACAGGTATTGATCCAGCTTTCAAACAATTTCTTCCAGAAATAATAACATTGAAATCGCTCTCCGATGTAAAATCAGAAGTAAAAGGTAAATCTACAGATGCTGTGGGTAAGATATTAAAACTAATATCTAATGAAATTGAAGATCAAGTCAATCCCGAATTAAATGGTGCATATAAAAAAGTAAATTCCATGTTGAATATTATTGAAGAGACAGATGATAGAATTTCAATAATAAAAGAAATTGAGAAACTAATCACAAATTATCTTTCAGAATTATTTAAGAATGTGAGCACACGTCTAAAAGTTACATTTCCTTCTGCAAGTGATATTCTAGGTAATATCGGTATTGATGTATATGATGGTGTTTGGACGCCTTATTTCAGAAAGGGGCAGGGTCTTCAAAGAGGATTGTATTTATCTCTTTTTAGATCATATGCGGAGCTGGTTCGTAACAGAACCGAAGAAAAAATAAAGCGTCCAATTTTCTTGATTTTTGAAGAACCAGAAGCATTTCTCCATCCTCAATTACAAGAAGAAATGCGTAGGTTAATTCTAGAAATATCGGAAAAGAATCAAATTTTGTTATCTACTCACTCGCCACTTTTAATTTCACCCAAAACGATTGATCAAGTCCTTAGAATTCATCAATGTATTCAAGACTCTGAAGATAAGTTGCAAACCACGATATGCAGTCAACAGATAGAACAAAGTGATTTCCCAAGTGCAAATAAACTAATTTCCTTCTTGAATTTGGAAAGAAGTTCAAGAATTTTTTTTGCGGACAAAGTATTGTTAGTAGAGGGGATCAGTGATCGATATTTATACAGAGCTATATGTGAGAAATTAGAATTTGGAGCACCGGAAGATAATAATTTTGAAATTGTGGAATGTGATTCTAAAGACAATCTTTGTGCATTTAAAAAAATAATTGAAAAAATGGGTATAGAAGTAAAAATAATAGTAGATGATGATTTTTTAATTAGAGGGGCAGGTGAGTTTTGTTCAGAGTTTGAGTATCATGAAATTAAAGGTGATATATCAAAACTGAACCAAAAATTGGATGAACAGGTAAAACCAATTATTCCAAATAACGATAAAGAGAAGGAGAAGGAAAAGGAAGAAAAAAGAAGAATTTTGTCCGATGACGATGATGAAAAAACAATAGAGCTTAAAAATAATTGTATTGAAAATTTTAAGAAACACAGTATATTTATTTTATCAAAAGGTCAAATTGA
>CAYUAG010000010.1:6510-15783 GCA_964442615.1 uncultured bacterium
GGGTAAAAACTCAAAATCGTTATTCTTAAAAGCAGCGAAAGAGATATTAGAAGGGAATAGAGAAATCAATTACAAAGATGAAATGAAGGATATATTTAGACAAATCTTTAATAAATATACTTGATATGATTTGTTAAGGAAGAACTATAGTAATTAAAGGAGGTCAATCATGAAACATTTTCCTAAGATTGCCATTTTTCTATTTTCTTTTTATTTTTTGTTTTCTTGTTCACAAAAGAGTGATACGATCAAGATTGGGGCCTCATTACCCTTATCTGGTAATTATGCAGTTTATGGCCGGGCCATTAAAAATGGTATGGAGCTTGCCAATGAAGAACTGGATAGTACATTCAATATTATTTATGAAGATGATATAGGAGAAGCATCATCTTCAGTTACTGTGATAAATAAGTTGATTAATGTCGATAATGTAAAAATTATTATTGGTGGAGCCATGAGTTCAACAGCAGAACCAATCATTCCAATAACTGAACGCTCAAATGTTTTTTTGCTTTCACCAACAGCTACGAAAGCATCGTTAACTGAAAATACTGATTATTTCTTTAGGATTTGGCCTTCCGATAATTTTGATGGTAAGAAAATGGCTGAAATAGCGTATAACAAACTAAATATTAATAGAATTGCAATCCTCTATGTCAATGTTGCCTACGGTTTAGGTATAGCAAATATTTTTCAAGATGAATATAAAAAATTAGGTGGAAATGTTACTTTTAATCAGGGCTATTCAAAGGACGAAGATGATTTCCGTTTGTATATTGAGAAAATAAAAAATACAACACCACAAGCTCTATATTTGCCAGGTTATGTTGATGAAGTAGGGAAAATTATTAAACAATGCAAAGAGCTTAATTTTAAAACAGAATTTCTCGGTGTAAATAGTCTATATAATTCAGAATTACTTAAAATTGCTGGAAATGCTGCTGAAGGTGCAATATTTACATACCCTGATTATGACATAAACAGTCCTAATCCAATAATGCAAAAATTTGTTAATAATTTTAGAAATAAGTATAATTCTGATCCAGACGTTTTTGCAGCACAAGGATATGATGCCATAAAAGTTTTATCATTTGTAATTGAAAAAGTACATGGAATTAATCCTGAACAGATTAAAAACGGATTCTTAAAGTTGGAAGAATATACTGGGCCAGGCGGTAGAATGAGATTTTTACCTGATGGAAACGTTGAAAAAGATTTGATACTGATGACTATAAAGAATGGAGAATTTGTGAACTATATGGAATAGCCATGTCAAATGATACAATAAAATCGATCTGCCCCTTAAAAATTGATTTTGCAATCTTTGTTGTAAATAAGAATGAAGAGGAATATGCAAAGGAGATTTTTCATATCGATAAATTATGCAATGAAAAAGGTGTGAATTATGAATGGGGTTATCAAATTAACGAATCAGGGTATACGGTGACGGTTGCATTAGTATCATTTGTAGACTTACCAGGGCAGAAACAAGCTGTAGATAAAACTAAAATGGTGGTCGATACATTAAACCCAAATTACATCTTGGTATTAGGTACGGCCGGTGGAATCCGGAGAAAAAATGATTTAGTCAAAGAGGGAGATTTAGTTATCAGTTGTTTCTTACATTGCGGTACAGTAGATACCGGCAAAAGAGTGCTTAATTCAGAACAAATTGTACAACCAAATAAAGAGTTATTTGAATGTGCCCATTTGATATCAAATACAAAATGGAAAAATAATGAAACAAAAATATTCATAAAGGAAATAGGTTCAGGCGATATCTTACATCAAAATACAAAGGAAATAACATTTCAAATTTTTAAAAATAAATATCATAGAGTATTAGCAGTTGAAATGGAGGCAGGAGGAGTGGCCAGTGCTTTGTACAATGAATTGTCAAGAAGTGGTAAATGTCCTGGTTATTTAGTTATCAAAGGTATTTCGGATATTATTAAACCATTAAAAAAAGATAAGAAACTAAAATATAAAACTAAATCACAAGATAAAACTCGTCATGGCCCGGAAGGTAAATTGGCTTCCAAAAAATCAGCAGAATTTTCATACGATTTAATTAATAAATTTAATCCCTCTTATAAAACACCTATATCAGGATTACGAATAATACCAACTACTTTAGGGCATATAATCAATAATAATATGTGTTGTGGAATTTTTTATAATGTTTTTGCAGAAAATTATTCTGATATTGCTCTTCAAACTCTAAATCGGTTATCTAATACAAATTATATGGGAGTAAATGAGATATTTCTTACTTTTACATTTAGTCCTAAAAGACTATATGAATTAATTGAAAATGG
Organism: uncultured bacterium; assembly: GCA_964442615.1. GTDB lineage: Bacteria > Zhuqueibacterota > QNDG01 > QNDG01 > CAYUAG01 > CAYUAG01. Next base: position 8,829 of record CAYUAG010000010.1, read on the forward strand.
TTTCAAAAATGATCAACATAGAGACCCTAAAAATGATGAGGAAATGATTAATTGGACAGAAATGAAATATCCTCATTTTCGTAATTTTGAAAAGCTAAAGGATAAATTTTCAATTAGAAGAATATTAATATTAAAAGAAAACGAGGATAAGATAAATAGTTCTTCTGAAATTGAAAACATGAAACAATGGGATTTCTTTGAAAAACTTAATGGTAAGATACCATGCTGGGTTACCTTTCGTGATAAACTGAAAGATATTGAGTTTCTATCAGACTATGTTATTTTAGGTGACAAACTATTATTGGATTACTATGATGAATCTAAAATGTTGATTATTTCTGATATATCATTTAATACTTATTTAACCAAAGAACTTTTAAAATTGAAGTCATTATTTATTAAAGATAAGGATACAGGTTTTATGTTTAGAGAAATCACAGATTTTAGCACCTTTATTAAAAGGAAAATTGCCAAATGAGAAAAAATGATAATTCAGAATCTCATTTATATACTGGTTTTCGATTTGTAAGTTTTTTACCTTCTATCATTACTCAAAGAAATATACAAGTTAATATTTTCTTAAAAAATAAATATAAAATGGAAAAAAAATATTTTTTATATGTAGGTACTGCATTTGGCTGCGAAATAAATTTTTTTGCAAAGTATGGAGTTTTGAATTTATTCAACAAAACATTAGCTATCGATAAGATAAAAGAAGTGAAAGCGGCTGTATTATCACAAGAACAAATACTTCCTCATATCAATAAATTCGATTTTGAATGTATCGATATTAGAAACTTACCAAAAAATTATAATTTTCATTATTGGGACTTTATTCAGTGTGGTTTTGTTCTTGAAGATATTGAATATTCGGAAAAAAAAAATGTATATAAAAATTTATATAAATCGTTACTACCAAGTGGTTTTTTAATAATTTCAGAAATGTTTTTAGATAATAAAATAAAATCAGGGAACGAAGAATCAAAAAGAAAAGGCCAAATAAGGACTTTATATGATCAATTTTTATCTGAGGCTGAGATACAGTATAAGAACAATATTTTAAATAACCAACAATATCAATTGCTTATAGGCAATGAAGAAACTCATGGTTTATTATATACAAAAAGAAGAGCAATAGATGGTCTTCAGGATTATTTTGAAGATAGAGTACAAGTAGAAAATCAATTAAAAAACATTGGATTTAAGATTTTAAAATACTACCAAAATCCTGATAACGATTTTTTAGGTGTTATTTTAGCCCAAAAACCTGATAAAAGTTAATGTTCAGCGATAATTTTGAAAACCATAGAAATTCAGCCTTAAATATTCTAAAGAGTAAAAATAAATATATTGACAACACGAATCTATTTACTGCTGAAAAAGCGATTACTCTTCTTTCCATAAATATTAAAAATGATCACAATAAGTACTATGAAATGTTAGAACAATGTCGTAGCATAAAGCAAAAAATATTTAATAATAAAATATTTGTTTTGGTTCCACTTTACATCTCTAATTTTTGCAACGAAAATTGCCTCTATTGTAACTTCAGAAAAGATAATAAGTCAATTAGAAGAAAAAGATTAAATGATGACGAATTGATAAAAGAATTAGAATTTTTGATAAAAATTAAAGGATACAGAACTATTGAACTTGTATATTCAAGTGATCCAGAATTAGATTTAGATACGATATCAAGACAAATTAGAACAGTAAAAAATTTTCTTAACGATCATGGTGGTGGTCTTGTAGGCTTAAACTCCGAAGCTTTTGATCTTATAGGATACAAACATCTGAAGAAATCAGGTATTGATTTTATTGTACTATGGCAAGAAACATATGATAAGAATGTGTATTCACAAGTTCATGTAAATGATCAAAAAAAGTCTAAATTTGAATATAGATTGGATGCTTATGAATATATTTTACTTTCTGGAATTAATAAAATTGGTATGGGGGTATTAAGTGGATTAACAAATTGGAGATTTGATTGGGCAATGCTCATTTTACACCAAGAATACTTGAGAAAAAATTATTCTAATTTCACACAAATTATTGGCATTCCAAGATTAAAGCCTGCTTCAAATGCAAAAATAAAGCACACAAGATATATACCTAATGATGATGAATTCTTATATGCAATAGCTATACAGGGGCTTTATAATCCTTTAAGTCTACCCTTCATAAATACAAGAGAAAAATGGTCCTTTTGTAAAGATGCGAGTTTAGGTGGAGGCGTCCTATTTACATTTGATTGTAAAACAATTCCAGGCGGATATTCTTTAGGCCAATATGGCAATCAATTCCCAACTTTTAATTTTAACATTAATAAATATAAAAAGGATATTATCAAAGAAGGTTTAATTCCAATTATGAAATGGTAATCACACTCAACACAAAGTGGTTTTCGGATTTTAAGCGTATGAACCGTGGACTTCATAGTTCATTGTGAGTCGGAAACCCAACGATTATAACCCCTGTAAGCATGCATCCTCTTCACGACAACCAGTCACTTCATCCCTTCCGCACTCAGGGGGAGAAAAAACAAATGATCAATAGAATTGCTGATATTATAAGCCACTAATCGTCTTCTAATAAGTGTTCATCAATATCCATTACTTCAGGTTCAATCAATGTTAAGTATTTATTGTTATATTCTAATTCAATAACAGATTCTGTTACATGTATTTCTGCTTCTAAATCCCTATACCAATCACTCAAACAAATTTCACAGGTATCATCTTCTTTATTCCCATTGATCCAATCATATGTTAATGTTGTACCTAATAACTTTTGTCGGTAGAGAAAGTCATGTTTAAACGATTGCTTCATTCTTTTTGATCGTTTTTCGTATTCAATAAATCCATTTTTATTACAAACGATAAGAGAGCAGGTTAAATCAGTTAAGTCCACAAATCTTAAGACAGCTGCATATGTAGATATTTTAAAAAAGTCTGATAAAAAGAAAATAGTATCCTTTGTAAATGGCTTAGATTTCATCTGAGATTTAAATAACGCTTGAGGTGCAAGAAAACTAATTGCAAAATAATCCGCTTCTCTTTCAATATCAGAATTAGATTGATATTCTGATTTTGAATAATGAATTCTTTCCTTGCTAAATATTGATCTATGTTCCGGTATTGATAAGTGACCTAATTCATGCGAAATAGTGAACCTTTTGAAGTTTTCATTCCAGTCTTGATCTAGGTTGTAGGCAATAAGATAATAAATGCTATTTATACACTGACAATAAGCTGAAAAGTCATTACCAAAATGATCTTCCTTATATTTATATCCAGCCCCATTGATTATTTCCCTGATTGGACCTATCAATTGATCAATTTCAATACCAATATTCTCTCGTAATTGGTTTGCATAACGAATAATTTTAATATCGTGTATCATTTACCTTCGCTTTTTTTAAAAGCTTCTGCAATGTCATTTATTTTTCTCAAAGTTTCTGGAGATAGTCCTTGAATATTGCGCATTAATAATTCTCGTTCAAATTTTCCATCACTTTTGCCAGCAAGATACTCAACGGACACTTCTAAAATAGAAGCTAATTTTTTAATATTTGCGGGAGTTGGCAACCTTTGCCCATTTTCAAATTGGGAAATAGATGCCTGTTTCATACCCATTTTCTCTGCTAATTCAATTTGATTCATTTTTCGCTCTAAACGAATTTTTTTTAATTTTTCTCCAAATTCAGACATAATTTTTTCCTTTTTTCCTTGACAAATATAAATTATTATGTTATATTTGTTATATAAATATAACAGTTATATTTCTAATATAATTGTTCTAACAAAAAATATCAAGGAATATTTATAAAATAAGGAATAGTAAAATGAAATTAGAAAAACATTTCAACCAATTTATCAAGATTATAAGCCTTGATGAAAGTAGAAAAACAAGAATTGCATCGTCCCTTTCACACCTGAGTTCATTTTTAAAAGAAAATGATGAGATTAAAAATGTTTTAAATGAATTTTATACTCAGGGTTCTTATGCGATAAACACATGTATTAAACCCTCCAATGAAGATGAATTTGATGTTGATAGTGTAGTCGTTTTAGATGGCCCTCAATTATCTGAAGAATGCCAGAATCCCAACAACCTTATTGAATGGCTCGTCACACAATTAAAAACCGATTCAATATTTGGAAGCAAAGTAAAAAGGCATAATCGATGTGTTCGTATCGATTATGAGGGTGACTTTCATCTAGATATTGTTCCTTCCCTGCCATATTACACTGGTGATTCAATTATTCAGGTTCCTGATCGAAAGATTGAAAATTGGATATTAAGTAATCCCAAAGGTTATGTAGAATGGTGTCAGTCAATAAAACAAGCATCAAATTTTAATTTTTCGAAGATTGTTCGTATGCTAAAATACTGGCGTGATGTCTCGATCGGAGTATCAAGTAAACCAAACTCAATATTATTAACAACGCTAATAGGTTCACATTTTGGTTTTAGTCAGGAATCTACTGCAGAAATATTGACTGAGACCATGAATAATATAAAATCTTATACTGATCCTTTTACAGTAACACCAACTATATCTAATCCCTCTTTACAATCAGAAAATTTGGCAAGAGATTGGTCAAACGAAGATTTTGCACTTTTTAAAAAGCGTTTGACTACAGCATTGGAAAAATGTATAACTGCTTTGGAAGAAAATGATAAGGAAAAAAGCATTGAGATATGGAAAGAAGTGTTTCCAGCCTTCCCTTCTCATTTACCGGAAGAAGCAAAGGCAATTAACGATGCAAGAAGAGAACAAAAATTATTTGTTGATAAAACAGGAATACTGGCTATTGGATTAAAAGACAAAAAGGATTATACACCTGTTCCGAATCATCGCAACTATGGACAATAAAAATTATGCCAAGATATTTACCAAAAACTTCTCCGGATATCGGTATTCAGATATCGGCGATGAAACGTGCATTTCCTACATTAAGATATTACCGGAAAAATAATTTGTCTTACTGGTTGGGAGAGTTGAAAACATCTCATTCCAATCATGGGATTGTTTATCGGGTAAAAATAATCTATCGTTATTTGAAAAGTTCCAAAGTTTTTGTTTTATCCCCCGCTTTAATAGAAAATGCCCCCCATCTTTATTCCGATGGTTCTCTTTGCTTACACTACCCTAAAGATGGTAAGTGGAAGTATAATTCGATTATTGCAAAAACAATCGTTCCATGGATATGTGAATGGCTATATTTTTATGAAGTTTGGCAGGAATATGGTATATGGTATGGGGATGAAAAACCTCATGGTAAAAATAAAATACAAGATTAAAAGGAGGTCATCTTGAAAAATATAAGCAATTCAGAAAAAATTAATGTGTTATTAGCCGCTTTAAATGAACGCTACAAAGCAACTCATGAAATACGTAATAGAGTATTCAACACCTGTACATGGCTCATGGGTATTTTAATTGGTATAGCTGGTTGGCTAGTACAAGCTAAAATTAATCTAAATACAAATCAAAAAATATTTCTTTTGGTAATTCTTTTTGTAGTATTCATCATTATTCGTTTTTTCTATCTTGGTGATTTAGAGAAAGGCTTTAAAAACCAATTTCGAGTCGCTTGTCACATAGAAGATGCTCTTGGTTTATATAAAAAAGGGTATTATACTGACTCAAAGAATTCTATTTTCCCCACAAAATGGAAAGAAACAGGAAAAAATAAATGCGATGGTAAATACTTTCAATCCAGTTATTTTTTACTCTATTTTGCAATATTGGCATTAAGTACCACAATCATTTTCATAACTAAATTATCAAACTAAAGTAGAAGTAAAATGGCAAGAAAAACACATCATATTGTACTTAATCCAAATGGTGGTTGGGATGTGAAAAAAGGCGGAGCAAGCTGAGCTTCAAAACATTTTGAAACTAAAATTATAAGGAATTTTATCATGGGAATTAATACAGAAATAAGATGTTTTTTGTCATCTTTTAAAAGTAAAATAAAATCTATTAAAGAAACAAAATATGCTGGTGATGATAAATATATATTATCAAAGATATTATATGTTTGTGTTTTGGATTCACTGGCAAAAACAGTATCCAAACCTACAGATAAAAATAGAGTAAAATTTGTAAATTTAATTGAAAATTATTCTGGTTGGGCTTATGCAAAGAAAATCAGTACACCTCATCTTATAAAATTTATAGATATTATATCAAATGAAGAACTGAATAATTTAAAACTGTTTCTAACTGATAAGATCAAGGAATGGGATACCGGTTCTAATATTACATTAGATAAGGACCCAGATTTAAAAAAAATCGAAAGATTGTGGCCGCATGAAATACCCAAAAAAATTAATAAAACCACAATTAAAGATTTATCTCATAGTAATTTATTCTATCAGCACAGATGTAAAATAATACATGAATTTGAAGAATCTGGTTATGGATTTGAGTTTGATTTTCATAAAGAACCTTTATACCGTTATAGACAGGATACTAAAAGAAAAACTCAAAGTTGGGAATTAATATATCCTGTCAATTTTTATCATAAAATATGTTTGAATACAATAACAAATTTGGGTAACTACTATTAAGAAAAACAACATCAATCCTTATAAATCATATAAATATGGTAGTTATTGGATTGATGGTTTTATTGAGTAAAATAATAAAACTAGGATTAATTAAGGAAAAATTTTTTTACATAAAAATTCAAAATAATCTTGCATTTTATTATATTATTTGTTATATTATAACAAAAATTAAAGAAAATCTTGAGGAGAGAGGGTCATTTAATGAAAGATTTTAAAAAATTAATTGGTAAAAGGGTAAGACAGGCAAGAGAACGGTTAGGATTATCACAAAAATCTTTAGCAGAGCAAATGGGAATACAAGCACATCAAATTATCTCACAAATAGAAACCGGTGAAAGAGATGTAAAAGCCTGGAAATTGGCAAAATTAG
>CAYUAG010000010.1:15793-57264 GCA_964442615.1 uncultured bacterium
ATTAGCTGAAATATTGAAAGTGGATATTTCAGCCTTACTGGCTTCCGGTCAAGCGGAAACTACTCCTGTAGTTCTTTGGCGGGATTTGCCGGAAGAAAATAAAGAAATAACGGAAGCAGATTTCTTAAAGAAATGCAGAGAATATTACAATCTTGAAAAAGCTGCCTCTGCTCAAACATATTCAAGACTACCCTCTGTAGATGTAGAAAAAGAAGCCTTTGATTATAACATTATTAATAAAATTTCTGAAAAAGTTTCGAGTGAACTTAATCTTGGATTGAAACCCGCTATGTCACTCGAAAAGGTATTGGCAGATAAATATGGGGTTAAAATCTGGTATAAAGATCTTGGTGAAACAGGTTCAGCTGCCTCAACTATTGGTTCTTTTGGGCCGGCCATTTTAATGAATTCAAGACAGGCTCCCTGGAGGAGAAACTATAATTTCGCGCATGAACTGTTTCATCTCATTACCTGGGAAAGTGTACCGCCAGAGCTTTTAAATAATAACCGGGAACTTTTCCAAAAATTTGAAAAATTTGCCAATGCTTTTGGTTCTGCATTACTATTACCTGCAGAACCGGTTCTTAATGAGTTTAACAATCGTATTAAAAATAATTCCATTAGCTATACAGATTTAGTAGATATTGCCCGGGAATTCGATGTTTCCAGTGGAGCCCTTCTTTATCGCCTCGCTAATTTAAAACAGATAAATCAGAAAGCAGTAGATAAACTTCTCAATGATGAAGAGTTTAAAAAAATCGATAGATCAACCATGCACGAAAAATGGTGGAATCCGCCTCCTTTTCCTGCACGTTTTGTTCTCCTGGGTTTTATAGCTTATCAAAAGGGGAATGTATCCAGAGCTCGATTAGCAGAATATCTTGAAACCAGTTTGTTTGATCTTAAGACTGTATTACTGGAATATGGTTTTATTGATGATGTGGATTATGAAACCCAAATACATGTTGCTTGAAATTATCTCTGGTGTAATTTTAGCTTTTAATGAATTATTTAATGGTTATATTTGGTTGTGTTTAATTATAAAACTTAATACGAGTTAAAATAAATGTTTAAGTTTATTAGATTTTTAAATTATGACTTACGTGCTGGATAGGTTTCTTGAACTGTTTCAAGAATAAGTTCAGCTATTAATTCCTGGTCCGGTTTTACATTAAAAATACCACTATGAGATGGATCGTTTGTTGATGGTGTGTGACGTATTTGAAGATTTCTTCTATCCAGGCTTTCCGTGGCTACATATTTTTTCATTTTACCGATATTTAGAACAGCTAATTTTGCATTAACGCTAACATGTAATTTTTTTGAATATATTTTACGTATTTCTTCAATTTCTTTTTTTCTACTTTTACATTTCAGAAATTCCAACCAATTTACTGAAAGACTGTCATCTTTTTCTCTTATAAGAAAAGCAGTCGCCTGAATTTCGCCATTGTCAGTGCTGCTTGGTTTGCAATAACGGGATATATGATCTTTATCGGGTATTTTATTTCGTTTTATTCCAGAATCCATTCATCAACACCATGGCTTGAAACCGTTTTCATTAACATGTCATTTGTTACTATTCCGGAAAGACGAATTTTTCTTTCAGAATGTCGGTAATTTTTTTTAAAAATTACAAATTTAGTATCCGAATTGGGTAAAAAATGTACACTAAATAATTGATGGTCCTCTTTTTTCCATGAGGCATAAATAGTATTATCAGATGTTAATGAAAGGCGAGGACGTTTTATGTTGTTATTTAATAATAAAAAATAATAAAAATTATACAGTGATCCAACATTTATTCCTGAAATATTAGGATCTTCTTCCTTTGCATCGTTAAACAGAGTAATCAATCTATCTGCTAAAATTTCATTGATTGAAATAAAAATTGAGTTTCTGATCTGAAAAATTATTTCTTGTACTTGGGTCTCTTCACTATCAAGTAAATTCGATTCAGTAAAAGAATCATCTTCCTTATTCCAAAAGGATACTTCATTATTTTCTTGTTCTTGATTAACAGTTGATAAGATGTCAACTTTAAAATTAAAAACAGGTTGGTTTCTTAGAACAACTTTCCATTCACTAATATCTGTATAATCTCTCGGAAATACTTCTTCGAGTTGTTTGTTACTATAAATTGAAATATCTTCAGGTTGGTTTTCTGTTAACATATCTTCAGGCATTGTTTTCTCGCTCCCAGATTTTTTGAATTTTAGAAGTTGTTAAATCCGTAAAACCTTTAACTATCCATTCATGTGCTAAATCAAACCATTCACGAATAGCTTTTTTATCAGTTGATTCTCCCATTCCCCTCATCTTTAATTCTAATACTAATAGAGGTACTTTATCTTCAGTTCTTGTAGCCTGTTTTAGATTAACAAAAAGATGTCCTTTATTTTCCTGAACAGGGAACTCTGTCTGCCATGCAATTTTATCAGGATTCGGTAAAAAACGATCTGTTCTTTTTTTCCAGATAAAATCCGAGAATATATCAGGTAGATCATCAATAGTATCCCAACCTTGATATTTTGGTATATGATTGATATAACTAAGTTCCAGTTCTTCGGGTTCCAATTTTCCTAGATTAAATTCATTAAAAAATTTTTCTATAGTTTTCCAAACATATTCAAAATTTTCTATTACATGTCCATATCTGGGATACTTACTCTCTCTACGTCTCCAGTTAAAATAAAATCGATTAACTTGAAATTGTATTAATTGATCGTCTTGTTTGTTTATGAACCATACTCTTGGTAAAGGTATACCAATGGTTCTATCAACTAAGATTTGACCTTTTGCTGAGGATATTGGTGGTGCATGTTGAATATTTGGGTAGTCAGTGCGAAATTTTTCCCAAAGATAACCAATATGCGGTATTCGAAGATTATTAGGTGGATGAAATTTCATTCCACTAACAACTTCATTAACAGGTGGTTTTTTATAACTTGGTAGATCCCCTAAGATCAAAGAATTTTTATTTGTGTGTGTCATATAGTAATATTATTTTTAACATTATCTTTTTATATAAACCCGATAAATCAAGGTAAATTTATTAAACTTTATGAAAGATATTAAATTAATTTTAAATATAATCAATATTGTTATTATAATCAATAAAAATATTTATAATTTTTTAAAAAATAAATATTAAATTCACAATAATTATTTTGCATTTTAAATCCTATCCCGCAGGGGCTCCTGCCTCTGCGGGATATCAAAGAGTTTACCACAACCTTTACCTGCTCACTTTGTTCTCCTGGGTTTTATAACTTATCAAAAGGGGAATGTATCAAGAGCTCGATTAGCAGAATATCTTGAAATTAGTCTTTTTGATCTTAGGACTGTCTTACTGGAATATGGATTTGATGAAGATGAAGATTACGAAACTCCAATACGTATTGCTTGATGCCAATATCGTCATTGAAGTTAATGATGGATATTTTTGTAGAACTAAAAAGTATTGAATAATAAAGAATATTTTATTATTTTATACATAGTATGATATCAACAAGAGGATTTACCTGTGAATACAGCCCATACAACAAAAAAAAATATTTTTAAAATATTACATCATGATCAGGATAAAATACGCTCATTGGGTGTAAAGCGGTTAGGGCTTTTCGGTTCCTTTATTCGTGAAGAACAAAACGATGATAGTGACATTGATTTTCTGGTAGAGTTTGAAGAAGGGAAAAAATCATTTGATAATTTCATTCAATTGTCATTTTTACTCGAACAAATATTCAAACGACATATTGAACTCGTTACTCCTGAAGGGGTAAGTCCTTATATTGCACCCTATATTTTGAATGAGGTTGAATATGCAACCTTCTCCGATTGAGTATATTCATCATATATTGGATGAAATATCTTATCTCCTGAATCAAAAAGAAAGACTGGATAAGGATAACTTCATCAAAGATGAAACACTAAAGCGTGCATTTGTCCGATCCATTGAAATCATAGGAGAAGCCTCAAAGAAAATACCTGATAATATAAAAAGACAATATCCTTATATTGAATGGAAAGCTATAACCGGAATGAGAGATAAACTTATACATGATTATTTTGGAGTCGATCATGAACTGGTGTGGGATGTTGTGATAAATAAAATTCCCATTCTTCAAGAACAAATTACAGATATACTGAATGATCTGTCAAAAAAATCATAATCTCATTCACTCTTTTGCTTAAACTTTGCTGTTGTTTTTACCCAAGGTGCCTATTGTACCTATCTTTTCCCCTTTAATATTTATTATTTATGTGAAGTTTGATATGAAGAAAAAATTAACCATATCAGTAGATGAAGGCTTATTAAAAAAGGCCAGAAAAATTGCTGCTGATAAAAATACCACCGTGACAGGATTAATCAGAGCTTATTTACATCATCTTCAGGAACAGGAAGAACAAAGCAAAGAAGAAATCGTTACCGAACTGGCTGAACTACTGGAGCATTCCGAAGCTGTTATTGGAGGAAAAAATTGGACCAGGGAAGATCTCCATGAGAGATAGATATTTTATTGATACCGATATTCTGGTTTATGCAAATGACAGGTCAGAAAATAAGAAGTATGAGAGGGCAAAGCAAGTCCTCCTAACCGGTATTGTTAATGAGAATATTGTGGTATCTACCCAGGTATTAAGCGAATTTTATGTCACGGTCACCCAAAAAATAAAAACAACCTTACCTGCAGATATCGCCAAGAAAGAAATTCGGCTGCTCAAGGCTATTGACATAGTCGAAATCGATTTTAATTTAGTAATACAGGCGATCAACATTTCGAATAAAAATAATCTTTTCTACTGGGATTCACTTATTGTGGCAGCAGCGCTTAAAGCTAAATGTACTGTTTTATATTCTGAAGATATGAATCCGGATCAGAAAATTGATTCTGTTACCATTAAAAATCCGTTGTAAATGAATAATAGTATATTATTCAAGATCCGTATAGCCTCTTCTTTCCAAGTAATTTAATCCAAAGCAATTTTTGTCTTGAATACAATACAATTTAGCCATATATTGTATCATATAAAATACAATTTTTTCGGTTGTGGATGGAAAAGTATACATCAGCTGTCAGGTAGAAAAGTTATTTAACCCTTGTAAAATTACAAAAAATAACCTATATTAACCTTGTAAAATTACAAAATTAGTTGAATTTTAACCTTATTAATTTATATGAAAAGACTGATTGACAACATTCTCATACAATGGAAAGATAAAAAGAATCGTAAACCATTAATAATACGCGGAGCGCGGCAGGTTGGCAAAACCTATTCTGTAGAATATTTTGGAAGAAATCATTTTGAAAACATGGTCAAAATTGATTTTGAACTCGACCAAACTGTTCACCGAATATTTGAAACCGATCTGCATGTCAAGAAACTGCTTTTACAATTGGAAGCCGTATATGAACAGCGTATTGTACCAGGTAAAACTTTGTTGTTTTTTGATGAAATCCAGGAATGCCCCAGAGCATTACTGGCACTTCGATATTTTTATGAACAGATGCCGGAAATATGTATCATTACTGCAGGTTCATTACTGGAATTTGCCATGGGTGAGTTTTCTTTTCCAGTCGGCCGGGTACAGTTCGAATGGTTGAGGCCAATGGGATTTGAGGAATTTTTGAATGCCACAGGCCATACACGTCTGGCCGGAAATCTACCCGATTTGAGTCTGAATGAACCTTTACCCGACCTGATTCACGAGAAGTTTCTGGAACAATTACGCTATTATTTTTTAACCGGAGGTATGCCGGAAGCTGTATCCATCTTTGCTGAATCAGGCTCTTTGCAGGAAGTTTCTCAAATCCATGACAATATTACCCGAGCCTATTTACAGGATTTTACCAAATATAAGGAAGGTATGAAGGACAACGATTGCACCCAGCGTGTTTTTGAACAGATCCCGCGGTCTATTGGTAAAAGAATTAAATATACCTCACTTTATCCGGAGAAACGCATTGAGACAATCAAGGAATCTATTCATCTTCTTGAACGATCGCTCCTGATTCAAAAAGTACATTCCAGTCATGCCCAGGGATTACCTTTAAATGCTGGAATATCATCCAAAGTGTTTAAAGCTGTTTTTTTAGACATCGGACTTATGCAACACATGTGTGGCATCCCTGCATTCAGACTAATCAATGAAAAAAATCTACTTGATGTTTACCGGGGATCTCTGGCTGAACAGTTTGTGGGGCAACAGCTCCTTGTATGTGGTGGATCGGAAGATAATCGACTTTTTTACTGGGATCGTCCCAAGAAAAGCAGCAGTGCAGAAGTCGATTATCTAATTGTAAGAGACAGTAATATTTATCCTGTTGAGGTTAAAAGAGGACATCCATCGAGATTTAAGAGTATGTTACTTTTTTTAAATGAACATTCCCATTGTAAACAAGGTATTGTCTTAAATGAGAATAATTTTCAGATTGCGGAAAATCACAAACTGAAATTTTTACCCCTTTATACAAAATTAAAGGGAATAAAAAACAATTAAAGTAAAATTCATAAGTTTTTTGTGGACAAAGAATGTTCCAACAACTATTAGTAAACGCCCTTATTTCCAGCAGCATCTACATCCTGATAGCAGTCAGCTTTGCTGTCATTTATCGTACGGTGCGTTTTTTTCATTTTGCCCATGCAGTGGTATTTACCGCAGGTGCTTATTTTACCTTTTTGTTTTATAAACTCACAGGCTTTCCCCTGGCTCTGGCCATCCCTGCAGCCATTATATTAGTTTCTGTTTTAGGGTGCGGGATGGAGGTGCTGGTGTACAAAACGCTCCGAAAGAAGAAGACCTCGCCTATGGTGCTCCTGCTGGCTTCCCTGGGTTTGTATATTTTACTGCAGAACACTATCAGCATGGTGTTCGGGGATGATACCAAGTCCATCCGCTCCGGAGTGGTAAAGGAAGGCCTGCCTGTATTTGGTGCGAGGATTACTCCTATCCAGATTGTTATTATTATTACCAGTATTATACTGATTATTGCCGTGGTCCTGTGGTTGAAAAAGAGCAGAATGGGTAAGGCCATGCGGGCCGTGGCTAATAATGCGGAGCTGGCCCGGGTATCGGGTATTCAGTCGGACCGGGTGATTTTATGGACCTATGCTCTGGGTTCGGCTCTGGCCGGAGTGGCAGGCATTCTGGTGGCTCTGGATGTGGACATGACCCCCACCATGGGGTTGAATGCTCTTATTATGGGAGTGGTAGCCATGATCATCGGAGGAGTGGGAAGTATTCCCGGCCTGGCCCTGGGTGCTTTGCTGTTGGGACTGGCTCAGCATCTGGGGGTCTGGAAGATAAGCAGTCAGTGGCAGGATGCCATTGCCTTTATTATTTTATTTGTGTTTTTACTGGTGAGACCGCGGGGGTTTATGGGGAGGAAAGTGAAGAAGGTTGAGGTGTAAAACGGAAAGGAGATTGCTTTCTTGCTTTGTTCTTCGCAAAGACGTAATAGAATGCTGTCTCTGCGAGCCCCGATTTATCGGGGAGAAGCAGTCCCATTCATATCAAAGATGAAAGACCAATATTATATATACATCATGACAAACAAACACAACACAGTTTTGTACACAGGTGTTACCAACAATCTCATCCGAAGGATTTACGAACATAAAGAAAAATTGGCTTCTGGATTTACGAAGAGATATAATATTAACAAACTGGTTTATTATGAAGTTTTCCAGGACGTCTACAATGCAATTTCCAGAGAAAAACAGATTAAAAGTGGATCAAGGCAAAAGAAAATCGATTTAATCAACAGGTTGAATCCTGATTGGAAGGATTTGTATAAAGAGATTATTTAACAGTTAAGGAGATTGCTTCGGGCCGATAAATCGACCCTCGCAAAGACATCAAGAAAATATGACCTATTTACTTCACATTCTCATCTACATAGGCATCTTCGGTATCCTGGCCATGTCGCTTAACCTGCTGGTAGGATACACCGGTATCCTGTCGTTAGCCCATGCTGCTTTTTACGGAGTGGGTGCATATGTGGCAGCCCTTATGGCTTTGAATGTACATACCCCCTTTCTTTTGAATCTGGTGCTGGCAGTACTGGCTGCCGCAGCGCTGGGTGCAGTAGTGGGGATACCCTCTCTGCGTATAAAGGATGATTATTTCATTATTGCCACTTTTGCCTTTCAGGTGATCGTGTTCAGTGTTTTGAATAACTGGGTGTCCTTTACCGGCGGCCCCATGGGCCTGCCCGGGATTCCCCAGCCGGAAATATTCGGCGTCACCATTTCCTCTCATATCGAATTTCTGATCATCACCCTGATAATTTGTGCTCTGGTTTTTCTGCTTTCCTGGTGGTTAATGTCCTCACCCTTTGGCAGAGTATTAAAAGCGGTTCGGGAAGACGAGGTATTTGCCCAGAGCATGGGGAAACCGGTTTTTTCCTTTAAAGTACGGGTATTTATGCTGGGAGCAGGTATGGCTGCTGCAGCGGGTGTACTGTATGCTACCTATATCACCTACATCGATCCTACCAGCTTTACGGTCATGGAATCAATTTTTATCATTTCAATTGTAATTATTGGAGGAGCAGGCAGCCTGTGGGGACCGGTACTGGGAGCGGTGGTTCTGGTTGCTCTGCCTGAACTTCTGCGTTTTGTCGGACTGCCCAATTTCGTGGCTGCCAATATCAGGCAGATGCTCTACGGCGGACTGCTGGTGGTGTTCATGCTGTGGCGTCCCCGGGGATTTATTGGTAAATATCATTTTAAGGAATGAATAAAAAGATAATATATACATGCAAAAAACCATACTGAACATACAGAATGTATCTAAAAATTTTGACGGGATTACTGCCCTGGATGATTTTTCCTGCCAAGTACCGGAAAAAAACATTCTGGGATTGATCGGTCCTAACGGGGCCGGCAAAACCACTTTGTTCAATGTACTCACTGGATTCATTCAATGCGATGCCGGTGAGGCCGGTATGAAAGGCCGTAATATTTTAAAAATGTCACCTTCTCAGATTTACAATATCGGTATGGTGCGCACCTTTCAGATTCTCCGTTTAATCCGGCAGTTGAGTGTTCTGGATAATGTAAGACTTGCCTTTCCCCATCAAAAGGGTGAGTCAATTATCAACGTATTTACCCGTAATCGAAGTATTACCAGGCAGGAATCAACATTTACCGATAAGGCTATGGAACTTCTGAAATGGGCCGGACTGGCAGATAAGGCTGAAGATATGGCCGGCTCTCTCTCCTATGGTCAGCAGAAATTGTTGAGCCTCATCTGCTGCCTGGCCTCAGAACCGGACATTTTATTACTGGATGAACCGGTTGCCGGAATCAATCCCAGCATGATAGATAAGATTTTAGAAATCATAGGTGATATACCAAATCAGGACAGGACGGTTATGCTCATAGAACATAATATGGATGTGGTTATGTCGATCTGTGACCGGGTCATATTTATGGATACGGGGCGTAAAATCAGTGAAGGCACCCCGGATGAGGTGCGGGAAGATCCGCAAGTAATAGAAGCATATCTTACATGAGAGGTTGTTTTGCCGCTTTTGCAGTTGGAAAATATCAATACCGGGTACGGGCAATTTCAGGTTGTGTATGATTTGTCTCTGCAGGTCAATGAGAATGAAATTGTCTCTGTTATCGGGCCCAACGGATCAGGGAAATCAACCATTCTGAAAACAATTCTGGGTCTGCTTCCGGTCTGGAAGGGAGAAATTATCTGGGACGGAACCTCTTTGAATGATACATCTACAAATCAGCGTATCAACCAGGGTATTACCTACTCGCCTCAGGGAAATGTGGTGTTCGATGAATTAACCGTACAGGAGAATCTTGAAATAGGGGGCTTCCTGCTGGCAAAAGATATATTTTTCAGACAGCAGGATCAGGTTCTGGAACTGTTTCCCATTTTGAAAAAACGGTTTCATCAGCTGGCCGGCACCTTAAGCGGGGGTGAGCAGCAGATGCTGGCCCTGGCTCGGGCCCTTATCCCCCAGCCTCGGATATTGCTGCTGGATGAGCCCTCACTTGGCCTTTCTCCCCAGCTTATCAAAGCTTCGTTTAAAAAACTCATTCAGATAAATAAAGAACAACATATCACTATGATTATTGTGGAGCAGAAAGTAAAGGAAGTGCTGTCCATATCCGACCGAGTGTATGGTGTTAAACTGGGTCGGGTAGCGTATGAAGGGGATTCAAAAGATCTCAAAAAAGATCAGGAAGAATTGAAAACATTATTTCTTTAAATTTTATTCATAAAATGTAATATTTTTCTAAGTAAGGATACTAAAGAAAAGCAGGATTGTATTAAAATTTATTCCGTAAAAAATTATTCTTTTTGCAAAAAAAGGTAAAGTATTATATTTTATCAGTAGTTTTGCTTAACCATTGAAAAGCTGTTTTTTAACAGAGTTTCAATAACCGTATGGACAACAAAACAAAAAGGAATCCAACCATAGATAACAGAGTATACGTTGTAAACTGTAAACACTACCAGGAAGTAAAAGATAAACTCCCCGAACTGCTGGAAAAAATGGGTGGAATTGGCAGGTTTGTCAAAAAAGGGGAAAAGATAGTTTTAAAACCCAACCTTTTGTTAGCTGCAAAACCAGAGAGAGTTGTCTCCACCCATCCTTCCCTTATCAGTTCAATAGGAACATTACTGCATGAACACCAGGTGGATGCGGTGCTGGCTGACAGCCCCGGTTCCGGATATGCCTATAATTCCAGAACCCTGGACCGGGTGTACAGAAAATGTGGCATGGAAGAAGCAACAGAGGCCGGGCAGGTAGAATTGAATTATGATACCAGTCATGGAATTGTTTCTTTTACGCAGGGGAATCTTATTAAGAGATTTGAGGTCATCACACCGGTATTGGAAGCAGCAGGAGTCATTAATCTATGCAGATTGAAGACCCATAGCTTCATGGCCATGTCCGGTGCGGTAAAAAATAATTTCGGAGTGATTCCGGGGCGGTTAAAACTGGGATATCATGCCGCCTTAAATAAACCTGAGCGTTTTGCAGCCCTGCTGCTGGACCTGGCAGAATGGGTTAATCCCCGTCTCTCCATTATGGATGCTGTGATCGGTATGGAGGGTAATGGCCCCACCGGAGGAAGCCCTCGTCAGGTTGGATATCTTTTAGCATCCACTAATCAACTTGCTTTGGATGTGGTTGCCGGAGAGATCATGGGATTGCCCCGGGATAGGAATCCGGTACTCATAGAAGCGGAAAAGAGAGGGCTTAGGCCCATCAGCATACAAGATGTTTCCTTGATCGGCGGGGATATAAAATCTATAAGAATCAAAGATTATAAGCTGCCTGATACCTTTACCAGCTGGGTAGGATTCAGAGGTGTACCGGATTTTTTACTGAAGATGCTTGAAGTTGTATTGAAAAAGAGCTCTTCTCTGAAACCGGAAATTAACCGGATAAAATGTACTGGATGTGGTGCCTGCAGGGGAGCATGTCCAGCGCAAGTCATTAGCATAGATTCTGAAAAGAAAGCATGCATTAATCTTAAAGGGTGTATCCGATGCTACTGCTGTCATGAAATGTGTGCGGAAAATGCCGTGGATTTGCATAAGGGGTTTTTGTATAATGTGCTGAATAGATAAGATGTTTTTTCTCAGGCTTCAGATTGCTGCAGAGATAAGCGTAAGCGGTCTCTGCAGCAATGGTTGGAAAGTATCGTAAAGATCACGTTTCGGAAACCGTTTCACTAATTTCCGAAACGATCAAAGGGTAACTAGACCTTTGAGGTCTAAAGTTAAGAAATCGTTTTTTTTCTTAAGGAGATTCTGGATCGGAGTCCGGAATGACATAGTGACGGAAGAGACTTTTTAGACAAACCCTGACCGAGGTGGGAAGCATTAGAAACAATTTATTTTTAAAACATTTATCTTTTTGTTGATTCTTTTAGAAATTTTTTTATTTTATACTTGTATAATAAAGGTATACCTTTAATAACTTTAATGTAATTATTTTATGAACCAACCAAAAAAGGAGTAGAGTATGAGCAAAACACTCAACAGGTTACTGTTATTAATGTTGGCAGTACTGCTGTTTACAGTTGGCTGCGGCCAGAAAGAGGAACCAGCTATCAGCTTGAGCAACATGGATCTATCAGTTCAACCAGGAGAAAATTTCTTCCGCTATGCCAACGGCGGCTGGCTTGACAAGGTTAAAATACCTGAGGATAAATCTTCATATTCAGCTTTTAATGTTCTGAGGGAAGAACGAGATAAGAACATTCATAAGCTAATGGAAGAAGTGTCCCAAAAAACAGATGCTGAAGAGGGTAGTATAATCCAGAAAATCAGTGATTTTTATGCAACCGGTATGGATGTGAAAAAGATAGAAGCTGAGGGTGTAAAATCCCTGCAGCCGGAATTTGATCGGATCGAGAAGATTTCTTCAATGAAAGATTTTCAGGATCTGGTAGCCCGTTTTCATACTTTCGGGCTGGATCCCTTGTTCAGGGGAAATGTCATGCAGGATTTGATGCGGAGCGAATTATACAAATTTTATTTTATGCAGTCAGGTGTGGGGCTTCCGGATGTTGAATACTATACCAAAGTGGATGACCGCTCCCAGGAAATTCGTAAGGAGTATGTTAACCATATGGCAAAGATGTTTGAACTCATGGGTGATGAATCAGAAACTGCCCGCGCCAATGCTGAAACAGTGATGGAGATCGAGACTCGATTAGCTAAAAATTCCAGAAACAGAGTACAAATGCGCAATATTCCAGCTCTCTACAATAAAATGAGCCTGAAAAAGTTGAGTAATATTTGTCCTCATTTTAATTGGGAAGCCTATATGGGCAATCTCAGTGACAAGGATTTTGGAGAGGTAATAGTGGGAATGCCGGAATTTTTTGAAGAAGTAAACAGATTACTGGCAGAAGTCTCTCTTAATGATTGGAAGACCTATCTACGCTGGAATCTGGTCAACCGCAGTGCTGAATATTTAAGCAAGGATTTTGTGAACCAGGATTTCGCCTTTTATTCCAAATTTTTATCCGGTAACGAGAAGATACAGAAACGCTGGAAAAGGGTGACTCAGACCGTAAACCGTTCAGTAGGTGAACCTTTGGGAGAACTTTACGTGGAAAAACATTTTCCTCCTGAATCCAAAGACAAAATGATGGAACTTATTACTAATTTGAAAAAAACTATGGCTCAGAGAATCGAGGCTTTAGAATGGATGGGAAAAGAGACTAAGAAAGCAGCACTGGTAAAGCTGGATAAAATGCGTTTTAAGATTGGTTACCCGGACAAATGGAAGGATTTTTCCAAACTTGAGATCAAGCGAGATTCTTATGTTCTCAATGTGAAAAGAGCTAACTATTTTCATTTTTACCGCCAGCTGGATAAGTATGGAAAACCAGTGGATAAAGAAGAATGGGGTATGTCTCCTCAGACAGTCAATGCAGGGTATAGTCCTTTGAAAAATGAAATGACTTTCCCGGCCGGTATACTGCAGCCCCCGTTTTTCAATTCAGCAGCAGATGATGCGGTAAATTACGGTGCTATTGGTGCAGTTATCGGTCATGAAATGACTCATGGATTTGACGATCAGGGACGCCGTTTTAATGCAGAAGGTAATATGCGTGATTGGTGGACCAAAGAAGATACTGAGCAATTTACCAAGCGCACTAAATTGCTCATCGATCAGTATAATAATTTTGTAGCTATAGATGATGTACACATAAATGGTGAGTTGACCCTGGGTGAAAACATTGCTGATTTTGGGGGACTATCCATTTCTTTGAATGCTTATAAGATGAGTTTGGAAGGAAAACCAGAACCACCTGTTATTGATGGATTTAATCATTTACAGCGGTTTTTCCTGGGATGGGCTCAGGTATGGCGCGGTAAGATCCGTGATAAGGCGCTTAAGCGTAAGTGCCAGGAGGATGTACATCCTTGGGGTAAATTTCGGGTAAATGGAGCTTTGGTCAATGTACCGGAATTTTACCAGGCATTTGAGATCAACCAAGATGATCCCTTATACCGTTCACCGGAACAGAGACCAGTTATCTGGTAGGCATTCAGTATAAATTGAGTTATAAAGTTAATTTATTGCCCCGGAGATGGGAACATTTCTGGGGTAATTTTTTGTTTTCAGGAGATTGTACCTGAAGAAAAATTTTCAAAAATGCATATATCTTTCCCTAAGTCCCTCTTTTTTAAAGGCATTTCCCGGACTTGATCCGGGAGGGATTGAGGGAGATTTTATTAAAGTATACAAATGAAATTTATAATTTCATTTTATTATAAGACAACATTTCACATTTTCTGTTATTGTCTTATCAATTTTTAACAAGAAAATTTCACTTGACAGCAGTCTGATTATTGTATACCTTTTAATAATTCCTATGGCAATTTTACTTATCAGAAACATAAATAATTAAAAAAAGGAGGTACACCATGCCAGATTTTGGACATTCATTTTCAGGTCTTGCCCATGGTCGTAAACTGACCGATCAAGAACTGATTCGGGCCATCCGGTTTATGATAGCAGCTGAATACGAAGCCATTCAGCTCTATATGCAATTGGCAGAATCAACTGACAACAAATTGG
Source organism: uncultured bacterium (assembly GCA_964442615.1). GTDB lineage: Bacteria > Zhuqueibacterota > QNDG01 > QNDG01 > CAYUAG01 > CAYUAG01. The sequence continues at coordinate 30,379 of CAYUAG010000010.1, forward strand.
CAATAGAAGTATTAAAGGATATTGCTGATGAAGAACGAGTTCATGCCGGTGAGTTTTTACGCTTATTAAAGGAACTTGCCCCGGATGAAGAAGAATTTTATGCAGAAGGCGCAGGAGAAGTGGAAGAGGAGATAGATAAGCAGAAATAGGCAAGAGTTAATAGGGAATAGGGAAAAAAGGAAGGATAAAGTAAAAAGGATAAAGTAAAAAGGATAAAGTAAAAAGAACAAAGACTAAAGACCAAAGACCAAAGACTAAAAAGACAAGGTGTCGTCCTGAAAAGAGGTTACAGTTTTTCAAGCCAATCGTTCCGAAATGTCATTCTGAGCGACTGAAAGGAGCGAAGAATCGTGCGCTCCAAAGTTATACGGTTTTATAATTATCATCTTGTTAGTGTTGTGTTTTTTGAGGAGAGTAATAAAAAAAGTTTAGTTGACTAAGCACTTGAGTATTGTTAAAAAACTGGAGATTCAGTAGCATGAGATTCTTTGCTCTCTTTGGTTGCGCAGGATAACCTCTTCGTCACTTTGTTCCTCAGGATGACAGGATTTTCAATTTATGATCTATATTAAAGTCTCCCCTTTATATTAACTTTATACACCAAACCTCTAAGAATACAAAGAAGTTCAAAAAAATATTTTCTTAGAGGCTAGGTGTTTTTGTATGATTTTTTTTCAAACTTTCAATCAAGACCATATGGATTGTAACTCTACATAAAAGCCTGTTATTCACCATTTTCTAATGGTTCCCATTCTCCGTAATTATCAATCTCAACTCTCACCTGAGGATCGGTGGTATATTTTTCGTTGATATTGTAATACCATCCCATAAATTCAGAATCACCCCCACCCTGAGTGGTAATTAAAAAACGGTTAGATAAATGGCCGATACTCAGGGCCCGGTCCCGGGATTTTGGTTTGTCTCCACCTTGAGGATCAATGTGGAGCCAGCCGTAATTGGGAAGATACACCTGGGGCCAACGATGAAACACACCATCCAGACAGGCATCATCACCTCGAACTACAATGCTCCCTACATAACGGGCCGGCAAGCCGGCTGCTCTGCAAAGAGCAATGAAACAAAAAGTATATTCTGAACAGGAGCCTGTCCCCCTTTTTAATACCACTGGGGCAGTATTCCACCCACCTTCCAGTTTATATTCCAGGGTTTTACGAACATGGTCAAATATTTTTCTGGCAATCCAATAAGTGTTTTTTTCATTTCCCACAATTTCTTTGGCTAAATTTTGAATATAGGGATCATTAATTTGATATTTACTGCCGTCAGCTGTGTAGTCTCTCCTTATGTCTTTAGGGATATCTTTCAAGGTACCGCATTTATCCGGGGAAATAAAATAGGAGATAGCCGAGATTTCAGCTTCTATGGTCAGGCGTGACTCCAGGATTGCTTCCGCCTTCTCATTTTGATACTGAAAATGGGCAAAGGATTGATTCCAATGGTCTTGTACAATATTGTAAGATTTTGGATTAAAGGATTTGGAAAGGATTTTCTGAGCGGGGTTATCTTCTGGTAGGGCAAAGTATACATCCAAATCATGCAGAGTGCCTTTTCCATATATTGCAGCAGTATGGGTAACTGTGATTTTTGCTTTTCGTTTGTCTTTTAGTTTAAACAGATCATTGTCCTGGCGAACCAGCTGATATATTTTATTAGTCTGATAATCAACATTCCATAAATAAGTGCCGTCCCAGGTAATACCGCGGGAAAAAGGACCAGGAGCGTCAGTTATGATAATGACTTCTCCATTGTCCGGATCAAGCATATACATTTCATTTTTGATGCGGTCAGTACACCATAAATAGGTACCGTCAAAGGTTATTCCTCTGATATCACTGTCAGGAGCTGGGAAAGTATGAACTGCGGTTCCATCATTGAGATCGATCTTCATGATTTCATCTGAGCGGGGATCAGTAACCCATAAGGTTTCTCCATCCCAGGTCAATCCCTCGGCATTACTGGAAGGTGTACTAATTGTAGTCAAGATGGTACCGTTGGCAGGATCAATTTTAAATATTCTATCCTGATTTTTATCGATATTCCATAAATAAGAACCGTCCCAGGCCAGACCCAAGGGCCAAAAACCTGGAGAGGGAATTTCTTTTATAATGTCACCGGTTTGGGGATTAACACTGATCAGTTTATGTTTCTGGTAATCAGCTATCCATAAATTCTCACCATCATAGGTTAGTCCGGTAGACCGTTGGTAGGGTGATGGAATTTCATGGATAATTTTTCCCGAATAAGCAAATACTAATGAAGAAATGCTGATAGAAATTAGTATTACTAGAGTTAGTAATTTTCGCATAATAGTATCCTCCTTTTATTTATGATTGAATTATTTTCTGGAAGTTTCATAAGATTTTTTTATAGTTGTTATTAATTACAAGTCATATTTAAAATATATATTTTCAATCAAAACATCAACTTTTTTTATTAATGTGTATCGCAGACATTAATGCATTGCAACTTTATCTTCAGGTCTATTCTGTTGTCATTACAGGAAAGGGATTTTAAAGGTGACAGTTAAATGCTTGTCAGATAGTTTATATTTTTTAGAGATAGGAGTAATCTGGGAGTTTTTTAAAAGGTTACATTTTTTTCTTGACATTTTATAAACTTCTTAGTAATATAAATGATATAAAATGTTTCAATTCCCTAAATTGTTTTGATGGTGGAATCCGAATAAGTGGATTTATTTTGTATCAACACTTCTTTTTGTACCTATTTTTGTTAATTTATTTTGTTACTAAGGATGGTTTAACATTGTACCTTTGATTTCATACAGGTATTTTAATCTATCATTTTTAATTAATACAAGGGGGTAACCATGAAGAAAAACCAGCAGTAAAAGCAGGATTATTATTTATTTTACTAAACACAAGGGGGTAATAATGAAGAAAAAACCAGCAGTAAAAGCAGGATTAGTGTTTATTTTTTTTATGGCAGTTTCTTTGAGTAGAGCTCAGGTTCCACAGCTTATCAACTATCAGGGCTACTTGACAGATGGAGATGGTAATCCCATTACCGGCAGCCGCTCCATTGAGTTTCGTATATACGATACAGCTACAGGGGGCACAGCTACCTGGATAGAGACCCAGTCGGTTACGGTTCTGGATGGAGTTTTTAGCGTGTTACTCGGGTCCGTAAATCCTATTCCTTATACCTTATTTGAGGCAAGTGACAGGTATCTTGCTCTTAAAGTAGGGAGCGATTCTGAGATGACGCCGCGCAAACGTCTGGTAAGTGTGGGGTATGCTTTTAAGGCCAACCAAGCAGATAGTCTGGATGGCAAAGAGGCGGATGATTTTGTAGAGGAAGGAGAGACAAACAGTATTACTACAGGTATGATACAGGATGATGCTGTAACTGCAGCTAAAATTGGACCTGATGTTATCTCCAGTATCGACGGTGTTTCCAATGACGGAGGAGACCTGGATCTGGTTGCAGGCAGCAATGTGACCATCACCCCTGACGATGGTGCAAATACCATCACCATTGCTGCTTCCGGAGGAGGAGGTGGTGATATCACAGCAGTGAATGCTGGTACTGGATTGACCGGCGGCGGGACGTCCGGAGATGTTAGCTTAAGTGTTGATATGCCTCTTGAGTTAAACAGTACTACAACATATCCAATGATTAAGGGGACATATTCTCTTTCTTTATCTCACGGATTTATTGGATCAATTGGTGGTTTCGCATCTAGTGGTATATTAGCCGGTGTTTATGGTCAAGAATATTCTATAGGAGGTGAGTGGGAAGGAGCCCTGGGATATAACGGGGGTGTATATGGTGAATACTCCGGTATAGGGGGAGAGACCTATGGTCAACTTGGTTGTTCTTATGGCGTCTTTGGAATGGAAGAAACCAGTGAAAATCATGGTTATTTGGGTGGAATTGACTACGGTGTTTATGGTGAATCCGGTGGTAGTAACATATTGGGATATCTTGGAGGGTCTAATTATGGAAGTTGTGGTGAATATGGAAATAAAAGTTATGGTTATTTAGGTGGATATTATTATGGAGTGTATGCTAAACATGAGAATAGTGGTAATTACGGATATATCGGTGGTGCAAATTACAGTGTAATGGGTTATAATCTAGACAGCGAAAATTGGGCAGGAATAGGTCACAGTAACTATGCAGGTTATTTTAAAGGAAATGTTAGCATATCTGGCACTCTGTATAAAAGCGGTGGTTCCTTTATGATTGACCATCCCTTAGATCCTGACAATAAATATCTCTGTCACTCATTTGTGGAATCTCCGGATATGATGAATGTGTATAATGGTAATGTAATACTGGATGGAAATGGTGAAGCCAGGGTCATCTTCCCGAATTATTTTGAGGCTTTGAACAGGGACTACCGCTATCAGCTTACAGCCATCGGAGCTCCGGGTCCTAATCTTTATATTGCAGAGGAGATTTCCGGAAATCAGTTTTTCATTGCCGGTGGAAAACCTGGTATGAAAGTTTCCTGGCAGGTAACCGGAGTCCGTCAGGATGCCTGGGCAGAAGCTAATCGCATTCAGGTAGAAGTAGTAAAAGAAGGTAAGGAGCAGGGAACCTATCTTTATCCTGAATTGATTGGTAGACCAATATCATCCCGGGTCGGTTACCAAGAAATACAGAGGAATATAGAAATACAGCAGCAGATTCTGGAAGAAAAGCAAAAAATTCGAAAAGGACAGGACCAGATAAAGGAAGATTATAAAAAATTGCAAGAGCGTAGAAGCACCAGGGATCAGCAGAAATAAGTAATTATCAGCAGTAGAGAATATTGTTTAATGAGTTTAAGGCAATTGTTTCAAGGAACAATGCATCAGCCTTTATTTGAACATAGAGGAGAAATATTATGACATATAAACAACACAAAGGAGTGTCTGCAATAATGGTTTTATTTTCCTTGATGGTATGTTTACTTTTTACCGGAACTGTCTCTGCCCAGACCAGTGAGAATTACACTATTAAAAAGTGGGTAGTAAACGAGGGTGGTGGAATTTCTTCATCCTCCAATTACACAGTACAGGATGCATGTGGCCAGCCCTCTGCAGTAGGCACTATGACCAGTACAAACTATGGGGTGGCCTCTGGATTTTTTGGAGAAGCAGGGATGGAAACTCTGGTAGAGGATGAAGAGGAAACCAGTATGGATCTACCTCAAACTTTTAAGCTCTTTCAGAACTATCCCAATCCTTTTAATCCAGAAACAAGCATTGAATTCGATTTACCACATACAGCAGAGGTTGTCTTAACCATTTACGATCTTCAGGGAAAAGAGATCAACCGTCTTCTGCATGGAATCCAGGCTGCCGGTAAGCATACAGTCATCTGGACGGGTAAGGATGTTACTGGAAACACGGTTTCTTCCGGGATATATTTTTACAGAATTATTGTCAGAATCCAGGGATCAGAATCAAAGACCATAGTGAAAGTAAGGAAAATGATTTTTATGAAATGATTTCAGGATAATGTGAGTGGATGAGTCAGATCAGGAGGATAAAGGTTTAAGGAATCAGATTTAAATATGTTTTAGCACAGAACTTGATAATCTGGCGATCTTAATACAATAATAGTGAACAGGGAAATACATATTAAAGCTTGACAAATAACCTATTTTTTAGTAAATTAGGCTGTTAAAACAGCCTAATTTATATAAACTGGGATGAATAATATGGTAAGACGAATACTGCAGAAACGCATAGAAAGGTGTTTTTATAAGGGGAAAGCTATTATTCTTTATGGTGCCAGGCAGGTCGGGAAAACTACTTTAATTAGAGAAATTCAAAAAAAGGTAGTAAATGATGCCTTGTATATTAACTGCGATGAACCGGATTTTAGAGAAGCCCTAACTGAGGTGACCTCTACTGAACTGAAGCATATTATCGGACGCAAGCAGATAGTATTTATTGATGAGGCACAACGGGTTAAAAATATTGGGATGACCTTAAAACTTTTTGTTGATCATTTTACAGACGTACAGGTTATAGCAACCGGATCCTCATCATTGGATCTATCAAATGTAATAGTAGAACCTTTAACCGGTAGAAAATATGAGTTTCATCTTTTCCCCTTCTCTTTATTGGAACTTCGAGAAAGATACACCAGTATTGAAATCAAGCGGATTCTCGAAAACCGAATTATCATGGGTATGTATCCTGAAGTTGTGGAGAAACCTGATGAAGCAGAAACACTGCTCCGGAGTTTAACCACGAGTTATTTGTATAAAGATGTTTTGCAGTATCAGGACATTAGACGGCCGGAACTTTTGGAAAAATTATTAACTGCCCTGGCTTTGCAAATTGGCCGGGAAGTCTCTTACAACGAATTATCCAAACTGCTCAGTGTTAACAAACAAACCGTTATGAATTATATTCAGCTTCTGGAGAAAGCCTTCGTGATTTTCCGACTACCGCCTTTCAGTCGTAATTTGCGTACAGAATTAACTAAACTGAGAAAAATTTATTTCTATGATACCGGCATCCGCAATGCTTTGATCAACAATTTAAATCGGTTTGAACTACGGCAGGATGTGGGTCAGTTATGGGAAAATTTCATGATCAGCGAGAGGATGAAGTATAATTGCAACCGGGAGAATTTTGTAAATATTTATTTTTGGAGAACGCATCAACAGCAGAAGCTTGATTACCTGGAAGAAAAGAATGCATCCATCAATGCTTTTGAATTCAAATGGCAGGACGGGAAAAAACATGTATCCAAGGTTTTCAGGGATACCTATCCTGAAAGCAAGGTACGTTTCATAAACCGCAAGAATTTTGAAGATTTTTTAGGGATTTAAGTATTTAAGCAGAGATTTTAAAATGATAGGCAAAACAGTTTCACATTATAAAATCATTGAAAAACTTGGCGAAGGCGGAATGGGTGTTGTCTACAAAGCCTATGATACCAAGCTTAAACGCACCGTAGCCCTGAAGTTCCTACCGTCGGACCTCACTCGCAATAAAGAGGTCAAGCAGCGTTTTATCCAAGAGGCCCAGGCTGCTTCATCATTGGATCACCCCAACATCTGCAACATTCATGAGATTGATGAGACCGAGGATGGCAGTTTGTTTATGGTCATGGCCTGTTACCAAGGTGAGACATTACGGGAAAAGCTCAAAGGTGGGCCCTTAAAACTGCAAGAAGCTTTAAACCTAGCGTTTCAGATCATTGACGGATTGATCAAGGCGCATGCAGGGGGAATCGTTCATCGAGATATCAAACCAGGCAATCTATTTATCACAAATGATGGTCTTGTGAAGATAGTGGATTTTGGTCTGTCGAAACTAATGAAAGAATCCCGAATCACCAAAAAAGGTACAACCCTAGGCACGACAGCCTATATGTCCCCTGAGCAGGTAAAAGGTGAATCGATTGATGAGCGTACAGATATCTGGTCTTTGGGAGTAGTCATCTATGAAATGATTACCGGACATCTTCCATTTAGAGGTGAATACGATCAGGCTATTTTGTACTCAATATTAAATGAGAAACCTGAACCATTGACGAATTTGGATCGCAATGTACCATGGACTTTGGGATATATTGTGAAAAAAGCTTTGAATAAACAACCAGAGCATCGGTACCAGAATATTTTAGAAATACTGGATGATTTGGAAAAGGTAAGATCTGAATTGCCTTTACCGAAAAAAAGTCAAGGAATGGGAAGGTTTTCAGTTAGGAAGTTATTGGCTCCCATTCCCATTCTTTTCTTTATAGTGATAATATTTTTGATAGTGTGGGTAATAAAAATGGATAGTCTTAAATGGCTATCTAAATACGTTCCCTTGGATTCGAATTCGATTGCGGTTATGCCATTTGATATTATGTTTGAATTTGCTGATTCTGAAATCAGTGGAGAAATGATTGCACATCTTTTAATTAATGATCTTAGTCAATCTCATTTTATCCAAGTAATGAGGTTGCAACAATTGTTTGACATTTGCAATCAGATTGGATTGGATTCTCAGAGTTTGACCGAACAATCAAAACAGTTCAAAATAGCGAACAAAGCTCGGGTTGCTTATATTTTGAGAGGGAGTCTTTATCGGTCCGGATTAGGTTATGTTCTTGAATCTCAGACTATCAAGGTTTCAAGTGGTGAGCTTCATAAAATCCAGAAAATAGAGAATAAAGAGATAAATGTATACGGTATGGTTGATTCCCTAGCTTCCAAAATCAAGACGGATCTTCAATTACCAAAAGAAGCTTATTCTGAGCAGGATATATCTATTGTTGACGTGACCACTAGTGAACCAAGGGCGTACTTATTTTTTTTACAGGGTGAAAGAATGTCTGCCAACTATGAACTTCGAAAGGCTATTCAAGCTTATGAGGAGGCTGTTTTTTTGGATACAACTTTTGCTACTGCCTATGTTCGATTGGCATGGACCTACGAATTTTTATTGCAAGATGAAAAGGCTAAAAAGGCTTTGGAAAAAGCTTATCAAAATATTCAACATACAAATGAACGAGAGCGTTATTATCTCCAGCTAGAAAGAGCATTGGCTTCAGAAAATCGAGAGGAGGCTAAACAAATTTTACTTGCTTGGATTGGTCGATTCGCTGGAGATAAATTTGCCCGGTTAAGATTGGGTAATCTTTATACACATGAGTTTTATATGTTTGAGGAAGCAATTTCACAATACAAGATAGCTCTTAATTTGGATCCAAAATATCGGGCAGCTCTTAACAGCTTGGGGTATGCATATGCCCATAAAGAAATGAAAAAGAAAGCATTAGATGTACTTGAAAAGTATGTTGAATTGGCTCCCGAAGAGTTTAATCCTTATGATAGTATGGGCGAAATATACATGAATCTGATTGGTGATTATAAAAAAGCTGAAAGAGCATTATTGAAGGCTTATAAAATAAAACCTGATTTTACACCTCTTAAATTAGCAGAAGTATATCAACTTAAGGGTCAATATCAAAAAGCATATGAAATAATTTGGCAATCTTTGATGGTAGAAGGCATGGCCCCAGTGGGCCATAAATATTTTCTTATAGCCCGTATTTATTTTCAAAAGCAGGATTATCAAAAAGCTATGGATTTTATTAGGAATGCTAAGGATCGGATGCCATTATTATCTAAAACTTATTGGCTTTCGGGTCTTATTCACTTAAAACTCAATCAAATTTCTAAAGCAGAAAGTGATTTAAGAGAACTTGCTCGGATCGATTCACATTCCGTAGATTATTATCATCTTCTTGGAAATTTTTATATTGCCAAAAGTGATTTTGATTTTGGTATAAAGGCATTAGAAAGACCAATTCAAATGATACATGGTATATCTGATTCTTATATAGAACATCGTGAATACTACCGGCAGGCTCTGGCCGAGGTTCATTTTAAAATAGGGAATCTGGACCAGACAATCATTGAATGCCAAAGTATAATAAACGACTATCCTTATTGGGCTCAGGTGTATTATTTAATGGGACAGGTGAGTGAACAGAAAGGCTGGAAGAGAAAAGCCCTGGAATCATATAATGTGTTCTTAACTATTTGGAAGGATGCTGATAGGGATCTTCCTGAAATTAGAGATGCAAGGGAGCGTGTAAGTTTATTAAGATAGTAATTATCATGAAATGCAGGAACATTTTTCATATGAATCAATTGACCCTTATATTGACCAACGATTGCAATCAAAATTGTTCTTATTGTTATCAAATTCGAAGTTCCGATCGAATATGTTTTAAGACAGCAAAAAAAGCCGTTAATGTTTTGTTGTTGAATAATATGGAGACTTCTAAAATTCATTTCTATGGAGGTGAACCGTTTTTAAAGTTTGATCTGATGAAGCAGATTATCGAATATAGTACAAATCAATTTCGGAGGACAGGTAAGAAATTCCTATTTTCTGTAACTACAAATGGCTTATTACTGAATAAAGCACGGCTTAAGTACTGTGTTGATTCGAATATAGAACTTACTCTTAGTATTGATGGCATAAAAGAGGCACATGAAATTGGCAGAGGAAAGAGGAGTTTTTTTAAGGTAGAAAGAATTTTTACTTATCTCAAGGAATATCCTGATTTTCCCCTAAGGATTGTTTCAGTGATCACCCCGGAAAATGTTATATATCTTTTTCGTTCTGTTCAATATTTGGTTTCTCAAGGAGTAGATGAGTTGGCATTGAGTGTTCAATATGACTGTTATTGGAGCAAACCAGCACTTGAAATACTTGAATATCAATATAAAAAGGCATTTTGTTATCTTATTGAATGCAAATCAAAAGGAAATAGAATTCAATTTGATGAATTAAGGCCTCCTGATACCTTAAGGCCGGTTTTTCAATGCAATCCAGGTAAGTATCGGATTGTAGTTACACCTGGGGGATTTTTATATACCTGTTCTATGCTTATCCCCTGGTCAAAAAGGGCTTTTGAAATGAATAATCTACATCATTTTGATGATTTATGTCTTGGGCATATAGATAGTATATCTCAGGAGGTATTGAAGAAGAAAATAAAGTTACTGTATTCAAAAAGGAAGTTATACGGTCAATATTTCCGTCATACATCACAAACAGAATGTCGAGATTGTGAATATATCTACCAGTGTAGTGTGTGTCCAGCAATCTCCATGATTTACAGTAGTGATCCTTTGTACATACCTGATTGGGTTTGTAAGATAAATAAAATTTTGTATAGTATTGGTCAGGAACATTGGACAGTAATGGATGAAAAAGTATTTTCTTTATCTTAATTAATTTAATTTTTTCGATTTGTATGAATCTTTGAAAGGAGGTAATTAAAATGGAAGGAACAGATGTTGTTTTAAGGCGTGAGCCTTTGTTAAGGGCGCTTAAAATTATATTACGATTACTTAAGACGGCAGCTAAAGTAGTAGAAAGGTTAATTTATTATTTTGAAAAACCATGTAAGGGCGAGGACAGGAGAATAATTATCGAAGGAAGTGTCTTTGATCCGTTGGAGGATATACCTGAATTTCCTGAATTACCAGGACTGAATGATGTCTTCGAATAATAATTGATATAACTGTCAATCACAGGCTTGAGCAGAGAGTTTATAGGGAAATTTGATAAAAAAATAAAATATCAGTATATTAGTAGTAGATTTAAGATGCAATATTTATTGACACGGGATGTTGAGTAATAACAATTAACTCCACGGACAGTATGGATGATTTAAGACAGGAGAACCAGCGGCTGTAACAGGCTGTGGAAGAGCTTGTTATTCTTAATGAAATATAATAATTTGGCAGGCCGAAGGTGGAAGTGTTTTTTATGATCGGTAAAACCATATCTCATGTACCCTGTGAGATAATGAAAAATGCTATTTAAAAGAATGAAATTATGATATGGTATTTAAATTAGTTGATAGCTAATAATTCACTTGATCTATCTCACAGAGTAAATAAGATGTTTCATAATGAGTGGTGATAACAATGATAGGCAAAACGATTTCTCAGTACCAAATTCTGGAAAAACTAGGTGAAGGTGGAATGGGAGTGGTCTACAAAGCCGAGGACACAAGACTCAAACGAACTGTTGCCCTGAACCATCCTAACATATGCATAGGTTCAATATACCAATCTTCATGATTAAAGGAAGATATTATAATTATTTTTCTCATGAAAGAACACAGATAAATTTTTTTCAAATTCTGGGAATACTGGAAGAAGATAAAAAACATATTGTTTTCGAAAGTGATCATATTCTTTGTGATTACTGTGATGCGATAGTACGAGAAAAGCGTGATTGACTGAGTGCCCTTTTAGGAGTTATTAAATGATTGGCAGAATGGTATTCCAAAATAAAATTTGTAAGATACGTGATAATAAGATATTTTTTATATAATATTAATTTATAGTAAGAAAAATAACAGTAGCGGAGTAATTATGGGAGAAATGACTAAACCATTTGAAAGAAAACTGGCATCACTTAAGAAAATCTCTGCCTATATTCTCGATTTTGCCAGGAAAAGCAATCTGGATGAGAAAACAATCTTCCCTGTAAATCTGGTTGTAGAAGAGCTGTTTACGAATGCGGTAAAACATATTAAGGGGAATGACAATCCTGTTATTATTTCCTTATCAAGAGATGATGATAAGCTTGTCATTTCGGTTATTGATACGGATGTAGACTCATTTGATATTCGGATGACAGAAGAATATGACTTTAAGAAAAAACTGGAAGAAAGAAAAGTAGGAGGATTGGGAATTCCTCTTATTCACAAGATAATGGATGAGATAGATTATAAATACGAAAACAGAGAAAGTAGAATTACCTTGATAAAATATCTGGAGAATAAAAATGTTAAAAATAACAATTGAAAATAATGAATTGCAATTAGAAGGGCGATTTGATGCATCCCAGGAAGACTATGCCATGAGATTTTTTAATCAGATAAAAGAGTCAGCTGTTATAAACTTTTCAGAGCTAGAATATATCTCCAGTTGTGGGCTGGGAATATTATTAGGGACTCAAAAAAGGCTAAAAGAGTCTGGGGGACAATTAAAGCTAATCAACATGAGTAATCACATACGTGATATATTTCACTATGCCGGATTTGATTTGATTTTTGAAATTGAATAAAGTTTAAAAATTTTACCAACCTTTTTAAGCGGGACCTGTATTTATGTTAGAACAAAATGACAGGGAATGTATCCATTGTTGTTTGCAGGGAGATGTAGAGGTATTCGCAATACTGATAGATAGATACCAAAGGCAGGTGTTCAATATTGCCTATAGGATGCTACACAACTATGATGATGCTCAGGATATAACCCAGACAGTTTTTATCAAAGTGTATGAAAAGCTTAGAACCTATAAACCGAAATATAAGTTTTTTAGCTGGTTGTATCGTATAGCAGTTAATGAAACTTTGAATTTTATAGAAAAAAATAAACAAACGGAGGAATTGAATCGGGAGATACGTTCAGAAGAGAAGTCACCGGTAGAGACTTGTAATCAAACAGAGGTGAGAGAAAATCTTTATAATTCCCTCGATTCTCTGAGTATCGATTATAAGTCGGTGATTGTCCTTAAGTACTTTCTACAATTATCCTATACGGATATTGCTTATATCCTGGATATTTCTGAAAAGAAAGTGAAGTCCCGTTTGTTTACCTCTAGGCGAAAGTTGAGGCTGCTCTTGAGCGAAAAAGGATATACATCCAATGAACAATAAAAAATTCAAAGAATTGATCAGCAGAGAAATTGAGGGAACTATCACCTCCCAGGAACAAGCTTGGCTTCAGGAGTACCTGCGTCAACATCCTCAGGCAGAGAAACTGTATAATCAACAGATGGAAACGTTACAGCTTTTTGCTGATTTTTCTAATATAGATCCCCCGGCGGATATAAAAAAGAATATCATGAATTCAATTGACCTTAACCGTTATAAGGGCAGGGATAAAAAGTTTATAGCCAGGCTCCGTTCTCTTCGGAGCAATTCCCTGTTTTCCCCCAGAATGGCCTTTGCTTTTGCTGGAGGATTGGTTGTTGGTATTTTTCTTTTGCTTCTGGTTTCTCTGGATAAGGGAAAAAATGTTTCAGGTGCCCGTGACTTTATGGGAACTATAGGCATGCATGCAGAAGGTCGTTTTCTACCATTGAAAACACTAAATATCAAGGTTGAGGAGATCAATGGATTTGTGCAATTCACACAGTACAATGAGTTTATCGGTTGTGAAGTCAACCTACAAGCCGATGTCAACTATGAGTTGATATTTGAATATAATTCGGCCGATAACTATTTTTATGGTGTCAAGCCAGTAAATAATACTAAAATATCTCTTGAAAATGAGAACAACTATGTCCGGTTTGCTAATTTGACAAATGTCCACTTCCTTCTTTTCTTTTACAGAAAGTCACCTGTTGCCTCTGAAATAGAACTATTCATCAGGCAGAAGGGAGCTGAAAAGTATACGCATACCATCCAGCTAGAATCCCTTAGACAAAAAGTGGATGTAAAATAATGAAACTTAATCAACTTTTTTTTCAATTAGTTGTATTTTAAGTAGTAAAAGATTTTCCCATTCATGTTTTATAAAATAGGAGGATTAATTATGGGTAAACAGACCACGAAGAAACGGCGGTTAGGTTTGTTAATCGGTGCAATAGTAATTGCAGTAGTAATTGTTATCTATTTTGCCACTCTGTATCCCTGGCCGGATTCAATGGATATCAAGGGTACCATAGGTGGTGTAAAGAAAGTTGACAAATTCCGCGCCGAGCAAATTACTGACCAGGATGTAGTACTGAGAGACTCTGGCAGTAATCAGTCTATGCAGATTTTATCTCTGCAGGATTTTGCTACTACTTTGGAAAACAGGTCTGCTCTAAGGAGAGCTCAGGCGTTGGAGAAGATGGCAGTCCTGGAGCGGATAGCGATTCTGGAAAAGATGGAGGCCCTGAAACGGTTTGAGGCTTTTGAAAAGATGGCCGTACTGGAGAGAGCAATGACTCTGGAAAAGATGTCTGCTCTAGCAAGAACTGCTTTTCTGGAAAAAATGGCTGTTCTGGAGAGAGCGGCTACTCTGGAAAAAATGGCTGCTTTACAACGCTTCCAATCCCTGGAAAGGTTTGCTTTTCTAGAAAGAGCAGCTATACTGGAAAAAATGACTGCTCTGCAAAGAGCTGCTTTTTTGGAGAAATTAGAAGCTTTGGAGAGAGCTCAGATCCTGGAGAAAATGGCTGTGTTGGAAAGAGCTCAGGCTTTGGATTGCATGGCTGAGATCAAACGAGCTCAAGCCTTGGAGAAGATGGCTGTCTTAGAAAAGACTGAGGCTTTGGAAAGAATGGAGAGTCTGGCAAGAGCCCAAGCCGATTTGGATAAGATGGCGGTCCTGGAAAGAGCTGAGGCTCTGGAAAAGATGTCGGTTCTGGATAGAGCCTATGCTCTGAGGAAAATGGCTGTGTTGGATAGGGCAGCCATACTGGAAAAAATGGCTGTACTGGAAAGAACCAAGGCTCTGGAGAGAATGACCTTCGTAGAACGAGCCCTGACCTTGGAAAAGATGGCTGTACTGGAACGGTTCCAGTCTTTAAAGAAAATGCCTGTACTGGAACGAGCCCTGACCCTGGAAAAAATGCCTGTTCTGGAACGATATGCCGTTTTGGAAAAAATGAAAACCCTGGAACGAGCCAAGACCTTGGAGAAGATGTTTGTGTTGGAAAGGGTGGAAGCCTTGGAAAGATTTACCACTTTGGAGAGAGCAGCAACCTTGGAGAAGATGGCTGTATTGGAAAGAGTGCAAGCTTTAGAGAAAATGCCTGTTTTAGAACGAGTTGCAACCTTGGAGAAGATGAAAGCCTTAGAAAGAGTTCAAGCTCTGGAAAAGATGGCTTTATTGGAACGAGCAGCTACCTTAGAAAAAATGACAGAATTAGCAAGAGTTGAAGCACTTAAAAAGATGGCTGTACTGGAGAGAGCAATGACTCTGGAAAAGATGTCTGCTCTAGCAAGAACTGCTTTTCTGGAAAAAATGGCTGTTCTGGAGAGAGCGGCTACTCTGGAAAAAATGGCTGCTTTACAACGCTTCCAATCCCTGGAAAGGTTTGCTTTTCTAGAAAGAGCAGCTATACTGGAAAAAATGACTGCTCTGCAAAGAGCTGCTTTTTTGGAGAAATTAGAAGCTTTGGAGAGAGCTCAGATCCTGGAGAAAATGGCTGTGTTGGAAAGAGCTCAGGCTTTGGATTGCATGGCTGAGATCAAACGAGCTCAAGCCTTGGAGAAGATGGCTGTCTTAGAAAAGACTGAGGCTTTGGAAAGAATGGAGAGTCTGGCAAGAGCCCAAGCCGATTTGGATAAGATGGCGGTCCTGGAAAGAGCTGAGGCTCTGGAAAAGATGTCGGTTCTGGATAGAGCCTATGCTCTGAGGAAAATGGCTGTGTTGGATAGGGCAGCCATACTGGAAAAAATGGCTGTACTGGAAAGAGCTGAGGCTCTGGCAAAAATGCCAATTATGGAAAGAACAATGACTCTACAAAAATTACCAGCCTTGGAAAGAGCCCAGGTCCTGGAAAAATTCGCTACCCTGGATAGAGTCAGGACACTGGAGAAACTGCCGGTACTAGAAAGAGCTGAAGCCCTGGCTAAGATGGCTTCTTTGGAGAGAGCTCAGGCACTGGGAAAAATGCAACAGTTGCATAGAATAGAAACTCTCAAACGGATGAGATCGCTGGGATGGGGTGTTGGAATAGGGAGTGGAATTTAACAACAAAATTAACCGGACAATGATGTGCAGGAAAGTATGAGGAGAAGCCAGAAGACCGGCCTTCTCCTCCTTCCTTTTTTTGCATTAGGAGAAGTGTTATATCCTTTCTTTATTAAAGTATGGATAATGTACATTTGAATAGGTAATAGATGCAAAAAGTGGTTTTGCACACTCATGACAATATTAGGAGGATAGATATGAATTTTGTCTGGACGCCTGTGAAAAGCCGTATAGGGAGGGGCAGTGCAGTCTTTTTATGTATATTTATGGGCCTGTTATTACTTTCACTCTTGTCTACTGTCAGAGCACAGGTTCCGCTCTACTCTTTGCGAACTAAAAACCTCCGATTAATTTACTATGATGAAAATCATTCGTATATTATTCCTCATCTTGCCCGCTGTTTTGAAAATTCTCTATCGTTTCACCGTAAGCTGTTCGATTATACTCCTTCAGAAGAAGTGACTATTTTATTGCAGGACTTCAATGATTATGGTTCTGGCGGTACAAATACAATACCCTGGAATTATATTAATATCGGCATAGAACCTTTTGATTATGTGTATGAAATATCACCCGCCAATGAGCGTATGAACTGGGTTATGAATCATGAACTTGTTCATGTTCTGGCTACAGACAAGGCTGCTACTTCCGATAAATTCTTCAGGATTCTATTCTTCGGTAAAGTAATTCCTATTGCGGAAAATCCATTATCAATGGTTTATAGTTTTCTCACCACACCTCGCTGGTATTCACCTCGCTGGTATCATGAAGGAATAGCGGTTTTTATGGAAACCTGGATGTCGGGTGGGATTGGCCGTGCTCAGAACGGGTACGATGAGATGGTATTCCGTTCCATGGTAAATGATTCCAGCCATTTTTATGATATTGTAGGATTAGAATCAGAAGGAACGACCATCGATTTTCAGATTGGTGTTAATTCCTATCTCTACGGAACCCGTTTTGTTTGCTATCTGGCCTATAAGTATGGTATTGAAAAACTTTTACAGTGGTATAACCGGACAAAAGAGAGTAAAAGGTATTTTACCGCCCAATTTCGCAATGTCTATGGAATGAGTCTTGATGACACCTGGCAGAATTGGATTAGCTGGGAACATGAGTGGCAGGAAAAGAACCTTGAAACAATTCGACAAAATCCTGTTACTCCCCATAGAAAAATTTGCCAGCAGGAGCCGCTTGGCTCTGTCTCCCGTACATACTATGATCCTAAAAGAAATAAAATATACGTGGGGATAAATTATCCGGGCCAGATTTCTCAAATTGCCTCAATTGATCTGAGTTCAGGTAACATAGAAAAAATATGTGATATGCCCTCTCCTGCGCTTTACTATGTAACTTCCCTGGCATATGATCCAGAGGGAAATAAACTTTTTTTTACAACCCATAACAGTTCACAATGGCGTAATTTAAATGCCGTAAATCTAAAAAATGGTGAGCAGCGGGTGTTGCTTAAGAGAGCGAGGATGGGAGATATAACCTTTAATTCGGCAGATAAATCCATCTGGGGTGTACGTCATCATGACGGTTTTTCTTCTCTGGTAAGAGTCCTGCCGCCCTATGACAGCTATCAGGAAATACTTCGGTTTACATACGGTAAGGATCTTTTTGATATCGATATTTCTCCTGATGGCAGTATGCTTACCGGATCACTGGTTGAAATTAACGGGGATCAACGGTTGATAAAATTCGATATCAAACAGCTGCTGCAGGGGGAAACTACCTACGATATTCTGGAAGAGTTTGAAGATAATTCACCCCAGAATTTTGTATTTTCTTCTGACGGCCGCTCTCTGTACGGTACTTCCTATTACAGTGGCGTATCAAATGTATACAGATATGACTTCATAAACAAAACAACCAATATTGTCAGCAACACCGAGAACGGATTTTTCCGGCCGCTGGTTATGCCAGGGGACTCTTTGCTTGTTTATCGTTATTCAGGCAAGGGATTTACGCCGGTTATGATTCCTGATACCTTATGCACTGTAGAGGCCATTACTTTTCTCGGTAACAGTATAGCAGAAGAGTATCCGGTGGTTAAAAGTTGGAAATTGGTTCCACCGAATCCAAAGCTCATCGATCTTGATACACTTACCATAGCAGCGGGATCGTATAAGAGTCTGCAGAATCTGCGATTTGCCTCTGTGTATCCCGTGGTTGAGGGTTACAAGGATATGCCTGCCTATGGTTTTCGATTCAATCTTTTGGATCCGCTGGGTGGTATCGATGCTCTTAATTTTACCGTTTCCTATACCCCCAATAAAGTATTACCTGCAGAAGAACGGTTTCACTTTTTTTTCGATTATGTTCACTGGAATCTGAATTTGTATGGCACGTATAACGGAACGGATTTTTATGATCTGTTCGGCCCCACTAAAGCCAGCCGGAAGGGATATTCTCTGGGTATGCGCTATTCGGATTACCTTATTTATGATAAACCCAAAAAATTGGAATATACTCTAAATGCTGCTGGGTACGGGGGATTGGATAAATTACCGAATTATCAGAACATTAATGTCTCTTTTGATAAGTTTTTAACTTTTAGTGCAGATTTGGATTATTCTTATTTACTGCGTTCTTTGGGAGCAGTAGAGTACGAACAGGGCGTTACTTGGAAACTTGCGTCCAGAATGAATTATGTAAATGCTAAATTATATCCCCGTTTTTATACAAATTACGATTTCGGATTTTTATTACCCTGGCATCACTCCTCATTGTGGTTCAGAAGTTCCCTTGGTTATTCCCTTGGAGATAGGAATGAACCCTTTGCCAATTTTTATTTTGGGGGTTTTGGTAATAATTGGGTTGATTATCAGGAAATTCAACGGTATCACAGTTACTACAGTTTTCCAGGATTCGAATTAAATGAACTAGGTGGGACTAATTATGGAAAAGTTATGCTGGAATGGACGTTTCCACCCATCAGGTTTGTACACTTCGGATTTCCCAGTTTTTACTTCAGATGGGCCCGTTTTGCCCTGTTTTCCGCAGCCATGGTAACCAACTTTGATAGTAAAGAGATTTATAAGACATATCTGAATGTGGGTGGTCAGTTTGATGTGAGATTGGTTACTTTCTCACTACTTAAATCAACATTTTCGTTGGGATACGCACAGGCTTTCAGAGAGGATCAACGAGTTTCGAGGGAATTTATGATTTCTTTGAAGATATTATGATTGGAATTACAAGAGTACTTGTAAGTTTAGCGCCTGTTTTCATTTTTCTGGCCATCCTGGTTCTATTGGATAGCTATAAATTGGTACGCTTACGTTCCATTATAGTTACAATTGTTATAGGTGGTCTTTCAGGTGTTATTTGTTTTTTTATTACAACCTGGATTTTAGCACAATTTGAAGTTAAATTAACGGTATACAGTCGATCGATTTCACCGGTTCTGGAAGAAGTAATAAAGGGAAGTTATTTAGTCTTACTGATGAAAAAGAAAAAGATCGGATTTATGGTTGACGGTGCTATTTATGGTTTTGCTATTGGAGCCGGTTTTGCAGTAGTTGAGAACATTGATTATTTTATACATTTGCAGACTTCCAATTTGTTTCTTTGGATTATCAGGGGTTTCGGGACCGCTGTCATGCATGGAGGAACTGTTTGTATAATGGGGATTGTAGCAAAGAGTATGTCAGAGAGAAGCCCGTCTGTTAAACTATATCACTTTCTACCCGGATTATTAATTGCGATTGTGATACATTCCTTTTTCAACTACATTTTTCTGGATCCTCGTTTGATAACGGTTATGCAGTTAATTCTACTTCCTACCCTGATTGCTTTTATTTTTGCCCGAAGTGAGAAGCTGCTAAGGGATTGGCTTGAGCTGGGACTGGATACGGATGTAATCATGCTGGAATTTATTACCAAGGGACAAGTTTCAAAAACGAATATCGGTAAATATCTTCAATCAATAAAAGAGAAATTTCCTGGATTAATTTTGGCTGATATGCTTTGTTATTTAAGGATTAATCTTGAATTGGCAATTCGCGCCAAGGGAATTCTTTTGATGAAGGGAGAGGGATTTGACATCCCTTTAGATATGGAGGTAGAGAATAAATTGTCGGAATTGAGCTATTTAGAGAAGAGCATTGGAAAAACGGGGAAGTTGGCTCTTACACCAATTATTCATACGAGTACTCGGGATTTATGGCAAATATACCTGGTTAAAAATAGATAAGAATCATTATGGTAATTTTTTATTAGAGTTAGTTTTTTTTAAAAACAGGGTTTACTTATGAAAGATAATGTAAGCAGTAATATCGATTCGCTAAGAAAAGAAAATGAACGACTTATGCGAGCCGTGGAAGAGCTCTCAATTCTCAATGAGATATCCACGGCTGTTGCTTCAACAATGGAACTCAATAAAATTGAAGAATTGATGGTCAGGAAATGTATAAAGCATTTTAATGTAGAACAAACTGCTGTTATGCTGTTGAAGGAAGAAGTAACAGAAAATCCTTTTCAAACTATGATCCGGGAAGTTAATCACAGTGGTTTCCAAACGCCTTATCGTCTAGATGCTCAGTTAACTGGCTGGATGCTGAAGAACCGTAAGTCGCTGCTGGTAAATGATCTCAAGACTGATAAACGATTTCAAATCATACCCCGAGACGGTGTACAGATTAAATCATTGCTGTGTGTTCCTCTTTTTTTAAAAGGAAAAATGATTGGTTTGATTGCCTGTTTTAATAAAAAGAATGATGAAGGATTTACTGAAGACGATCAGCGCTTGTTATCAATTATTGGAGCGCAATCTGCCCAGGTCATCGAAAATGCCAGACTGTATAAACAGGAGCAGATGTTGACATGTATCCAGGAGGAGCACCGGTTGGCAGCGGATATTCAGCACCAGCTGCTGCCCAAGGCCGCACCACAATTAGAAGGGTATGACATTGCTGGAGTCAGTTATCCAGCCCAGATAGTAGGTGGTGATTATTTTGATTTTATATCGATTGATAGACATCGGTTAGCTTTTTGCCTGGGTGATATTTCGGGGAAAGGAATCCCTGCGGCACTGCTCATGGCCAATCTTCAGGCAACTGTACGTGCCGAAACAGCCAGAGATGCTCATCCGGCCCAGTCTATTAAAAGAATAAATCATTTACTTTATTGCAACACTGCTTCTAATAAATTTGCCACCATGTTTTATGGTGTGCTGGATTCAGATCAACATGTAATTAGATATACCAATGCTGGACACAACCGACCGGTGCTCATTTCTGGAGAAGGGGGGGTCAGTATGCAGGAGACTGCTGGTGTCTGTTTAAGCATACTGAAACAATATGATTATCCGGAAGACACGGTTACGCTTCAAGCAGGTGATGTATTTATTCTTTATTCTGATGGCATTACTGAGGCTATGAATTCAAAGGATGAAGAATATGGTGAAAAGAAACTTATAGAGATCGCAGGACCGCACAGAGAACAGAGTGCACATGAACTTATTTCTACCATAATTAAAGATGTACAAAAGTATGCTGGAACCAGGCCCCAGTTTGATGATATTACTTTGGTTGTTATTAAAAAAATATAAGACGATTACCTACCATGCAATTTTTTTTCTATCATTTTTGAAGTTCTGGTAATAGATAAACCACCCCGGGCAGTACAGCGTAATTCTGAGGGAATGCTTTTTCCTACTCTGTCCATGGTTTCTATCACTTCGTCTAAGGGAATAACCGGATCATAATCTGCAAGAGCCATATTAGCACAGGCAAGAGCATTACTGGCAGCCATAATATTTTTCCCCAGACAGGGGACTTCCACCCGGTTGGCCACCGGATCGCAGATCATTCCCAGAGAATTCTGCAGAGCCATGGAAGCAGCTCCTAAAGCCTGCTTGAGGGTCCCCCCTTTTAAGGTAACCAGAGCAGCAGCAGCCATTCCGGATCCGGCTCCGCATTCTGCCTGACACCCTCCTACTTCTGCAGCAAAAGTGGAATGGGCAGCAATAAAAATTCCTATCATTCCTGCAGCCAACATTGCCCTGGTTGTTTCCTGCAGAGAAAGATCTAAAGCTTGGGCGGTTCCCAGGCAGGTCCCGGGAAGCGTGCCACAGGACCCGGCTGTAGGTGCTGCCACAATAATTCCCATAGAACTTTTTACTTCCATTAAAGCAGTTACATACAGTATAATCTTGTTCAGTATACCGATATCGATCAGTTTTCCGGATTCAATTGTGGTCAGATATTTTCCTGACTGATAACCCAGAATTCTATCTTTATAATCAGTTCCCTTAATGCCATCCTGTACCGATTTTTTTAAAATCCGGACGATATCCTCCATTTTTTTGAAAATTTCTTTCTCTTTCAGATTACTCCTCTGGCTTTCGTACTTCAGGGCTAACTCCCAGAGAGCAAGGTTCTTACTGGAATTGTAATTAAGCATATCCTTGCAGGTAAGAAAAGGCACCTGAATATTTTTCCGGGAGAGAACCGGTAATACCGGGGATAGAGTCTTTATATGGGTAAGATTAAATTTTTTCTCAAGCTCAGAGACAATTGCATCTGGTAAAGGTTGCTGGGATTTGGTTTCAATGAATTGATGGTTATTATTTTTCCTGATGGATATATCATCGGCTGTCAGAACGGATTGCAGATATTTATAGATTGCAGGGATTTCCTGATCAGAAAAAATAAGGGTTTCATGGTAATCACCCTGAATGGATACCGGAATATGGTCGATTTCAGTGATTTCTATCATTCCTCCTCCGGTGGAGAGGGCTATAATCTGATGTGATTCGATCTTGTTTTTCAGCGTCAGTTTATAAGTATTTGGGTGGTGAGCTTCGAAATCTGTGATTTGTATATTGATATCTATTCCGGCTTCTCTAATGGCTGTTTGAGTGTTTGTAAGCCTTTTGTCTGTGGTGTCCCAACCAAGCAAACCGCCAAACAGTCCCATGTCTGAGCCTTGGCTCTCATGAGTAGTTGCCAGGGAACCATGAGGATGGAATTCAACCAATACTGAGTCAATGTTACCCTGCATAAATTCTCTGGCCAGATTCCCGATGTGAACAGAAGCGGCACAGTGAGAAGCTGATGGCCCTCTCATGACCGGACCAATCACTTGATTTAGTATGCTGGGATAGGTTTTAAGTTTTGCCTTCATGTATGTGTGTCCTTTATTTTTTTTGACAGGATTCACAGGATCAACAGGATTATAATATTTTAATATACAAGTATCAAGTATTAATTTGTAGACTATGGTCCTTATATGTTAATTTTTGTTTGATCAATTATTAATACCTCTACTCAGCTGATCCACTTTTTTTAACAAGGTTGGTATGCGGTGATTACCATGCATGTTTTTGATATGTTGCTGGGCCACGGTCAGATCAATTCCGGTTGCAGTAACATACAGAGGCCTCCGGCTGTTTTCCAGAAATACTCTATATTTTGCATAGATATTTTTAAATGGATTTTTGGCCACTCCAATTACTGAAATTTTTTCTTGCAGAGCATCAAAAAGATACTTGCCTAATCCGGGTCTGGTGTGACCATCCAGAAAGACAAAACCGTCGATTACTATGCTTTCCGGATGTAAGTTGTGTTCGTGTATTAAACTGAGAATACAGGGTAACTCTCTTTTGTAGAAGTTTCCTGGTTCATAGGGAGTGATGTCTTTTACTTGACTGATAAAATGCTTTACAGGTTTTTCTGCTTTCCAGGAATCGAATGTGATTCCGGCTGCAGTTGCATGATTTTGGGAATAGTGGATGTCAACAGCTAGGAACATAATTTTTTAATGATAATATACATTTGAACTACGTTTTTTTATAAAATTGATAACTCTGAATAAAATTATTTAAACACTGGCAAACTAAAAGTTAAATGAGTTATAAATATTAAGTGTGTATTTTAATTAATAATTTTTGTGTTTACAATACTTTAATAATATACAGTCTTGGCAAAGTGGTCTTACTGGTTTACAAATCAAAGCAGAAAAGTCGAGTATGGCGAGATTTGTTTGGCGTGGATTTTTACAATTAGAATACATTTTTGCAATCTTGATTACATGTTTATCCCGTCGCCCTTCCTTTGAAGTTTCAATCCCAAAATAGCGTCTGAATAATCTTACAATGTTACTGTCAACTATCCATTCTTTTTTCCCATAAGCTATTGAGAGAACAGCTCCAGCAACATAATCACCTACACCTGGTAATTTTTTTAATTCGTCTCGCTCATCCGGTACTTTGGATTTGTATTTCTCCCTGATATCTCTCGCAACTAAACCAAAAGCCGGAACACGCCACTTTAATCCCAGAGGATAGAGTATTTTTTCTATTTTTTTACTGTCAGCAACTGATAACGATTGGAGATCTGGATATTCGTAAAATAAACATTCATAAACATTCTTAACTTGATCAGCTTTTGTCCTCTGTAACATTATTTCTGCAATTAAAACCCGAAAAGGATCTTTTGTTTCTCTCCACGGATATTTTCTTGCATTATGTTTAAACCATCTTACAATTTTAATTCTGAATATACGGATATTTTCTTTATCTGGAATTTTTAATAAGTGTTCAGCTTTCATATATTTTTTTTAATTCCTTCATTAAAACACGAGCAATTTCATATGCTAATAAAGGTGGTACTGCATTACCCACCTGTATGAACTGATGAGTTCTTGGTCCTTCGAATTTAAAATTATCGGGAAAAGACTGACAGCGGGCTGCTTCTCTTACAGTAAAAGACCTGCATTGATCGATGTCAGGATGTATATAATAATGCCCATCTTTGGATATATGTGCCATAATTGTTGAAGATGGTTTATTCCACCATTGGACCTTAAATCTATCCAGAAACTTATCAAGATGGCGGTGATTTGGAATTAAATCAGGTCTTGAGTTTTTCAAATCTTTAAGGGTAGCAGATCCATTACCGTTTTTATGATTTTCAATGAAAAATTTATATCTTTTTAAATCACTATACATGTGTGTTCTTGCTTTATGGTTTAAAACACCCCTTGAATTTTTTCTCATTTTAATTTGATAGTTTTTTAAGATTTCATTTTGTTCATAATATCCAAACCAGTCATCGCTTCCCTCTCTAGGTTTTAGAGAAGGTAAATCTCCAATAGCATCATCTACTGTTAAAAGCCCTTTCTTACGATTCCTTAAGGCCTTTTTTTGAAGTTTTGTAAATACTTTTTGTAATTCAAGATTTAAGGTATCAAGGGATTTTTTATAACCAATTAGTATCAGCCTTTTTCTTCTCTGAGGAACTTTGAAGTCTGCACTATCCAGAATATAACTACATGGATCTTCATAAATTTGTTCTAAAGGAGGAGTGATTATATATGGAGGATTTAAAGAAGAAAAGTCTTTCAACATTTTAATGAAAATTTCTTTGCCTTTAGATCTGGCTGTAAAAAGGCCAGGGACATTTTCATATACGAAAAAATCTGGCTGAAGACATTCAAGCATATCGAGGTAATACCTGTATAAAAAATGTCTATCGTCTTTTTCCATTCTAAATGGATCTCGAGCTCTTCCAGCCAATGAATAAGGTTGACACGGAGGACCACCAAGAACTACATGGTAATGGCTGGCACCGTGTAATTTTTTACTTGCTTCGATTTTTGTTATTATATCATTTGTACTGTCTATTCCAAAGGTTGATTGAATTACACGATGTTTAATTGATGTTTCTAGTTCATTAAAATTTACAAGAATTTTTTCAAGTGAATATTCATTTTTTAAATATTTATGATATAAAAACAATTTATGTGCTTTTTTTAATCCATAATAAAAGTGACGTGTCCGAAGGGTTTCACAGGCCCATTTATCCATTTCGATCTGAGCTAAAATATCAAATCCAACCTGCCTAAATCCTTCGCTAAGCCCGCCAGATCCTGCAAATAGGTCTACAGCGTGAAATTGACTATTCAAAATTTTTACTCTTCAGTTTTTTATTTAAAGCTTGTAGTTTTTTTCTAAGTACCGACGAAGACCAATTTTTTTCACAGCATTCTTTAACTAAAGTATTAAGAATATTCGAATTATTAACGATAGCTTTATATTCAAGGATGTCAAACCATTTTGACCACGTCATACCTTTTCTAAAAACCATTTCCTGTGGAATCCTTGAAAGTATATACATATGATAAGGGTATCTAACGATTTTTTCAAGAGCCGGATTTCTAATTGTGTCGACATTCAAATCAAGGAAAAGTCGGCGAAATGCCTCCTTTTTTGAGGCTTCATCATTCAAATTAAGTTCATTTACGAATTGCAGAATTTGGCCGAGGTCATACCATTTTTTTAATGCATTTTTATCTGCATTTTTCTTCAGAAAAGTCTCAATTTCTTTTGCTTTCTGTTTTATTACTTCGTCATCTTCATCAATATTTAGGGCTTCTTCAACCAGATCCTCTATAGATGTGCCTCCTCCCAAGGTAATTTCAATAGCGTTATCGAGGATATGTTCTACTCCATCGCCGTCGACGTATTTTATCTTTCTCTTTTTAACTTTTTTTCTTGCCATATCTATTTACCCCTGTGATCCTATTAGATACGCTGCCCACATTTCATCGAATAAATCTTTTGCCTTCTTTATCTCCCCAATATCGAAATCGCTATTCTCATCTTCCCACCATTTCAAGCTTATCTCACGAATTGCCTCATGTAAAGCAATATTAATAAGTATCGGAGT
>CAYUAG010000011.1:0-4965 GCA_964442615.1 uncultured bacterium
AAAAAGTGTTCCCAGTGCCAAAAAAAACTTAATGAATTACAGAATCTTAATAACACCATAAAATCCATAATGAGTAATAAAATTCAATACCATATCCCTGTGGGTCAATTAGCTGCATTTACTGAAAATAACATTCAATCCAAAGAAGAGATGTATTCAATAAAAACTCATTTACAAGGATGCAAAGAATGTTTTAAAACCTATAAACATTTAAAACTACTAAACATAATGAAATCCAATTTTAAGAGAAAGCTATCATCCTCGTTAATAAAAATTAACATTTATAAGTGGTTCTCTCGATTAAAAAATATATTTAAGGTGCATAGATCACCCATACAAAAACTGGTACCTGTCATGATTTCTGTGATGTTAATTGTATGTATCTATACAATATATAATGAGATTAATAAACCAAAAACACTTGCAGAATTAGCTGTTTCCACTCCTTACCCCTATACAAAACTCAAATTACGTTCCGAAAAAAAATACAGTGATTTCAACTGGGAACAGGGTATGAATTTTTATACCCAAGGAGATTACTCAAAAGCAATTACCAGTTTAAAAAAAGTAATTCAAGCTGACTCTTCTTTTTATCTGGCACGTTTCTATCTTGGAGTGTCTTATTATCTAAAAGGTCATATTGAAAAAGCTAAATACAATCTTGAACTATATATTTTACAACAACCTGACAAAGCCAAAGGATACTGGTATCTGACCCAAGTCTATTTAAAAATGAACCATAAAGAAAATGCATTAAAAATGATACAAAAGTTAACTGAACTAAGTGAAAATCCTTTTATAAAGAAAGCAGAAAAACTTAAAAAAAGATTAACAAAATTGATATGAAGAAATAATATCTACTACATATTATTGAGTTCATCAACACATATAAAGGTTATAAGAAAATAATTTTATCTCCCTAACATAAAATAACTATAAAAAATTTTAATAAGTTGAATTAAAAACAAGACAGGATTTAAAATTCTATCTGGATTAACTATGTTCCCTTGGCTTTATATTTTATTTTTCGTTGTATCAGTCTCATAGAAATAATAAAAACACCAATAATACCAACTACAAGAATACACCAGTATAGTTGTGTATATTCAGATTGTGATTCGTATATTTCCTGTGAATCTCCTATTAAAATAAAAGGAGCCCAAAAAAATGGATGAGCATATGAAATCTGAATTTCTCCCTGGTTACTAACAGAATTCATAAGAGTTAATTTTGCTTTTTGTAAGGCTTTTGCTTTGTTCATCCCCTGTTTGAGATTCTTATAAAAATGGGTCATAAGCAGAGCGGTTGATTCATCAGAAACATTCCATAAACTGACAACTAATGACTTAGAACCAGCATATTGAAATGCACGACTTAACCCAATGATGCCTTCACCTTTTTTCAGAATTCCAAGTCCAGTTCCACATGCACTTAATGTTACCAGCTCCGCATTCAGATCTAAATTAAAAATTTCATATGTTTGTAGAAACCCGTCTTCTGAGGGATCATTATCCTGGGAAAACACTAATCCAGAATATAATGGCTGATATTCATCTATCAAACCATGAGTTGAAAAATGAAGAAAACGATAATTTGAAGCAATACGTTTTACCATATCCTCTGTAGCTTCCTTATCATAAATAATTCGTGCATTCTTGAATTTAGTCCCTATGCTGAAAATCTCATCTTTTGAAAATGGAATTGGTTTGAATTGTAATCTTTCAGAGCTTCGTAAAGCATAATTATCCGAAGTCTCTTTCAAATAAAATGGACAACCAATAGCTAATAAACTATCTCGAGAATTTTTTATTTTATTTTTATATAAATGTGGATCAAGCATACTTACAGAATTGCTGTAAGATATTGGATATTTTTCAATTAGAAAGATTGCATCCCTATACTTGGAATACCAAACAGATTCATTACTCCTATTTTTATCATACGCAATGACTAATAATTCAAAGGGAAGATAAAATAAAATATTATCCGGTACAATAAGGAGCGCATCACTTGAATTGATATATTTTTCTACCGGCTGAATAAGTTGCAGATAAAGTTTATAAGCCAATTCTAAATCAAATTCAATATCAAATTGATCATGTACTATTCCAAACTGTTGATTCATATTTGTAAGCATTTGTTTTAAGGATGATTGGGTAACAGGAATATCCGTAACATAGAGTGAATCTTCATGCAGAACAAACACATAACTATAATGTTCCCCAATTGTATATTCAAGTAATGTCTGGTTGGATTTCAATACTCTTTTTTTTATTTCTTTCAAGGTTATTGGTTGTGTTTCTTTACTAAGAGTGGAATATGCCGGTCTTAAACGATCTACTTTATTTCGAATCTTTTCATATGAATATTTCGCCTGCTTTAATTCAGCTTTTAAACTATCAATAATTGAAGACTTTTGATCCATTTGCGGAGTTAATATACTTAATTCAGATTGAACATTTTCCAAACTTTCTTCAGCTTTTTTCCATTCTGCCAACAGTTCAACCGACATACCACCAAGAAAAATATCTTTATTTTGATTTAGCATATCCAGCATTGCACGTGATTTTGATCGTTCAGAATAAGCAAAAGCATCGTACAGATGTTGTCTATCTAAATCTTTTTTATACAAAGTTACAAGATTGTGTATCAACAGATTGTAAATATCTATTTTGCTTTCAAAATAGGAAATTTTAAATTTCTGTCCACTGATTTTACTGCGTATTCCCTCAATTGTAACAATTGATTTTTCTAAATGTGATACTGCCAAGGAAAGACTATCCTGAACAAAATATAATTCTCCTAATCTCTTATAAATATCTATAATATTCCACACAGAGTTCATATGAGTAGCCAGCTTCAATGCCTGGTGATAATAATTTTTTGCAATTTTGTAATTATCAAGCTTTTTATTCACATAACCCAGGTTCAATAATATTTCAGGTAATAGAACCTGTTGATCTGTTCTTTTTGCTAATTTAAGTGCTGAATTATAATAAACCAAAGCTTTTTGATATTCATGTTTCATTACATAGGCAGTACCTATTTCAAAAAAAATACTGACTTCTCGTGTCTTTGAATCAGTACTCTCAGCAATATCAAAACTTTTCCTTAAAAAAGGGAGTGCGCTGTCAGGTTTCTGCATATATAAATAAATATTTCCTAAATTACTCAATAGCCGTATTTGATTACTTGCCATTTTATATTCTTGAGCGATTCTTAATGCTTTATCATAATATTCTACTGAAGATCTGTAATCTGAAAAATGACTATAAGCTGCACCAATATTTTCTAAGAATCGACATTGTGATGTAATATCATTATTCTCTTTAGCGATGCTGTATGCTTTCTCATAAAACTCAAGTCCTTTGGAATAATTCCCAATATGATTTCGAACCATGGCCAAATCTGCCAGAGTATGGGCTTCAAAAATTTTATCTCCTGTTCTTCGGTGAATATTAAGTGCTTTCTGAAAATAGATTTGAGAAGAATCCACCTTCCCAATCTTATAATAGATTTTACCTATTGCAGCTATGTTACGGGCCTGTTCGGCTCTATCTTTAAATTTTCGTGAAAATCTTAAAGCTCGATGATAGGATTCCAGTGCTTCCAGCAAACCCCCTGTTTCTTGGTGAATAAGCCCTATAAAACGATTCCAATATGCTGCAAACCGAAAATCACCTATCTGCTCAGCAATTGCTGCTCCAGGTTTAAAATATACCAAAGCTGAATCATAGTTGGTCTTGTTTTTATACACCCATCCAATATGTCCCAAACATGCTGACAGGTGAGTACTATCCTCTTCCATTTTAAAATAGGATAAGCAACCTTTTAAAAGTTCCAGAGCTTTATCATAATTCCCTGAATAGTTTTTCACCATCCCAAGATTCATTTGTACGGTATAAAGCGGATTATAAAATCCAATCATCTTATACAGATTCAATGCCTCCTGGAAATAGTAATCAGCTGAGTATATTCTGCCCTGATTGAACTTCATGGTACCAAAATTATTAAGAATAATTGCTTTTTCTCCCTTATGAGATTTTTTTTGACATAAATCCATTGCTTTTTGTAATGATTTTTCAGCTTCTTTATAATTACCATTATTAAAAAGTACATTTGCTTTAAGCTTGTAAGCTTCAATTGATTCCTTATCGTACATTATAGCTTTATCAAGATACTGCAATGATTTTTCCCAATTCCTTAAAACCATATGTAAATAACCAAATCCGCAAAACAAGGCTGCATTACTACTAGTTTTTGAACAGAGTCCATTTAAATAGCTCTCTGCTTCACTAAGTTTATTAATTGATTTATAACTGTCGACCAGTTTGGAATAAGGGAGGTAGAAATTATTATTCTGGTGTATTGATTTTTTAAAATATTCTATAGCCTGTTCATAATTTTTATTAAGATAATAATGACACCCTAAACCCAAAAACGCTCCACACTGCTGATCAGCTTCTTTTAATAATTCATTAAAATAAAATTCTAACTTATCACCCTCCTCTTTTCTATGAAATACTATAACTATTATCTCATAAGCAGGTAAATAATCAGGATAATTTTTAATTATAGTATCCAACCTATCAAAGCATACTTTAAGACTATCCTGACCTAAGGATTTAAGAGCGTTATTGAATAAATGTATACTTGAGGTATCTTCTGTTACATCAAAATTTAAATTACTATTTGCATAACAATTGGCAATTCTATTACAAAAAATACTGCTTATTAAAACAATATAAAGCAAAAGCTTTTTTAAATTATCAGGCAAATGATCGATCCCGCCAAATTCTTTCAATGGAATCGATTTTATCTTGGCCTTTTTGTCAGACGACACATGAGTGATAGTCATTTCATCTTTGCCACCAATACTTTCACAATCATCTTCGATGAGTACATCTGGCATGATTCTTTCCGCAATGTCTTTATAAGTTTCTTCGACTGCTCGATGCTCTATGC
>CAYUAG010000011.1:4975-56327 GCA_964442615.1 uncultured bacterium
TTTTAATTTTATGATAATCTTTCTATCTCCTATAAATATTTCTAACAAAATAATTAATCTTGTTTAATATAATCTTAATTAAATAACAGCAGACAAAAAAGTCAAGAGAAAAAATTATGAAAAATTGCATCATTCACTGTATGTTTAAAATTAACTTATCTATAAATGTAACAGAAAAAATGTGTGAGGATTGAAACTATTTTAAATCTCTTTAATAAAGATTCCCTTATAATAAAAGAATACAGCAGTTAGTTTATAATTTCTCTTACTTTATCATTTCTGCCTAATTTATTCCAGACAAGAATTAAATGATTTCTTAGCATGTCTATATCTTTATAAGCACGGTGTAACTGATCCCATCTCCTGGCAAGCACATTAAGTTTACCGGTTTTTTCTGCACAACGAATGGCTGACTGATACGATTCCCGATTGACAAGATCAAGTTCCACTATTCTCATATAGATAAAAAAAGCAGTTTTATCATTCCCTGTTTGTTCATACACTCTTGCCAGTCCCCGTTGCCCTTGCATAGAACGCGGTTTCAAGGAAAGAAATTTCTTAAAAAAAATCTCCGCCTGGTAAAAATCATCCTGTTCAAAATACATTTCAGCCAATATTTTAAGAATTATGGGAGCATCAGGAAATTCTTCTAAAAGAATTTTAAGCTGGTTTTCCAAAGAACCGTCACCCTGATCCGGAATCCAGTTATCAACCGTACTATTCAAAATATCCTGTAAATTTGCAATTTTATCTGCAGTTCTTGAATAATTTTCAACATAAATTCCATATTGGTCTAGATGAGTTGCTGATGCTGCTGTTGCTTTTAAAGCATTTTCTTTAGCTGCAATTTCGACTATTACTCGCTCGAGCACTTTTGACTGAAAATTTTTTGCTCTATCCAGATTTCCCATCTCTTTATTTATTAAAAAAAGTTGAAAAGCAGAAAATGCATTTCCCTTAATTTTCTCTGCATCCTCATATTTTTGAATCGCATCATGAATTCTGCCCAGTGTTTGTAAAACTTTTGACTGGGCAATAAGAGGCAAGGGATTATCTGGTGACTCTGCAGCCCACAACTGAAAATAATCAAGTGCCTCCTGATGATGGTCTATATCTGCAGCTGTTTTCCCGGCAAGTTCCAGAGCATACACATTTTTTGGTTCTTTTTTAACTACAGTTCGATAGATAGTTAAGGCTGAATCAGGCTTTGATTCCTTGAGGTATGTTTTCGCAATTAACAACATACAGTTAATAGATCCAGGATGTTTATCATAATACTGATTATAATACTTCCTGGCTTCTGTCCAGTTCTTTTCATTCTCATAAGTGTAAGCAATCTTTAAATATAAACTGTCAACATCCGGATATTGATTAAGCATATCAATATATGTCTGCCGTTCCAGGGTGAATTGACCAGATTTTTTCTGAAGAGAAGACAATTCTCCGTAAATCTGCATATTTTCAGGAAATTGTTGCTTCATTATTTCTAAATCAGCCAATGCCTCTCCCTGTTTTCCCAACACATTCAGGACTCTAATTAAATCTAATCGTGTATCAACATCATCAGGATTTTTTTCTACATATGTTTTTAATATTTTCTCCAGATTTTTATAGTCTTTCTGTTGAACATAAATATATTTCTGTATTTCCAAAAGCTTTTTAGATTTTCTAAAATGTTCACTCCCTTGATAAATAATTTCTAAGGCTTTTTCATAATCTCCTACTTTGGTAAAAGCCAAAGCTGCAGGGGAATATCGTTCTTTGGTGGCAGGGTCCAGCTTAAGTGCTTCCTGAAAATAGTGAGAGGCGAGCTTCCAATCAGAACTTTGCGCTTTTTTAACCCCTGCGTTGTGATAGGCATTAATCAATAAGGTACGTAGTTGTTCGGTTTGATTAAATGAATATAATTTTTTAATCCATACCACTGCTTCTGTATACAGGGAAGCCTTCCAGAATAAATCAGCATAAAAAGCATAAAGAGTTATATCATCGGGTAAGAATTCCTCAGATGACCGGGCAGTAAAAGCTGCAGAGTCAGATTTTCCTATATTCTGGTAAGCTTTAGTAAGCATTTTCCATGATGTACTGTTGTAAGGATCCTGCTCAATATTTCTCTTTAGATCAGGAATGAGAGACTGATAGTGATCTTTATCAATAGTGGCTTGGGTAAAACAAAATGATGGGAATAGAACCATTAAAGTGATAATCAGTATAAATGTATGTTTAATTAGTTTCATACTTTTTTTAAAAATTGTTATGAAAATTTATATAACATACAAAACTAATAAAGGTCATATACTTTATTTTTACCTCATGATAAAATATAACTGTAAATATTTTATGTATTTTAAAGATAATACTTCTAATTCCTGAGATTTCAAATAACAAAAAAATCACTAAGGTTTCTCATAATAAAAAAATATAGAGGATAAAAAAAAATTTATTTTACATTTTCTCTTTATTTCTCTGTGTTCCCTGTGGTTCCGTTATTACAGAACTTTTAAACTCTCCCTTATTTATAAAATTACCTACCTGCCTTCTGAGGGGTACTGTTTTCACTTTCATTACCAGAGGAATCCACTGCTCGTATTCTGTACCAGAAATCTTCTCGACCTTCTTTATCAAAAAACTGTAATTTCTCAAACGGAACTGAAGCGATTTTCTTAAAAGTACCAGTTGGTGAAGATGAACGATATACCCTGTATTCTGTAAGATCAAAATCAACCACTCGTTCCCAGTTAATCTGCATACCATTTTCACTCTTGTGAACAGATACATATTGCACCATTGGAGGTGCACTGAAATCACGGAAAAAAACTGTATTTGATACCGCGGGTTCACTCTGATTACCTACTGTATCCAGAGCAATAATATGATAAAAATACTCTTTACCTTTGGAAAGATCCGTATCTCTGAACTTTCTGGCCATTGATGGGAAGTATCCAATAGAATCAATGTCAGAACCACTTCCCCTATAAACCAAATAACCAGAAATATCTAAAGAGGGAGAGCTGTTCCATTGAAGAGTGAAAGCCGTACCCTGATCATTTTCAATGATAATAGCACCTGGAGGTGCGGGAGGCTCATTATCAGGAACAGCAACCCAGACATAAGCCTGCTTACCATAATGCCAGAGAGTATCCAGAGCAGCCACTGAATAACAATACCGCTGACCTGGAACTATTTTATGGTCTGCTTCACCTTGATCAACATAATTTGTATTCTTTATAGGATCAGGTGTTAGGTATACCTGATGATGTCGGTCTTCTGATAACCCCCGAGTAATCCTGTATCCTAAAATATCCTCATCTTCAGGAGCGACCCAGGATAAAGTAACTACATTGTCCTTAACAATAGCCTCAAGATTCTGAGGAATTCCCGGAGGAGTTCTGTCCGTGGGAAAAGCAGCCATACGATTGGAATGTTTGCTTTCATTGCCTGCTGTATCCAGGGCAGAAACTGCATAGTAGTACTGCTGACCAGAAACACAGGTCATATCAATAAAATGAGGTTGATCAAAGAGTATATTCTTTTCACTGATTATTACGGAATCTTCTTCAACACCTTTCCAGCGATACACCTTGTAACCATGAATATCAAGTTCAGGACTCAAATTCCAGACTAGCTCCACTTCATTTTCTGCAGGCATTGCAACCAGACCAACCGGTGGAGCCGGAGCTATAATATCTTTAACTTTTATCGTCACTTCCTCAGATGATTTACTTTCCACACCAGAAGCATCAACTGCAGTCATCTTATAGGTATATTCCTTACCTATCTCAACTCTGGTATCAATATATTGATGAGTAACATTATCCAGGCGAAGTAAAATCTTATCACTCAGGCGATGATAACTTCCTCCAGGTGATTTTCTATACACATAAAACTGCACAGTCATATCTTCTATGCCAGGTTGCCAGTGAGGATAATCCCATTCCATTACCACAGAATGTTGCCTTTGGTGATACTGCACCTTCTCAGGAGTATGAGGTATCCTCTCAGTAATCATTACTTCTTTTTCAATAGTCTGCAAAACTTTCTCTTGATCATCAACTATCACTATTCGATATCTGTAGGTTTCACCTGAAGTATGTCCGCCTGCTTTGTAAAACCTACCCAAAGCTGTACCCACTTTATGAAAAAGCATCATATACACCGTACTTGCAAACCGGTCAGTACGAAGACGAAGCAGCATTTCCTGAGGAGAAGATAAATCCAGTGAATTAAGAATGAAATGGTAATCATCACCCAGTATATCTGCAAACACTAAAGGATTCAATACAGGGGTAACCAGACTTTCCGTAAGCCTTATAAACTTTTCATCATTCATATCTTTGCGCTCAACATAGAATCCCTGTCCAACTTCTGGATTTTCTTTTAAAAACAGGAATACAGTATCCTTCTTTACAGAAATAAAACAATCCTGTTTTTTTTGAGCATAGAGCTGAAATCCAACATTTAAAAATAACAATAGTAAAATAAATCGTCTCATGGTTTTATCCTTCTAGAAATGAATATCATTTTTATTCTTATTCTATTACCTCAATATTGAGTAAATTTAAATCTCCATCAATATTAAATTTCAATGTATAAATACCTGACTCTTTTTCCCGATACCGATCCACACTCTTTACTTCAATATAGTAATCCCATGCAGAAGACATCAACTTTGTAAAATGGCACTCAAATACCGGATTGGACTGATTTGCAGTGTAATAAACAGACCATTCCCAGGTAGGATAACTATATTGTGCATCTTCAGTGACAATAATTGAAATACGGGAACCATGATATGCTGACATAACCAGTAGTGTTGTCTTACTATCTATAGAGGTATTTTCCACTTCAAAACGAAGGATGTTTGTTTTACCATCCAGAGGCTGCCGTATTCCAAGAAGTCTGACAACCGGTGTACTGGGTCTAGGCCTAAAAGACTGCTCACATATGTCCGTCACTCCATTTGCATTGATTGCCTTAAGAGCAACATAACATTCTTCCGGTAATCCCAGGGTAGGCTGCTGGATAATGAGATCCTGATTCTGTAGTACCTGACCAGGGGTGAAATCTACACTTTCAGTTGAAGAAGGAAATGCTCGTACATCATAATTTCCAGAAGTACTTCCAATAGCATACTGATAACCAACAAGATTTGGACTACCATTGAAACCAGTAGATTGTATTGGTAAAGCTAAAGATTGTTCATCAGGTTGCTTGATTTCCGTAAACATAGGTGCACAGGGTACTGTCAATTGCTGTTGATAGACACCCGACTTTTCATTTTCCTTAACATACCAGGAAGACAGATAGTAAAACTCACCCACTTCCAGATTATCACTTAAACTAAACGCAGTATTGTAATCACCGTTAACACCAAGTTCAAATTGACCCTTCATGATATCATCATTATCCTGAATTGTTCCCAAGGTAAAGAACATTGTCAACTGACCGCCAAAAAGATACATATCCTCAAAGGTACCCTGAAATCTCAACATTGTTCCATTGTTATCCTGGGTGAAAAAGGCCTTAACCAGTACTGGTGGATAGGGCATATACCCTCGCTCATAAGTAACAGTCTCACCGGTGGTGCTAATGGCCTTGATGGCAACCAGCACAAGCTTGCGTAGGGGCAGATCTACAACATGTACAGGCAATTCCAGATACTCACCCATGACCACCTCTTGAGAAGTAAAATCAAAATCGGATGCACTGGCCGGAAAAGACCGGATAGGGGTTTTGGTGTCATCATTGCGAAATACACCAAATTGATATCCAGCTATGGTTACATCAGGGGTAAAACCACTGCTGAGCATGTGTACCATTAGATAACCTGCATCATTCTTCTTTACCTGATCGAACATAAGTGGCGGTGGTACACTTAATACTGTATCATAGGATGCTGATTTCTTATTACAACCAGTGACATTCCTGGCAGTTAAATACAATTCTGTATACTCACTCACCTTATCCGGTAGGCCATAAATGTTGAATCCTTTTTTGCCATAACTTACTGCACAGGTAAGAGATCCTCCATATATATCATTTTTTCCTTCTCCGCTACCTACAATAAAATCGATAGTTGCATTTCCCTGCATAACGGGATCATCAAAATCGCCCTGCAGTTTAAGTTGATATTCTTTCATTAGTTCATGACGTGTAATTCTGCCGGTAATCTCAGGTAAGGGTGGTACAGGATAATAATGAGCCTCATCCACAGCAATATCACCATCTGCACTACCTGCTTTTAACTTTACCCGGATTATTGGAGCCACATCTTTTGCTAAAACAGGTAGTACTAACTGTTCTCCTATCTGAACCTGATCTATGGAAAAATCAGCCTGCAGAGGATCCAGCGGAAAAGGTCGTATGATATTTTGGTTTTCTCTAAAGTCACTCTGAATTTCAAATTGGTAAGAAGCTGACTTTCTTCCGTTAAATGCAGGTGAGGAAATGGGTATAACCAGATAGCCATCCTGATTCTGAGAAACCTTGGTAAACATGGGTGGATCCGGAGTCATAAGAAAAACAACTACAGAATCTGATTCTTCTCTTTGATTGTTCAGCATTCGGGTTATAGACCGGGCAGTGATATGCACTGGACTGCCAAAAGTGAGGCTGTCCGGTAAACGGATACTGTTCTTTAAGGTATGCCTGTAACTGGGGCCGAACAAATACCCGACACTGGTAATTTCACTGCCGTTTTTAGTAGTGCCAAATTTCATGTCAACTGTAAAATCTATGGGATGAGAATCTGTGCTTACTTCGAATTTTAAAATTGTATAAGTTTCTGAACTAGGAATAGAAACTTGTTCAACAGATGCATTTAATACAGGTTTGGTAGGAGCAAAAGCAATAAAACCAATATCACAGTCTCCAAAAACTCCGGAATAATTAACACCGGTTAAATATAATCCAATCCACATTCCTCGGACATCCATTGATTCATGATTTAAAGGAATTATCAGCTTTTTACCCGGATATACCGAGTCAGCCGGAAAATCAACCTGTAAGGCATTTTCTGGAAAAGCACGAATAACTTTCTGATCCTGAAAAACACTAACAAGTTCATAGTTATATCCAGCAACACCGCTTTCCTGATCTTCAGCAACAGAAACAATATTTAAAATAATATTGCCATTCTCATCTTTTCCGGCAATGTTAAAGGAAGGTGCCTTTGGCGGAGTTTTATCTTGCTGCCGAGGAATACTGACTATCTTAACTTCTCCGAAACCATTATTGTTTGCTGCCTGCAGATTGCGTGCCCTCAGGGCAAGTCTCATATCAGCCTTAAGAGGACCAAGACCAAGATCTATATGAATAACATCACTCAGTTTATAGGTTTCATGATTAACTGTTGGTAAGGCAAAACTATCAATAGTCTGCCAGGAAATGCTGTCCGGATTCTCAGTTGTATAATAGAGTTTGTATTGATAAGCTGCTAGAGTATCAATACGTACATTCAGATTGGGATTACTGTTTTCATCAGAAAACCAGTCCCGGGCCTGTCTGCACTTAAAAATAACCTGGTTTTGCCCATATTGACTGATAAACTCCATCTGAATATCATCCGGAAAATGAGGTGGAGTATGGTTAAT
The DNA here is from genome assembly GCA_964442615.1 of uncultured bacterium. Classification (GTDB taxonomy): domain Bacteria; phylum Zhuqueibacterota; class QNDG01; order QNDG01; family CAYUAG01; genus CAYUAG01. Next base: position 12,568 of record CAYUAG010000011.1, read on the forward strand.
ATATAAAGGTTGTGATTCTTTTGTACTGTGAACAGTACCATTAGCATCATACCCTGCGATTTGGACAATATAAGGTGAAGCTGTATTAGCATTAAGATTCAAATCCCGTATGGTCACCTCAGATAAAGTACCAGTAGAAGTCCAGTCCACAACTGGATTTTCAGGAGTATTCTGTTTATATACTTTATAACGATATTCAGCAAAGGGACTTGGACCTTTACTTGTATTTACGTCCCAATCCACATGAATTTGAGATTCAGAATTCATAAAATAGTTAAGTCCGATAGAACTATAATTTCCAGGAAACTCTACAGAAGAAATTATATAGTCGAATTTAGATAATGAAGTAATTTCATTAATCTGAGTTGTTGACTGCTGGTCACGTCTGGTAAAATGAAAATCCACTACCTGACCTGCTACTGCATATCCCGCTCTATTTCGTACACGAGTGCGAACTTCATAATCCTTTTGGGTTAAAGAATAACTTATAGGGAGAAAAAAGTCAAGATCAAACTGATGACGAGTACCAACTGACTGAAATTGATTAGTACCGCCTTCAGCAATACTAAAGGCATACTCGGCAATATCCTGATTTTCAATCCAATTAAATCCAACTGTAATTGGAGCAAAACGTTTTCTAGAATCGGTTCTGTTTGCAGAAAAACTTGATAAAGCGCTTAACAGAAACTCATCACTGAGAGTTGCCATTCTATTCTTTATCTGCTCAACTGAAATAGGGGCAGATGTACTGTATGTTTTTTCATAGGTCTTCACTTCATCAATTAACGTATCATAGAGGTTGTATAAATTCTCCGAGAGTTCAGCATATTTATTCCAGATGATATCTGTTTGAGAAGTAAAGTCACGGTGAATCTCATTTCTGGCCTCAAAAGCCTGATTATAAGCAGGAACTATACTGTTATACAAAACATCCATTTCATTTAAAGTGAAATCGAAAAATAATAACGGTACTGTTTTATAAAAGGCAATACCCAGCTCTTCTGAAGCTTGCCAGTCTTCATACACACTGGGATCTATACTTATTTCTCCACCGGCCAGGGATTTCAAAGCACCATATCTTCTTTCTATAGCTTCATCTATAAAATCCTGTTTACTTTGACCTGTATAAGGATCCCAGCGTGAAAAAATAAAAGCATTTCTAAATTTATAGTAATTGTCTCCTGTGCTTAATACTTCACAGTTTTGTTTTCTGGTATGATAAAAACTATAAAAATTGCTAATTTTATCCAGAAAGCTCTTATCCAGGGTATTCTTTTCCAAGAATGTATTGATAAATTCACCCTGGATTTTACTTAAATCACTCCCCGACCCGAATCCAGCATACAACTGACTCCGTAGTGTTTCTATAGCATCAAGCTTTTCCACCACTTCGGTTAACCAGGCATCAAAACTCTGCTGCAACTCTGCAGCATTCTTTTGATTACTATTCGCTTTGGTTGTATCCAGTGAAAAATTTGGTACAATATTTCCCTCAACCTCCATCATACTCATGCTAATTGGATTTTGTATAGGTGAATCCGGAATATTAGAGAATGCAATAAGAGTATCCAAAGCAAAACTGCTCTCCTTAATCTCGGTTTTTAGTGATTCGTACATATCCTGATACTCCTGCACTTTACCGGAAAGAGCTGTGCTTAAATTATCCACTGCCTCTGAATACTGATCTAGATTGCCACTTAAAAGACCAATGGTATCTGGATGAAAAGCCTGAATAACCTCATCCTTGTATTTGATAAAATTCGATTTAACTTCCAGTTCCTCCTCTTCTGCTCTTTTGTAGCCAATATAATAGTCAAGACCTTTAATTACTTCCTCTGCATCTTCTCGCAGATCATACCAATAAAAAGTACCCTGTCCCGATTTTATGGTATTAATAATGTTTTTGATATCCTGAGGTGAGAGTTGGGTGAAAGCTTCACGTTTGGTTTCAATAATTTCCTCCTGAATTTCTTCTACCTGCTCCATAATTCTATCTGATACCTCACTGGCTTGAGCAATTATCTCCTGCATACGGGAATCTCCACCTGTTCCTCCGTCAATCGCACCATCCCGCCATTCCACCCATATACACTTGGTCCATTCAATACCTATAAACCAGGCTGTAAGTTCTGCATAACCGTAGATATAAAACTCTGGTGTACCTATCAAGGCTGCTCCCAGTTCACCCCGAACTCCGGCAAAATCCTCTGACAGAAAGGTAGCCTGGACCCAGGCTCTTCCATATCCACCCCATTCCCTAGGTTCTTCCCATACAAACCACAGAGAAAGTTCCATTCCCACCTCAACCTCAACTACGACTGCATCAAAAGACCGAGAAATTCCTGCTTTAACCAGAAAACCGGGCGGACCAATAAAAAATTCAAAATCGGCCTCAAAGGCCTTTACCACTTCAGCCCAAATAGCTCCGTGCAAGGCCCAATTTTCCTTATCAATGACAAAAAATTCAATCTGACTGGTTGCCTGTCCTGGTGAAGGCAGGTTAATGAGTTTTACACCGGTCTGATCCTTGCCTGTCATCTCTACCGTAATATTTCCAGCAGCATAGGGCCAGCTGCTGAAATCCTGAGGCACTCCTACCTCAATAAAACCTGATCCTTCCAGTTTGCAGTATTTCTTGAACTCATCATTTCCTATTTCGACTTTCATATCAAGCCGCAGCTTATCCGATGCTATCATCAGGAGTGCCTGTGCTTCCAGTACTGCTTTTTCAGGTACGGAAATATTGACATAGGTATACGTTTCCAAAAAGGTCATTATATCTGAAACCTGATTCATATACTCATTATAGGCATCAAAAAAGTATTTATTCTCAGTATTATTCTCAAAACCCAGATGTGATCTCACCCACTCTTCCACCTGGGGATCTGGATTAAAAAATACACCCAGTCCCAATCCTTCTATGGTAATGGGGAGAGGAGTAAGGCGGATATCAAGTCCAGTACTAGCTGCCAGAAATAATCCAAATCCCGGACACATAAATGTACTACCTTGATAAGTGGTTTCCTTATAGCTGATCTCACCAACTACAGCAAAGCCTTTCTCAGTTACTTCTAAATGACCGCCAACTAAGAATTGAAAATCCACTTCTTTAAGATTAATATCCAGAATAAGATCCAAAGCTCCATCAATAATTTCAGGATATTCAAAATGGGCATTTTTAATAAGCAAATAAAATTGATCAGTAGACTTGTATATAAGAAGGGAATCAATACCGCCGTCAAATCCAAACAGCTCACTGCTGATGCTGCCGCCGAAAACCAGATAAAAACCTTTATGGCTTATTGTAGTAGGTGTGGCAGAAGCATTGTTTTCATTAAAAGTTACATTATAAGTGGAGAAATTACTCAAATCAAAACCAAATGCAAATCTGCTGAGTTGAACATTAACACCGCTGATATCAAAATCAGCATTCTTTACTGTTCCGAACTCAAATGTCCCCTCTTTAAGAAGAAAATCAGTGAATTCTCCTCCTCCTCCCTGATCCTCTCCCAGATTAGGTAAATTCAGAGAAAAGTTGCCTCCCAGGGAAATGGTAAATTCTGTTTCATCCAGAATATTTATATTTTTAATCTCTAAATTAAGTAAATCTGCAAGAGAAATCATAGAAACTGTATTTTTATCTATGATCCAGGAATCCTGGCTGCCGTCCGTAGCAGGAAAACTAAGTGAACCAATTATAGGAATCTTGATTTCAGTTTCGGATAGGGACGGCCAGTAGCTGTTAATTTCAATACCTATGTTTCCTGAAGCATCTTTATTCGAATCTCCGTTAAATTCAATATCCACTTTAGCAAGTTTACATACAACATCCAGGGGTTCCTTTCCCAGCGATACTCCCTGATCCTGAGGATCTTCCTGAGTAATAACAGTAACCTTCTTTTCCGTTAGTATTTTCCCTTTTTCATCAATCCAGCTGCCATCAGCACTAAGATATATGGTATATATGCTGGACATAGTGTTAAATGGTTCTAAGGCAGTAAAATTACCATGCACTTTAAGCATGTTATTCTTTATCCGCAAGGAATCAAGAGAAAGAGAAGCATCAACCAAATCCACTGGATTCATAGATAGTTTAGTATTACCGATTGTACAATCAGTGGTTACAGACAGCCCTGAAAAATTAATATTTTCCCCAAACAGCATCATAGATCCGTTAAAAAGCATTTCCAGTACTCCGGAAGAAGTAACAGTAAAGGAAATACCTTTAACCGTGATATCAGTTCCAAACAGAGTAAGTATTTGCTCATTGCCCTGGGAAAAATTAACATCCGGAATACTGATGCCATCCTGATTGACAGTTAAGTTTTCAATACTAAGATCAAAACCTTGGCATAAATTAGAAAGAGAAAGAATTCCCTGCAGAATCTTAAAATTAAAAATATTTTTGTGTATGGGTGCAGAAACTGCCATACTGGGAGTTCCATTAGAGGTTATTACCTGAAATGTACCACAGCCCAATGGCAGAGTACGGTTGGACCAGTTAGATCTTTCAAAATAAAACCGGGCGCTGTCTGTACTCAAATCAGCATAATAATGAATTGCATAGGGTTGAGTACTGTTCTGACTGGTAAAAAGATCCACCAGGATATTTCCGGAAAAAACCACTGAATCCGGATTAGAGGCAACATTAACCCGCATCCCGTCAAGGGTAACCTGTAAATACTCACCAATATCTACAGAAGCTGCCGGAAAACCTTCCTTATAGAAAGGAGAGTATCCTGTATCAAAGGTTTCAAATCCCTCAGCAGTTAAAGCAATTTTCTGAGCTGTTAGATTTGCTCCTTGTAATGCTTTGGGTAGTATGAGTTTTAAATCTGCATACATTTTAAACTCACCATCACTATCATCATACTGCAGAACTGTAACTTTTAAGGGCATACCCGAAGCAATTAAGGAAACAAGTTCGCTTCCAGATGGTGCATTAAGAGATATGGAACCGCTCACCATACGCAGAGTGGAGGGATTTACTACTACATCCAGAGAAGTCTGCGCTACAGGTATATTTTGAGAATTAAATGATAAGGCAGGTAAATATAAATCTACTTTTTCCCCATTCCGGGTAAACAATCGTATATTTTCACCAGCTTGTTCTGTACTGACCAAGCTGTTTCCATCTTGATCCTGTAACTTTACATAGGCTATGGAAGAATCTGGAAGGGGTAATATGGTAAACAAAGAATCAACTGTAAAAAACTCACCCGGCCAGAAACCAGTGCTGTCAAGGTAGGCTACCTGATCATTATTGGAATAAAAATCAACACGTCCAGAACTTACATGAACGGAATGAAATACTACCGAAAAATCATTAGAGAATCGAGCATCTAAATTGGTAAATTTCTTATTATTAAAAAAGACAGATGCATTAGTATTTCCTGAGGTTGTGAGTATACCATTTTTAATTTGTACCGAAGATGATAGAGGCAGGATAAGATTATTCAAAGTAGTTAGAGGTGATGCTCCTGCTCCTACTGCCTTCCACTGCATGGCTTCAGCATTACCGTTGAGATTACTAATTTGAAAGGCAAATGAGTTTTCAAATGCAATGGTTCCAGACACCAAATCCAGACCAGGAAGTGCGAAGGTTACATTATCACTATATCTAAGGGAAACAGGAGTTCCCAGCACTATGAGTTCACCTGTACCATCTTTGAGCCCGAGTCCGCTGGGATTTACAACCGCACCCTGTACACACTGCAATTGAAGTGCCGGTGTAGATGTAAATGCAGGTACTTCTATAGTAAAAGGATCACTAATAGTGAATTGACCATTTATAATTTGTTCATTAATCAAATCGAACTCACCAGAACCTGCAGCATTTACTGAAGCATTATGAGAAACAGGTATTTGGATAGATCCATCCAGATCAAGTTGTGCAGTTTGTTGGTTTTCATTCTGTCCAAGCACAAGCTCAGTTGAATGTATACTAATCTGAAGCTGTTCCCAGGGTAAGGGATTAGAGAGAGTAAATGCAGAGGAACGTCCTTTGAAAATACCATTGGTATTCATCTGCAGACTTAAATCACCCAAATCAACTGTCTGACTTCCATTACCAACAGTTGATGGAAGAATACAATCTGCCAATACCGAAAATTCGATAACAGGCAATCCCTGATCTTCTCTAAATTCACCAAATATTTTTTCAACCAGAAGACCATGATTCCCTCCTTTTTTAAATGGCGCTAAAATAGGAGTTGGGTAGATGCGAGGCTCAATACTCCCCAGAAAATAACCATTGATATAGGCAGCATTAAGAACAGTTAAGGGATTTTTATCTATCTCATTTGCAAGCCCTAATAAACAGGAAGAAAGATTGGAAAATTTTACTTTGAAATCAAATCTAATACCCCAGTCCCCTATCTCTTTTCCGGACCAGGCAAACCAGTCGAATGTTTGAGTATCCATACGGAAGGCATAGGGCTTTATCTGGATATCCTGATATCCAAAAAAATGATCTAAATTTAGATCAGGAATAGAGACTTGAGGAAATCCAAATCCTTCAGGGGTCAAATGTACAGAGGAAATCTGAGGTAAATTCAGAGTTGGATAGAAATCAGTTAAAGATAGGTTAAGATCAAAAGCAAAATCAAAATTTAAGGTTTTATATTCAGGAGACCAGTTAAAAGTATTACAGATAAAATTGTGCAGGTTCAAGCTAATGGGACCTGTGGGTATGGTAATACCTTCTGGTTCCGGAATTAGACCATAGGAATTGATATTTATATTTTTACCAGTAATATTTAAATCCAGAGATATGGAACGCTCCTGAGGATCAGGACGATAGGGCAAAAACACTAAAGCACCGGATAAATCCAGATTTGTTTGATGAACATCAGACAAGAGTGAAGTCCATATCTCACCCTGAATTGATTCTATGGTATAGATAAGCCTCTGGGTTTCTTTAACAAGAGGTATATCTCCTGATACAACTTGATCTGGCACAGTACCTGAAATTGTTCCATTGGAGGTTAAAATCAAATGTACAGGAGATGATCTGAAAAGTGTATTGAAAAGGCACAACACAGTTGAAAAAGAAAAATCTCTACTTCCAGGTTGATACTGGATATTTTGAACTGCGACTGGTACACCCAGTCGAGAAAGATTAAAGGATGATTCTGTATCCAGTCGGGGGGAAGCTATAATATCGCCATTTAGTATGTCAAACGTATAACGATTAAAGGTTACATTTACGGTTGCACCTAACTGAGGCAGATTCATTGCATTTCCCTGCAGGCAGGGAAATATCAAGGGTGTGGAACCCGGAGAAGTAGAAGAGATGGTGATCTCAGAGGAATCAGGAGAAAAAGAATAATTAACCAAAGGATTTTCTCCATTCTTTAAAAGCAAATAGGCAATATCCTCAGAAGGAAGAGGAAATTTTTCAGGAAGTAAAATGGTTTCAACAAACACTGGAGCTTCTCCCCCAGCAGTGAAAGATCTCACTTCACTTTTTCCTTCATTGCTAGTTACCGGCTGCCCATATTGGTCCAATGCCCTTAACTGCCAGGCATAGTTCTTACCTGTTTCCAATTCAGGTGCAAAGGCCGGGTACTGAAACTCAGTCTCAGTAATTGTGGTTGCATTGATAAAATAGGGAGTTTTGGATGCTATTGCCTGTTCCGGTGTCTGTCCGGAAATCATTTCTGCAATAGTGATAGTATAGTAGATAAGACCATCAACAGTAACCAGTGGTTCGATCCATTCAAAAGGCGGTTGAGTGGTAGTTAAAAGTGTATTGTTATCAGGTGCTATAAGCTGTAGAACCGGCAGTTCACCCCCGAATGAAGCAGGTGTAGTAAAGAGTCCAATGATACTCTTACCTTCATTCTTGGTAGCTGGATTTCCTTGAAAATCAAGAGCCTGTACCTGCCAAGCATAGGTTCGACTCGCTTCCAAGGGTAGTGCATTAATGGGATATTCAAAATCAGTGTCTACTATATTAAAATTTTCATAATGAGGATAATTTGAGGTTAAGGCCATATCCGGCATTTGCCCGGTCATTAATTCCACAATTTGAATAGTATACACAATATTTTTTCCGGAAGGAATATTTGGCGGAATCCATTGAAAAATGGGATACTGATCATAAATTTCCTCTCCGTCCAGAGGATAAATCAGCTCTGGAGGTTCAGGATGGGTAATGGTGAAAAAAGCACTCACATCCTGAACCAGCACTGTTCCCCAAAGATTTTTAATGGTTACAGTCGCTTCGTATGTTCCTTCTGGAAACATACCAGTGCGGTTAGTTTTTTGCCGTAGATTCTCATCCATAGACTCTGTTTCCCAGTCCGTATAGCCGGATGTATTTATTAACAAAGGTTCACCCGGATTCACAAGAAGCCTCTGACTTCTGCCCTTCAGGCAGAGATTACCATCATCATCCATGATATCAATATAAATAATGACAACATCTGGTTTCTGAGTATTATTGTGAACTTCCAGAGTACCGATTGTGGGATTATTTTGCCAGTCACTAATATAGGGGGAAGGATAAGGATCGATGGTAAGCACTGCATTCCAGTTCTGGGCATAGCCCCTAATCGCAAATGTACAGAAAAAAATAACTATAAAAAATTGTGAGAGTTTTTTCATTGGTTTCTGCCTTATATATTTAAATATTTATCATGTATAACTTTTTTCAAATTTTTTTAAAGATTGACATTTTTTAAGGATCAATAGTAATAGTAAAAGAATCAAATCGTGTTTTCTGGGGTGTGCTGCTGTCCTTGACTGTGACCGTAAAGTTATAGGTATCAGCAGTAGTTGGTGTGCCGCTGAGTGTCATTTTATAATTTTGCTCAGAGTAACTTGCTGACAATCCGGGTATGGGCCAATCACCGCCAAAAGTCCAGGGAGTTTTCAAAGGAGGTGTACCTTGGAGGTACATGATAAAGTCTGAATAGGCTGTGCTCACTTTTCCATTACTGAGAGATGTCGAAGTAGAGAGATACAAGGCCCCTGCCAAAATTCTGAAGTTAAAGGTTTTTGTTCTGGTCTGCTGGGGTATACTATTATCAGTCACCTTGAACGTTATCTGATCAATGGTTGGAAAGTCACGACAGGTACCGCTAAATAGTCCAGTGGCATCGATATAGATACCTTCCGCAAATCCGGTGCCTGCACGATAGGCTGAAGAAGCTGGGGTTTCAGACCAGGTATAGGGTGGTGTTCCTCTTACGGCTTGTAAATGATACGAATAGGAGACACCAGCCGTTGCATTGGGAAGTGAAGTGGTGGTGATAGTAAGTCCCTGAGGCTCATAAATAATGACAGTAAACTCTTTAGTATCACTAAGATCTGGATATATATTATCGGTAACCATTATACAAAATGTATATTCACCAGCCTTATCTGCTGTCCCTAAAAGCCGGGCAAATTCTTTTTGATCCTTTAATCTAACACCATCCGGCAAACTCCCGGAAGCTAAACTCCAAGACCAGTCTCCTTCACTTCCTCCCTGGGCATCAATCCTATCCCAATAATATTCTCCCTCTGTACATCTCTTAAGCGACTCGGTGGTTATCTGTAAAGGTCGGGGATCGATGGTTATACTCAGTTCCTTAGATGATGTCTGCTCAGGAAGGTTACTGTCTGTCACCTCAAGCATAAATTCAAAGGTCCCCGGTTCTAAAGGATTACCGGTTATACCTAAAGATAGGTTATTCTCATAACAAAAATCTGCATCCAATCCTGGTGGCAGTGAACCTGATATGAGCTCCCAACTATAAGGCAGTAAACCACCAGATGCATCAACCTTGGAAGCATATATACTGCCAACTGTACCATCAGGGAGAGAATCAGTGGTGATGTGAACCAGCTCTATACTAATTGATATACTCAGTTCCTTAGATATTGTCTGTATAGGAGTACTGCTGTCTGTGACTTCAAGAGTAAATTTAAAAGTACCTGTTTCTGAAGGACTGCCAATTATACCCAATGAAACATTATTTTCATAACTGGAATCTGCATCCAATCCCGGAGGTAGTGAACCAGATATGACTTCCCATGTATAGGGTAGTAAACCGCCACTTGCATCAACCTTGGAAGCATATACACTGCCAACTGTACCATCAGCTAAAGAATCGGTTTCTATGAGTAACTCACTTACATTTTGTACCTGGAAAGCAATTGAATTACTCCAGGGAGATTCATTAATATCATTTTCAGCTCTTACTCTATAGTAATAGGTACCATCTTCTTTATTTATCAGCTGATAGGTTGTATCCGGCCCGTTGTATAATATCTGAGAAGATCCAAATGTATTACTATAGTCCTCTTCGAGTCTATAATTTTCTGACTTTGGAACAGAACTCCATAAGAGTAGATATTCACCACTATTGTTACTATTTACATCAAAAAAACCGATAAACTCTGGTGCTACTGAGGGGTAATTAGCAGTAATCCTTAGAGTAATACAATTACTTTTATTTGGTTCAATCAAAATTTCTGTGGTATCTGCTCTATACATGGCAGTTCCCTGGCTGTCGAGTGCTTCTACAATTACATTATAAATCCCCAATTCTGTTTGAATAGTATATACACTATCCCTTAGATCAAATTCAAAAACTAATCCCCCTGGCTCCATAGTAAACCGTATTAAAACAATCTCATTATAAATTGCTAATGGATTATTTTTTCCTTCAGATATTATTGTCTTCTTTTTCAAACTTAAGGTAGGAGAATTCTCTTTTAGAAGTTGGCTTCTTTCTAAAAATACACTTTCTTCTTGTTTCAATAGTGAATTTTCCACACTTGATGATTGAAAATGTTGTACATTATCTGTTGGCCATTTAATGGTAACCAGTAGATCACCATATTCTGTTTCAATGGCTTGATAACAAAACATAAATAAGGTGATAAAAAGGAGTAATGATCCAAAAATAATCACTTGTTTTTTCATGTGTAACTCCTTAAATGAATTAATAAATTCCCATTATTTAATCAGAAAACATGTGACAATCGTATACTGGTTCTCAGCTCTTTAAAATTACGTGTTCCTTGAAAAGAATTATAAGATAAATTAAAAATAATTTGATTCTTTTGAGTTAAGCGGTAACTTGAGTTAATCCCGGCACGAAACATTTGAGTATCTCTGACCATAGAAGAAGAACTAAATAAGGAAGAAGAAAGCTTATTTTGCAAGGCTGTATGGGAAAGACGAATTGAATACACTTGGGTAGTATAGGAATCCTGTGATCCGCTATCTCTAAAAGATAAACCAGAAGCTATATTCATATTTAATCTTTCTGCAAATTTTATACTGGTAGTTACATTAAGGGTATGATAATTTGATTTTATTGTTTGGTTTGGCATATTTTTTTTAGAGTTCTGAAAGCTATACTGCAATCCTATTTGCCGGAAAATATTTTCTCGACCAAAAACATATGCCTGATGGGTAGAAAAAATAACATTTTCAAAATCCCATCCTAAGGAATCTACAATAGCATCACCCAACATATTCAAATAACGAATATTAAATTGGGAACGCCATTTTTTAGTATGAGAATTCAGTAATACCTGTAATTGATTACGAATATTGGTCTCATCTTTTTGATTGAGCAAGTTGTTTGACATTCTCTGCCAGCCAAATCGTACACGGTGATTTTTTAATCGTACCGAGGAATTAATAATTAATTTCCTGCGGTCATTTACAGTTGACGGAGTTCCAAGTGAAATATAACCAGGTCCAATATACTCATAGCCAATTTCTGTTTTGACATTCTGTAAATTCAATTCAAGATTGGTTTGCACTGCATAGTCTACATTTGAGCTTGTTCTGGGATTGAAAATCGCTCCCAAAGGTTTCTTTAACCAATCAGGCATAGCAAGACTGTCCAGCTGTATCTTTTCTGCATTCAGGTCTTTAGTAAATGCGCTACCGCTTCCTTCGACTTTTAATACCATATGTTTTTCTAAAAAATTCATCTGAGAAATAAATCCAGCCACAAAATTTTCCTGTGGAGTAACTGAATATGGATTATAGGGTGGTTCTACCCAAATTGTATCCAATTCAGTACCCATTGTATCAGGGATGACCTGATCGTATTCCCAATCTTCAGGTTTTTTTAAAGAGGAAGGATTATCTTTTACTTTTAGTAAAATTAGATGGAAAAATGATTTCTGAGTATCCCCATAACCGATACGGGAGGCAAAAAGATACTGTTCAAAACTCTCATTAATAATATTACCTTGAACAGCTCTCCTGGTCTGCCCACCCCCGACTGTAAATCTCCACTTTCCTGGGTAGAGATCTATCTCTGCTCCTTTAACATTTACTCCGTTAAAGGTATGTTGAGAAAATCGTTCAGAATAATCACCTAAATGCGCTCTTCCCCATTTCCATACTGGATGTAATCCCATAATGTTCATGTTCTGACGAGCATAGGATTCTTCTGTGGAAAGCATTATATTCATGGAAATAGAAAAAAAATCAGAAAAAGTAAGTAAAGGAGTAACAGAAAGTCTCTGAGTTGAGGGAGGACGTCTCCTTGTGGCTCCCTCAATCCCGTACATTTCTCCGTAGACACTCGCCTGTCCACTTACTGTAACATTTTTTTTGAAATAATTAGCTACATCTTGTATCTGAGCTTTTATGGATTTGGAAGGTATGAGCATTACAATTAAAAAAAATAAAAAAATGAGTGGACTTAATACAAATAATCGAAGTCTGAAAAGAGATTGTGACAACTCCATTATCACCTCCATGATATCTCAAGGTTAATTAAATCACTTAATAAAAATTTTCATTACTGAGAATGCTACAATATAATTAAAAAATATCTAACATACAAATAAAAAATTTTAATAAATGAAAAAAATAATGGCGCACTGTATTAATTTCAGGTAGAAGATTCTACTACATATTTACTCTAGGTATTCAATACACCTACTTAAACGCCTCAACACCGTATCTTCCCCAAGAACTCGCATTAATTCAAATATACCTGGACTCGCACCGCTCCCTGTAAGAGCCACTCTTAGGGGATGAATAATCTTACCAGCTCCAACTTCAAGCTCTGCTGCTAATCCTCTTACTATATTTTCTAACTTCTCTTCTGACCAGTCCCTGCATTCTCTAAGTCTGCTCTCTAATAATTTCAGTCTAGGTTTGGCATCCTCTTTTTTCAAATGCTTTTTAACAGCCTTACTTTCATACTCACCCGGATCTTTGAAAAAATACTCTCCTTTTGCAACAAAATCTTTAATCTTTTCCATTCTCGGTTGCATTAACTTTAAACATTCTTGAATATAAAACTTTTTATTTTCTATATATGATTCATCCAAATTCAATCTCTTAACCAAATCATCTTTAATAGTTCTTAAAAGTGAATTGCTATCCATCTGAGCAATATACTGTCTATTCATCCAGATGAGCTTTTCTTCACTAAATACAGCGGCATTACCAGAAACTCCATTCAAATCAAATAAATGGATTAATTCCTTTTGGGATAATATCTCTCTGTTATCTTTGGGAGACCACCCCTGAAGGGAAAGAAAATTGAATAGTGCATTATTTAAATACCCCTCTTTTTTGTACATATCCAAAGACACCGCTCCATGTCTTTTGGATAAACGTTTTTTATCCGATCCTAACATTAAAGGAATATGGGCAAACTTTGGAACCTTCCATCCAAGTGCTTTATAGAGAAGAATCTGTTTAGGAGTATTGGAAATATGATCATCACCTCTGATAACATGAGTAATTTCCATGTCATGGTCATCAACTACAACAGCAATCTGATAAACCGGTGTTCCATCCCTTCTCTGAATAATAAAATCATCCAGTTGTTTATTTTGGATACTAATTGGACCTCGAACTAAATCTTTAAAAACTGTTTTACCATCTGGAATTAAAAAACGGATTGCATGAGGATCACCATGTCTTAACTTTTCATGAATGTCATTTTTAGATAGATTAAAACATTTTCTATCATATTTATACTCACCACTTCTTTCTAATGCCTGAGCTTTCTTTATCTCTAATTCATCAGGATGGCAAAAGCAATAATAGACACTTCCTTTATCCAGAAGTTTTTGACAAATGTGTTTATGGATATTAACTCTTTGTGATTGATAGATAGGATCTCTATCCCATTTCAGACCCAGCCATTCCAGATTCTTCAAAATAAAATCTACCAGTTCTGGATCAGATCTGGCTTTATCTGTATCTTCAATTCTTAATAAAAAATCACCATTATTGTGTTTAGCAAAAAGGTAGTTAAAAATAGCTGTCCTCGCACTACCAATATGAAGATAACCTGTAGGACTGGGAGCGAAACGAACTTTTATTTTTTTTTCAACCAAATCAGTCATGTACTAAAAAATGCGGAGAGGGAGGGATTCGAACCCTCGGTAGAGTTGCCCCTACGCAGGTTTAGCAAACCTGTGCCTTCAGCCAGCTCGGCCACCTCTCCCTTAAAAAATAATTAATAAAATTTTTGCGGAGGGCGAGAGATTCGAACTCCCAAGGGCAAAAACCCGGCGGTTTTCAAGACCGCTGCCTTACCAGTTAGGACTAGCCCTCCTTCAAAATATAACGCCTTAAATATACAAATTTTTATCCCATAAATCAACCTTTTTCTCAACAATCATGTAATCTAAAATACGTATCTTTAGGAAAAACCATATATTTAATTATAAATAAATTCTATATTAAATGTATAAAAAAGGAGGAATTATTTAACCTCTGAGAATCTAGATAACAATGTTCTATCTGAAATCTTATCCCCAAAATTATAATCAGGATATCCTTCTTGCCAGCCAGCTTAATCTCTGTTCAATAGCACCTTCTGGACAGGTTTCATTACAACATAGACAATTTATACAAACATAATAATCTATTACTGGATACTTATCAACCATCTGAATCGCATTTACTGGACAACTTTTTTCACATTGGCCACAGGAAGTACACACCTGCTTATTTGCTGTTGGCTTAACCCAAATTAGTTTCCCAATTAACTTCATTAAAAATTCAGGAATAAGCTTTATCAACCTGTTAGAAGGAAGCTTAAAATCATCAAATTTTACATCTTCAATTTTACTTCCTAATATCTCAATTTTTTCTATATTGTTTACTCCAAGGTTTCTCTCTCCTGCCATGCGGATAGTATCAATTTCATCTTTACCAAATCCCATTAAATGACTTGCTACTGTATCTAAAGCAACTCCATCAGAACTGGCTAAGATTAAACCTGTTTTACGCTTTTCACCAGTTGCTGGCCCTTCACCTTCCATGCCTAAAATTCCATCAAGTACATGCAACGAAGGAAGTACTAACTCATAAATATCAACCAATCTCTTACTAAAACTCTCAGGATGAGGGTATCTCTT
The DNA here is from genome assembly GCA_964442615.1 of uncultured bacterium. GTDB lineage: Bacteria > Zhuqueibacterota > QNDG01 > QNDG01 > CAYUAG01 > CAYUAG01. The sequence continues at coordinate 27,919 of CAYUAG010000011.1, forward strand.
ATGTAAAAAGGCCTTTTGTAATCCAGGTAAAGTTCCAAACATATTTTTTATACATCCAGTATAGAGAGTAAATCCATGAGTTTTAAACTTCGGCAGATTTATCACAACATCAGCTTTAAAAACCGTTTCTGTAAAATGATACTCTTCTCCATTGATCATTCTTGTCTCTGTTCCACTAGTCTCGAAATTTATCAACTTTACTCCCATTCTTTCTGAAACATCCAAAAATCCAGTATTAATCCAGCACCTTTTTACTCCTTTTATTGCACCTGAAGGACTATCTCCAATCCAAACTTCTCCCCCTGCACTTCTTACTTCCTTAATCATAGCTTCAAGAATCAATGGATGAGTAGTTATTCCTTTCTTAGGATTTTTCGCAGAAAGCATATTTGGTTTCAAAAGTACTTTTTGACCAGTTTGTACAAATCTTTTAATCCCACCTATCAACTCTAAAGCATTATGAACAGAATTAAACACTTCTTTAGGATCATATTCTTTACATCTAATTATTGAGACTTTTGAATTCATATTAACTTCTTATAAATTTCATTCCTGTTATCTGTCTTATACAATCTTTTAATTCCATAGACAATAGCAAGGTTAGTGCTTCTGAAGTACTCATTCCTGCTTTAATTGCTATTTCGTCAATATGAACCGGTTCATCAGTTAAAACATCCCACACCCTTACTTCATCATCTGTAAGAATTTTTATAACTTCACTCTCACTTCTGTAATTATTTGTACTTTTTTCTTTACCTTTAAATGCAGAAATTTCCTCTAAAATATCATCAACTTTTTCAACTAACTTAGCACCTTCTTTAATTAGCATATGTGTTCCTTGACTTCTTTTGCTATTTATGTTTCCAGGAACTGCAAATACTTCCTTTCCTTGTTCAAGAGCATAATAGGCAGTTATTAAAGATCCACTTTTACTTCCTCCTTCCACAACCAAGGTACCCTTAGAAAAACCACTGATCAATCTATTTCTCCTGGGAAAATTTTCTTTATTCGGTGGTGTATGCAATGGAAATTCCGATATCACTGCACCAGATTTAATAATGTCTCTAAATAATTCTCTATTTTCAGGAGGATAACATACATCCAATCCTGAGCCCAGTACTGCTAAAGTTCTCCCATTATTTTTCAAAGAACATCTATGTGCGATAGAATCAATCCCTCGAGCCATTCCACTGACTATTGTAATCCCACGAGATACTAACTCTGTGCAAAAATATTCAGTTACTTGTTTTCCATATCGTGAAGGCATTCTCATCCCAACAACCGAAATACTGTTTATATCTTTTTTTTGAATATCTCCTTTATAAAATAAAATCACAGGAGGACTAAATATTCTCTTTAAAATTTCCGGATAATCAGAAGACCAATATGTTAATACATTAATATTTTTCTCTTTTACTTCAGAAATTTGTTTATCAGCAAATTTTTTAAATTTATCTTTTTTAATTTGAGCTGCAATCTCATAATCTATACCTAATAAATCTGCAATTTCCCTGTTTGAAGCCTTAAAAATTGATTCGAGACTACCAAATGTATTCACTAAATTTAATATACGCTTATTTCCAATTCCATTAACAGCAAGAAGTCTTAATAAATAATATAATTCTTTCATATTTAATTTTATAAAAATGATACTATTTTATTGATTAATCTATTTATACCGTAACCAGTTATCGAAGAAATTTTCAAAGTCTCTATACCCTTAACTTTAGAAGGAAGAGATTTCAATTGTTCGTCAGTCAGAATATCAACTTTTGTTATAGCAATAATCATAGGCTTCTCAGTCAAAGACTTTTTAAATTTCCTCAGTTCATTATGAATTAATGTAAAACTATTATCAAAATTATCTGAGTCAGTTGAAATTGTAATCACTAATATATTTGTTCTTTCAATATGTTTAAGAAAACTTATTCCTAGTCCTTTACCTGTATGTGCACCTTTAATTAATCCAGGAACATCCGCTATTACAAAATTCTTATAGTTTTCATATTCAACAATACCTAAATTTGGGACTAAAGTTGTAAAAGGGTAAGCAGCGATTTTTGGTTTTGCAGAAGAGACTCGTGAAAGTAAAGTTGACTTACCAGAATTTGGTAAACCAATAATTCCAACATCAGCTAATAACTTCAGCTCTAGTTTTAATTCCCGAACTTCAGAAACTTCACCCTCTTCTGCAAAGTCAGGAGATTGGACTGAAGCTCGTTTAAAACGTGCATTTCCTCTCCCTCCACTACCACCCTTTGCAATAATGATTTCCTGATTATTATTATTTAAGTCACACAGGATTTTATTATTTACCCGATCCTTTATTATGGTTCCGCAGGGAACATTAATAATCAAAGATTTACCACCTTTTCCTTTCTTATTACTGCCACTACCGTTTTTACCATTTTCTGCCTTACAAAGCGTAACATGGCGTAAATCTGATAAAGTAATTAAATTATGTATACTTCGAAAAATAACATCTCCACCTCTACCCCCATCTCCTCCATTAGGTCCACCATTAGGTACATACTTTTCACGTCGGAAGCTTACACAACCATTTCCACCTTTTCCACTCTCTATTGTAATTTCAACTTCATCTATAAAATTCATAATATTTTAATAAAAAAGGCAGTGTAAAATATACACCGCCTTTGAATTTAAACGTTTGAATATTTGTTAGTAAATATTTTTTATTTCAATTCAAACTCAACCGGTACCATTACCCAAACACCAACAGGATCATCTCGTTGTTTTGCAGGTTTCCACTTTACACTTCTAATAGCTTTAACAGCTGCCTCATCACAACCATTATTACCTAAACTAACTTTAACCAAAGTATTAGTTACATTTCCTGTTCTATCTACAAAAGCCCATATTAAAACTCTACCTTCTACACCTGCTTTTAAAGCAATTTCAGGATAAGTTAATTCTCTCTGTATGGCAGTATAACCTCCTATTGGTCGTGGAGGTTCATCATGTGGAATGAACCTAACTTGTAATTGATCACTCGGTGGTGGTGGTGGTGGTGCATCCTCTGTGATATCCAACATTGTATCATCAATTGTCTCATCTTCAGGCAAAGACTCATCCTCTGAAGGAATCGGTACAGTAGGTCTACTGGGAGGAGCAACTGATTTTTGTTGTTGTGTTAATGGAACTTCTTCTATATCAAGATGAGAAATTTTCTTTTCTACTATTAATTCTTTATCCTCAAACTTCTTAAATCCTTGTAATACAATAACCATTAATGCGAGTGAAGCAATTAAACTCAACTCAAATACTTTCTTATATTGTAATTTTAAATCTTTGGACGGATTTTTTGTCCTTTTACTCTTCATCTTCTTTCACCTCCCATCATTGTCCATACTTTGCACAATAATTTACTTTTAAGGCATCTGCTTCTCTCAATTCTTCATGAATATCAGTTAATAAAGACATATTTGAAAATCTATCTACTTTTAAAGAAACAATAAGCTTAGGATTTGCAACTCTCTTTTCATACATTATGTTTCTTATATCAAACATATCCACAAACTTATCATCAATCATAATTTCACCTTGTTGATTGGCATATAAACTGGTCACATTTTTTTTCGCTTCCAACTTTTTAATCTTCTTTGCACTTGGCAAATTTACTGGCATTCCAGTATACTGTCTAAAAACAGTGGATACCATAAAAAAGAGAAGAAGCATAAAAACAATATCCGGCATTGAAGCAGTCGGAATTTCTGTTTTTAGCTTAGATTTTTTCGTTATTTTCATATAAAATACTCCCAAAAAATTTAAGATGCAGGTTCAGCTATTGATATTTTTGTTGCATTTGCCATTAGAACCTGATCTAAAACTCTAATAAAATGCTGATATTTTGTTTGAGATGCTGTTTTAATAGAAATAATAAGTTTGTCATTTTGTGCAAGTCTATTCTTAATTATATCTTTTATTTGATTAACTTCTATTCTCTCTTCATCCAACATTACTCCGCCTTGATTATTAATCAAAAGACTCGCTATATTTTGCTTTGGAATTGGTTTTGCCTTCCCTTTTGCGGGTAAGGTTAGTCCAAGTCCCTTATCAGTATTTAAACTAGTAGTAACTAAGAAAAAAGTCAATAGAAGAAATGCAATATCAGCCAAAGAAGCAGTTGGAATCTCAACTTCTCTTGATCTTTTATTTTCAAGCATCATGGCTTAACGCCTCCTTACTTTTTATTCACCTTTTTCAGCTAAATGATCAATAAGTTCAATTGAAGATTCTTCCATATCAATTACCAGTTTATCAATCTTGGAAATGAAAAAATTATAACAAAGCTGAAGAGCAATAGCAACAATAAGACCAAAACATGTTGTAAGAAGTGCAATACCAATACCATCAGCAACAATAGAAGGAGAGATATCATTTGCTTGGGAAATATCTTGAAATGCTTTAATCATTCCAACTACAGTTCCAGTAAAACCAAGCATAGGTGCTATACTAATAAAAGTTGAAAGCCAAGACATATTTCTCTCTAGAAAAGCCATCTCAATTGAACCTGCATTACTAATTGCTTTTTCTACATGCTCCAAACCTCTACCTATTCTCAATAAACCTGCGTGAAATACAGATGCTACAGGTCCTCTGGTATCCTGACATACTTGAATTGCACCTTTGGTACCATCTTTATCAAGAGCTTGAGTAACATCATCAATAAATTGTCTTGTATTAACACCGGCTCTAAATAAAGAAAGAAATCTTTCAATACTAATAGCTATACCTAAAATAAGTATGAAAAGAATTGGCCACATAAAACCGCCGCCTTGATGAAAATATTCTAACATGAGTCTTTACCTCCTAAATTAATTATTAATAATAACACTAAAAGCAATTTTATTTTTTTCCAATAAAATTATAAGAAAAAGTTAACAAAAAGTCAACATTTTTTTTAAAAAAATAATTATTTTTTTATTTCTCCTCATTCTCTAGTAATCTATAATTTATCTGCAATACTCTTAGCAACATCAATAGTTGAACTGGTGCCACCCATATCATAGGTTCGTACTTCCCTTCTTTTAATCACTTCTGATACTGCCTTCTCAATCAAATCTGCCTTCTTATTTTCACCAAGCCAATTAAGCATTAATTTACATGAGAATATCATTGCCAAAGGATTAACTTTATATTGACCAGCATACTTAGGTGCAGAACCATGAGTCGGTTCAAATACTGCATAATTATCACCAATATTACCGCTGCAGGCAAAACCCAAACCCCCTACAAGTTGAGCACATAGATCTGATACTATATCTCCAAACATATTACTTGAAACCAGAATACCATAATCTTGAGGATTTTTAACCAGCCACATACACATTGCATCAATATTTGTCTCCCAGAGTTCAATACCAGTATATTCCTTAGCTATTTTACGCGCCTCTCTTACCATAAGTCCTGAAGTCTCACGAATTACATTTGGTTTTTCAACTACTGTAACTGATGGATATCCATGTTTTTTTGCATATTCAAAAGCATCCCTTACAATATTCTGGCATGCCTTTCTGGTAAATATTCTACATGATATAGCCAGATCATCTAAAGATACTTTTGTAAATTTTTTTGCTCTTGGATGTAGTTTAACCAAGGTATTCAAAAATTCTTCTGGCACTGGATGAAATTCTACACCACTGTACAAACCTTCCGTATTCTCTCTGAATACTACCAGATCAATATCATCTTTGTAATTTAATGGATTCCCAGAATAAGCTTTGCATGGCCTTAAATTTGTACGAAGATTAAATTCCTGCCTCAATCTAACTATAGGACTAAAATAAACAAATCCCTTGTCTCTCAATTCAGGCTTCAATTCTTGTTCTGCTTCTTCCTTTGGTTTGGAAGTTATTGCACCAAAAAGACAGCAATCAGTACCTTTAAGAAGATTTATAGTTCTTTGTGGAAGTGGATCACCTTCGCTTTTCCAGAACTCCCAACCAACATCGCCATACATGTATTCAACATCTAAATCAATTTTGTCCAGAACAATCTTAGCTGCCTCCATGACATCATTCCCAACACCATCCCCGGGTAGCATTGCAATTTTATACTTTGCCATTTTGTCAACTCCTTTAGTTATTTACAGTGAGCTTGAATCTACAAGTCAATCTATGAGAATCTCCCAACCCTCGCTGTATAGGCATGTATCCATAATCAATTCCAATATTATTCCATACAATCCCCAAACCTGCAGTTACTCCTTTAACTTCATACCCACTTTGATAACCTCCTCTAATAAAAATTATATTATTAAAAACAAATTCTCCACCACTATGTAAATGGACTATATCCTTTTCTACTACTCCATCCAATAATAATCTATACTGTACTCCCATTAAAATATCGGTATAGCATATTCCTAATCGTAAGATTGAAGGCAGCTCTATTCTTTCCTTATTCAATTTTCCAGATCTTCCAATATTCTGAATAACTGCTCCCAGACGTAATTTTTCTTTTACAAGCTCAAACTGCATGCCAAAGTCACAAGCAATACCAAAGGCAGATTCAATATGGATCTTCTCAGTTAATCCTTTTAGAGTCACTCCTAAACTTAATTTTCTTTTGACTTTTCTTGCATAAGAAACACCAAAAATCAACTCGTAAAAAGAAAAAAGTGATTCAGGTTCTGGTGAGGGTACTGTCCTCTGTTCAATTTCCCCTACTTCAGTAAAAAGTACATAAAGTCCAAAAGAATTATTTCCTCCTCCTTGATCGAAACTAAAAAAATTACTTTTCACTTCCTGAATCCATCTATGGTGAGTAAATTGAATATATTTTCCTTTGATAAATGATAGACCTGCTGGATTCCAACAGCCAGTACTACCATATCCATTTAAAGCTATTCCTGTCATTCCCATGGCTGCAGTACGACTATCAGCACCTAATTTTAAGGAAAGAAAACCCTGACTGTAACTCTCAGAAATAATTAAAAATAAAAAAAATAATACAAAACATCTATTTCTCATTTTAACTCTCCCAAGCATAATGACCATGTAAATATATGAATATTACTTAGCGCCACAGGCTCGGAAACATAACCATAATTAAAGTTCATTTTTCTGTTTAAAACACTGACATCTATACCAAATCCAAAAGTTACATCGCCATTTATTAAACCGCCCCGTACTGTAAGATAATCTACCATTTCAATCTCAATACCTGTATAAAAAGAAACAGGAAAAAATTCCACCTTCTCAATATCAAAAGTTAAAGTGGCCCCATTGAATAAAAAATTATAAGCAACACCTGCTCGAAAAACCTTTGGAAATCTATCAATAGTTTGAGTTCCTTTTTCATATACTTTCTGTGTATCCCAGGTGTATTTAGCTCTAATATCTTTAAGTAAAATTCCACATGATATATTTTCCCATGGCTTTATCATCAAACCAAAATCAAGGCCAAATCCGGAACTGGAAAGACTCCCTCCTTCTCTGGCAACTCCGGGAAGCCGATAGTAAAGCACTTTTCCACTTAATCCCAAAGAAAGGAAAGGAACAGGCATTAAAGCAAAAGAAAAGAAAAAACAATTTTCACTTGTTGAATAAGTCTGAGTATGAATACCATTAAAATCTCTTCCATCAATATTTGAGACACCAGCAGAGATAATTCCTCCGGAAAAACCAGCCCTGATATTCTCTTCATCTTCATTTTCAAAGGATTGGGCGTAGAGCAGACAAAACAAACTGCGATCAAGTGTCATAGAATTCAGGGTGGAAGAAAAATATTTTCCTTTTAGAAACACTAAACCTGCAGGATTGTAATAAGTAGAATACTCATCAAATATTGCCACAGATCCTCCCCCCATCCCCATAGCTCTTGCACCTAATCCCATTCTTAAGAAAGCACCTGCATACCCACCCCTTCCAACTTCATCAGCCCGGCAGAATTCTATAAGCCCTAAAACCAGGATAAAAAAAATCATAAATTTTTTATGCAAAATTTTGCTCATAGATTATCCAATTTTGTATCAACAACTGTATTTCTTCTATCTTCTGTATTCTATCTTTAATCCTTTAATTCAGAACCATAACCTTTCCCCAAAAATGACTTTTCCCTTTTAATTTGATTTTATAAAAATAAACGCCATTTGCCACTATTTCCCCTAATTCATTTCTCCCGTCCCACACTTCAGCATAATCACCAAAAACAGGTCGCGGTTTATTTTCTACTACAGTTTTTACAAGATTCATGCCAAAATCATACACTGTAACTGTTACTGCAGTTGATCCTGTGGTATGATATTGGAATCGAACATGACCATCTCCTCCATATACATTGTGTCTAAGTGGAGAAAAAGGATTGGGATAGGCATAGGTTTTGGGTTCCGAGGAAAGAGAGGTTGATTTAAACGACCTGAATATTTCCCAGGTCTGTCTGTTGTCAATACTTAATGCCAGTCCGTCACCTGTTCCCACCCAAAGATTGTGCTGACTGTCCACTCCCACACTGTATACTTCCGGAACATATACTTTCTCTCCGGTCGCTACCTCAATAATTTGAGGAAAACAGCTCCAGGATTCACCCAAATCTGTTGATTTAAATAATCCGTTATCGGAAGCAGCATAAACCACATTACCATCAAAAGCAAAATTATGAACCTTTGTTCCTTCCAATACAACTCTCCAGGTCAATCCACCATCTCTGGTTACTGATACACCTGTGAACTCTGAGGTATCAACTGCTGACCAGGTGGCAGCCCAGATATAATCATTATCACTTCTTTGCTGATAGGCAATAGCAACCACAAAATTCCCTGAGATGGGATACTCCTGATTTGTATGATTAAAAGTTGTCCAGTTTTTTCCTCCATCATTAGTTTTATGAAGTCCTCCTGCTGTTCCTGCCCAGATACTGTTTCCATCAAATATCACCGAAAACACCTGATGAGAGAAATTTCCAAGAGGAGAGAAACTGAATCCGTCTACAGTTATAAGCTCCCAGAAAATATTTTCTTTAGTATAATTCAGTTTTCTCAATCCACCCAGAAAACTTGCAATCCATACGGTTGAATCAGTTAGAGCTATATCATAAATAATATTCTCCTTTACAGTACTGGTGGGATTATACTCAGTAACCTCTACTGGATCAACAGGTTGGGTAAACCAGTGCCAGCTTTCTCCCTCATCTGCTGAATATCCTAAACCACTGCCGGCAGGTATACTCTCACCTTCTATATTGGTGGTATCATAACTAGTTGCTACCCATAACTTTCCCCTTCTGAATGCCATAGCTGAAATACCCCCTTTACCAACTCCATTCTCCTCGGTAAAAATTTTCCAGGAAGATCCCATGTCAGAGCTCACACATAATTTTTCTGTACCAATCCATGTATTAGAGGAAATTATCAGAATATCAGAAATACTATTTCCAGCAGGTCGATTAGACTCGACAAAAAAAATTTTATTGGGAACTTGACTGTCTACTCGTCCTAAAAATAACAACAAAAGCAGAATTGAAAATATTTTAATCTTATTCATACTCAGTCTACTATGGTTATTATATGTTTAAGAGTATCACTCATAGCTTTCGAATTATCTCGGGCCATAAATTCAAATTTATAATCACCAAGATCAACACTGGGAGTAATATTGATTATCAAGGAAAAAATCCCATCATTAGATGTTACATCTCCATTTTCTCCATTATCATACATTAGATGAGGATTACCTTGAGAAGCAGAACCATCCGGAAGAAATGAATTAAAAAAGACAATATCAATATCACTAGCTCCCTGAGGATCAGTAACTTCTACACTGAGAAGCGATGCTTGAGTATTATTTCTGGATAAGATATCAGGAGCAGTTAAATTTGATAAAGTTGGTGGTTCATTTGATAAAGAAATAACCATTTCTTTAACTACAGGATTACTCTTTTCCTCTCTTTTATCAACTGCCTGAAAACGAACCAGATTAATACCTGAACTACCAAGTTCCTGACTTAAATCCTGTCTTATTGAAAAAATGCTATCCCCTGCCATCAAATCTCCCTCTACACCATCATCTCCTAATTTACATTTGTATACAGGTGAAGATTTTAAGGGAGGATAAATCAACAAAAAAACAGAATCAATATCTGTCAATCCCTGGGGATCTACTGCCGTTATGGAAAAAAAAGCATTTTTTATTGACTCACTATCCAGAGAATCTGGCAACAGAGGATTGCATATAACAGGTGGCAAATTAGCTTCTCCTTTTACAATCCATAAGGTATCCTGAAGAGGAACAGCATTATTACCTGAAAAATCCTTTGCATTTATGGTTAGCATGTATACCCCTTCAATGTTAGTAAAATTAGAAGGGATATTGGAATAATATTCACCATCTTGAGCTATCACATCTCCATATAATCCATTATCTTCTAAGGTATCAGAATAAAATATCTCATTGCGATCCATATCCGATATAGTAAATTTAACAAGAGAGATATCTTCTCTGCCCTGAGGATCTGTTACTTTTACCTTTATTGGACTTGGTGTATCTGAATTAAGGTAAAGTGTATCAGGAATAACAAGATTGGAAATCACTGACATAACAGAGTCTACATTAGGAGGATACTTTATCTCACATCCGGATAATACAATCAAAAAAATTGAAATTGTACCAAAAATCTTTTGTAACACCAATTTTCTCATTAATATAAAAAAATGAACATCTTAGATCAACTTCGATTAATCCGATCCTTGATGTTCGCACCTTTCCTCCCTTTTATAAAAGTAGTTCGAACACTCAACCTGTACATCTTCTCTCCAACTGAAATATTATCTACAATAATAATCAATAATAACTTTTATATAAGGGTACCTCCGAATATTTTCTTGTTTAAATTTTTTTGAATTTATTAAAAAATTATGACAATGTCAAGGATTTTTTGGGTGATGTTTTAATTGTAATGGACCAGGTGGTCTCCATCTTCGAGATGGAGACCACCTAACTAATACCTGCTAAAATAAAAGTCCTCCAAAAACTTCTTTTGTATCTCCCCTTCTATGAGATTCTAATCTCCTTTTTGCTTCTTTTAACCAGACATATTTGATATATTTATCCGATTTGTCCAAACTTTCAACTAAAGCTTCGAGAAGAAATATTTTTCCCTGAGGTTTTAATTCAAGTACTTTATCAATAAGTTTTTTATCGACTTTAACCATTTCCCCTCCTCTTATTAAATACTATTATTAATTTTACATATCAATGTAATAAATTTTACTGTGGAATAAAAATATTATTTTAGATATAATTATTTCTTAAGGCTTAATTATAATATTCAATAAAATTGATAATAATGATAACTAATCCCAAATCCTAAAATTATATGATATAGGAGTTGGAAAAATGTAAAAAATTATTAGAAGCATAAGGAAGCCCTACTTAAATTTTAATTTAATTTTATCTTTACACAAGTTTAATTACCTATCAAAAAACTACTATTTTCTAAAGATAATATTTTTTCTTAACAATGTTCATAATGGTCTGAAATAATTCAATGTATCTATTCTATACATTTTCAAAATTAAATACTCATTACAACCGGAATTTTTTTCCTCTTAGATATTATCATATCATGGTAATAAAAGATCTAATAATACTTCATAAATTTTTGTTTATTATGTATTTATATATTTTCAATCAAATTATTTCACACTTTATATTCCCTCTTAATCAACTTCCCAGAATGGTATAATATTTGCTTTTAAATATTTGTTAAAGAGGAATTTATTTAAATGATCAGACTAAAGAAAATAAATCTAAGTATTGTATCTGTAATTGTATTGATAACCCTTTCAAATGCTTCTTTTGCTCAAAATCAATGGGATGATAATGGGATAAAAGTTGCTGATGCTACTACCTCATTTTTAGGATTAGATGCTGTCTCTGATGATTCAGGTAGAGTTTACTTTGCCTATCAGGATACATCCCTTGGGGATATTGATATTTTTCTTCAAAAACTTGACCAAACCGGTAATTTTACATGGACTGGTACCGGTATAACTGTAATTAATGCAGCAGATAATCAGGAATATCCTTCTATTGCAGCCGATATTTCAGGAGGTGTATTTGTTGCCTGGCAGGATAATGTAGATAATAAGATCTATATCCAGCATATTGACAAAAATGGTACTAAACTCTGGAATGAATCTGGAGTTAAAGTCTGTACTGAAAATTCTCCTCAATCTGAAGTTAAGATTGCTTCTGATAATAATGGTGGTGTTTTTCTTGTATGGAAAGATAAACGTAATGGAAGCTCAAATGCAGATATTTTTATTCAGCATTTTGATGGGACAGGCAACAGATCATGGCTGGACACAGGTGTACCTGTAACTACTGCAGGTGGAAATCAATCTAATTATAAAATAATCAACACTCAAAACAGTGAACTTATTGTAGTATGGGTTGATGAACGTAATGGTAATCGAGATATCTATACTCAAAAAATATCCTCATCCGGTACAGCAGAATGGACAAGCAATGGTACAGCATTAGTAACTAATTCTTCAGATCAATTTTCCCCTTGTATTGAAAAATGTGGAAATAAATATACCATTACCTGGACTGATAAAAGGAACGACAGTGGTGATATCTATGCCCAACTGATAGATGAGAGCGGCAGCCTTCAGTGGACCACAAATGGAATATCTGTATGTGATGCTTCAGAAACTCAGGCTAAAAGTCGTATTGCAGAAAGCTGCTCCTCAAGTGTAATCATTACCTGGTATGACTGCCGTTCTGTTGGTGGTTATGACATCTATGCCCAGCGCCTTGATAGCCTGGGTAACGATTTATGGACAATTCCTGTAAATAATACATCCAGTATTCAATATCTTCCTGAAATTACTACTGATGGTTCAGGAGGAGCCTTTATTGTCTGGATGGACAGTAGAAATGATTTTTATGATCTTTTTTCCCAACATATAGATAAGAATGGTCAACTTTTATGGAACAGTGAGGGTAATTCCATTGTTACCGCAACCGGGTATCAGGCTGATCAAATAATTGTAAGTGATAAATCCGGTGGTTGCATCACGCTTTGGCGGGATGAAAGAGATAGTCAAGCGGATATTTATCTCCAATTAACAAATGATAATATTACCATTACTTCTCCCTCCTCAGAAGACATCTGGAACGGTACTGTTACCCAGGCAATTAACTGGTCAATGATCACTACAGATGTTGTTTTTGATCACCTCTCCATCAAAGCATCAGCTGTAGATGGCGATGATTTTTCCTACTCAATTACTAATAATGTTTCTCCTGGTCTATTAAGCCAATCCTGGTCTAATCCGGGGATAAACAGCACAGATGTAAAAATAAGAATTCAAGCTATGAATAAAAAAGATTCTGTTATCTGCACCTATCTTTCTGACAGTTTTACCATTGACTCAGAACCTCCAGTTGAATTTGCTCTCCTTTCTCCACCAGATAATGAAACTGTAGAAAAAATTGTAACTTTCATCTGGGAAACAACTACAGATAACCTTACCGGACTCTCTCATTACGAACTCTGGATAGATGGAAATCTGTTTCAGGATGATCTACATGATACAACCTATACCCTTTCTCCAGCCCAAACTCTCTCTACTGGGCCCCATATCTGGACAGTCAGGGCAGTCGATAATGCTGAAGTGTATTATGAACCTGCAGAACATTCTATAGATGTCGTGTATGATAACACACCTCCGGAAGAATTTCATCTTTTAACTCCTGAAAACAAATCCTGGACAACCGTAAACAATCCAACTTTTACCTGGGAAAGCTCTACTGATCCCGGCAGGATGCTAAAGACCTATAAATTCTATCTTAATGATGATTTTATTGCTAACATTTCCCCTGATCAAACCTCATTCAGTGAATCCATACTCATTCCTGGTGATCATACCTGGTATGTAACAGCAGTTGATTCTGCTAATAATACCACTAAATCTGAAGAAACCTGGATCATTAGAATGGATAATGAACCTCCATTCCCATTTTCTCTGCTGCAGCCTGAATCAAACATCTGGATCAAAGACACTACTCCTCAATTCTCCTGGCAGGAAACCTCAGATACATCAACCGGAATTGGACTTGCTGAATATGAATTATGGATTGATGATAATCTAATAATCGATAACATTTCAGGAACTAATCAAGAAATTCAATTACCTCCCTCAAAATCCCTCAGTGAAGGTATTCATACCTGGCATATCAAAGCCAAAGACTCTCTGGAAAACAGCAGAAATTCTCAGGCTGTATTTACTCTTAAAATTGATATATCTGCACCATCCTCTTTTGATCTCATCTCACCAGAACCTGAAACCTATATTAATACTTTAAATCCGGATTTCTACTGGAATGCAAGTGATGATGCTCTATCCGGACTAGAAAAATACCAACTCTGGATTGACGATTATCTCAACAAAAATAATATTTCCACATTACAAACAAAACCTGCAACCTTGCTCTCAGAAGGAATTCACCAATGGAGTGTAACAGCTATGGATAGTGCTGGAAATATAAGAAATATAAATACTTTTACCTTTACAGCTGATACAACTTCACCCCTACCTTTTCAACTTATCTACCCTGAAGATTACGATACCCTCTATATAAATACACCTCAGCTTTCCTGGGAGACTACAAATGACACCCTCTCTGGAATAGAAAAGTTCACCCTTATGCTCGACGGAGAAATAGCAGCTGATAACATTGCCTCAGGTGATACAGTGTATTCAATAACCCAGGTACTTGATAATGGATCCCATTATTGGCAGGTTACAGCTTATGATAAAGCTGGTAATATTCAGAGTACTGCAAATTACCAGTTTGAGGTATGCTGTAATGCTCCGGAAATCACCTCTTCAAACTCGGTTCAAGCTGAGGAAGACCAACCATTTTCCTATACTGCGGAAGCTGAAGATCCAGATAATCAGGAAGTAGAAATTTCATTTATTGACTATCCCTCCTGGTTAACTCCTTCTCAAAATGTAATATCCGGAATCCCAAGAGAAGGCACTCAGGACACATCATTTATAGTAATAGCAACAGATGGATTATACTATGATTCACTCCTGGTCGAGGTTACAGTTCAACCAGTTAATGATCCCCCAGTCATCACCTCTTCCGGAAATGTTTCTGCCATGGAAGATGAACAGTTTACCTATACAGCCTCTGCTCAAGATCCTGATGATGCACTATTACAATATATTTTTAAAGATTATCCCACCTGGCTCGCTCCTTTTGATAATTATATTACCGGAACTCCAACCGAAGGCAAATCAGATACATCCTTTACCTTAATAGTATCAGACAGCAAACTATCAGATACTCTTGAGATATTCTTAACCGTAACACCTGTAAACGATCCACCTCAGATTACTTCTCCCAATTCAATTACAATTAAAGAAGATTCACTTTTAACCTATACTGTAACTGCCATAGATCCAGATAATGAAATATTAAATTTCTCCTACATTGAAAAACCTTCCTGGCTTACAGTTTCAGATAGGACAATTAAGGGATATGTACGTGAAAGGTATGCAGACACTTCATTCACAGTAACAGTAACAGATGGCAATCTTTCCGATACCTTGAAAGTATCAGTAGATATAGTTTATGTTAATGATCCTCCTGTGCTAACATCATCAAACACTGCAACTGCGATTGAAGACAGTCTTTTCACTTATACTCCTGAGGCAGATGACTCAGATAGTGAAAATATCACCTTTAGCTTTTCTGATTATCCTACCTGGCTTTCTGCTGGGGAAAATATCATCAGTGGTACTCCAACTGAAGGTAAACAGGATACCTCTTTTAAGATTATTGCTTCAGACGGACAACTATACGATACTCTGAAAGTTACTCTTACTGTCAAACCAGTAAATGATCCCCCTTACATAACTTCTCCGGATACTGCAACTGCAACTGAAGGAGAAGCTTTCTCATATTTAGCAACAGCTGAAGATATTGACAGCAAAAATATCTCAATTTATTTCTCAGACTACCCATCCTGGCTCTCAGTGTCTGGTACTGAAATTAAAGGAACACCTGGTGATAACTGCCAGGATACAACCTTTAAAGTTATTGCCTCAGATTCTAAATTAAATGATACCTTAGAAGTCACCTTAACCATAATTCAAATAAATGATCCGCCTGAATTTATAAAATCTTTACCAAAAGATATCATTATAACCACTCAGGATACGCTTATCTGTGATCTTGACGATTTTGTTAAGGATCCAGATGATCCTCTCAGCTCTCTTTCCTGGACCTATACTGTTTTAGATACAAACACACTTACCATAACCATTAATCAAAAAACTCACATAGTAAAAATAAATGTTATGCATACCCAAGGTACAATACATATAATCTTTGAAGTACATGATCCCAAAGGTGGATCAGCTCAGGATACTTTACAATTCTCAATAAATAAAACAACCTCTATTAATGATCATAATCTTTCTGAAAGGCCAAACCATTTTATTCTTGAAGACAACTATCCAAATCCATTTAATAATTTTACCACCATAAAATATGGACTTCCCAAAAGCTCAATAGTCACAATTTTTATATATAATATGTTAGGTCAAAAAGTAGCTGTACCCATACTTAATAAAAAGCAAGCTGCTGGATTCCACCAATTAGATTGGGACTCAGGTTCACTGCCTTCTGGTATCTATTTTTATCACCTGAAAGCAGGTGGCTGGGATGCTATTAAGAAGATGATTTTGATGAAGTAATATCCATATAATCAAAAAAGGCTCAAATTATCCTTAAATCAAAATAACAATGTATTGACAGGATTACAAAAGAAACTATTAAATAAAATTTTGGTGTCGAGATTATAAGACAATAGAATATGATTTGTTAGAATTAATTTACCCTGTTACACAGATGAATGATAAATGATTCTTAATTGAACGTAAAAAGGCAGGTTTACAATTTATTGAACAATTACCAGTAAATATTTATTATGACATTGCTACTAAAAGTGATTAATAAAATTTTAAAATCCCCCTTTCATCCTGATATCTTGTCTAAAAAAATTATAAACTCCTATAGTCATATGCAATAAACTCTAAACAGTACAAAATGACATTTCAAAAACTTAACAAAAATCCAAAATTCACTAAATACAAAAATATTAATTCAATAAAACATTTACTGTTTTTCGTGTATTTTGTGGGAGATGCCTTTTTAGAATGAACTCATTATTTTAATTTTAACCAATAAATTTCACAAAACATATCTTTAAACTTGCATCTCTTTTCTATCCTCTTTATATTTACAGAAAATATTTTAACAATAGAAGGTATGTATGTTCAACAAAAAATTGAGACGGATATTCATTCTTATTACTGTAATTATTCAATCTATTTTAATAATTTTAATACTAAATTGTTCCACCAAGGAAAAAACAACTAATGAAAAGGAAAGCAAACAAATTGCCTGGCTTTATGATATCAATAAAGCAAAAGAAATGGCAAAAACCCAGAACAAGCCACTTATGATTGATTTTTCTGCAGAATGGTGCCCTCCTTGTTTAAAAATGAATGATTCTACTTTTTCCAATCAAAATGTTATTGAGAAATCCAAACATTTCATACCACTAAAGATTGATGTGGATAAACAAGGGGATATTGCTAACAAGTATAAATCTAATGCCTCCAAATATGGAGGAATTGGTATACCCAATATCCTCTTTATTTCTCCGGACAGTATTAAGTTAGCTCATCCCATAGGCTACAAGAATCCTGAACAATTCATCATGATCATGGATTCAGTTTTAATACAAATGAATAAAAATACTCGTTAACCAGGAAATCACAAAAAAACCTATGGTTAATTGTTAAACACTACTTAAATAAAAAGGGGGAGTACATTATGGAAAGAAAAAAAATTACAGTTCCTTATCTAAAAAAAATGAAAAGAAAAAATGAAAAGATTACCAGCTTAACAGCTTATGACTGGTGTTTTGCCTCACTCCTTGATTCAGCTGGAATAGATTTAATATTAATTGGAGACTCGGCCTCTATGGTTTTCGCAGGTAATAAAACCACTCTCCCTGCTACAATGGAACAGATGATGTATCACAGTCAAGCCGTTAGTCGGGGTGTAAAATATGCTCTGGTAATCACAGATATGCCATTTATATCATATCAAACATCACCGGAAACTGCTTTAAAAAATGCAGCCAGATTTGTAAAAGAATGCGGGGTTGAAGGAGTAAAATTAGAAGGTGGGAAGTATATTGCTGAAACAGTCCAGAAAATTGTAAATGCTGGTATCCCGGTAATGGGACATCTTGGACTTACTCCCCAGTCAATTCACCAATACGGCAGTTATTCTATTCAAGGTAAAACTGAAAAAAATGCTCAGAGAATAGTAAAAGATGCAAAAATATTAGAAGAGGCTGGGGTCTTTTCTATTGTACTTGAAAAAATTCCTTCAAATGTTGCTCAGGAAGTTACCCTATCAGTCTCAGTACCTACTATTGGTATTGGCGCTGGTCCCTATTGTGATGGACAAATTCTTGTCACTCATGATATGCTTGGACTTTTTGAATCCTTTAAACCAAAATTTGTAAGAAAATATGCAGATCTTGGCCCTACCATTAAAAAGGCAGTTGAAAAATATATTCACAATATTAAAAATAATAAATTCCCGGATGATAAGGAAAGTTTTTAATGGAATCAATATTCTTATATCTTATAATTGGATTAAGTTTTTATTTGGTTAATGTAACTACTCAAAAAAGCCGTCAAATTTTTAAACTTCTGGCATTTATGGAAACAGGTCTCATTCTGGGATTAATTCTTGGTTTTATTACAGATTTCCCCCTTACTCCTCATATTAGGCTACCCTGGTTGGCACTTGCTATAATTGGATTACTTGCCGGATTAATCCTCTATAGTGCTGAAAAAATTAACTTTTTTACTCTGACAGGTATACAATATCTTGCCACTATACTTCTGGGATTCATTCATGCACTTATATCATATCTATTTATGAAATTATATATTATAATATCTTCTGTCGGACTTCCGGAAACAGAGTCTATTACACTCCAACCGCTGATATTTCTTCTTTTGAGTTTTGTTATATTTTTTGGCTATACATTTCCCAAAAGATGGTTTTTAAAGAAAAGTAAGGTATGAATAAATAAATCATATCTTTATTTTGTTTAGTATAAACAGAGAAAATGTACATGCTCCAAAAACCAAAATATTGTGATAATCATCCTGATATTGTTGCAGAACACATATGTCATCAATGTTACAAACAAATATGTTTTAACTGTATAATAAATTTTCTGGATCATAAATTTTGCAGTATAAAATGTATATTCATCTTTTGTGCTAAAGAAATCGGTAAGACTATTTACGGACTCCTCAGACTACTGCTTTTTATTTTACTCTGGCCTTTTTCAAAAATCAAAAAAGGAAAAACACATGTACTAATCGAATTAATTTTATTTACCGGTTTGATTGTTTGTCTCTTTTTTATTTTTGAAATGAAAAATGAAATACATTTGCTTCAGGAACAACAAAATAATAAAGTTAAGGAGACTTTAATCGATACTACTTTTTCACCCCAAACTTTTATATCCTCACCCCCAAAAAGCGGTATGGTATATTCTAACACCATAACAATTGACGGTCAGTGTAATGAAAATAAAATCATCACTCTTTTTATTGATACCACTCTTGCTGAAGTATGTTTACCAGAAAATAATAAATTTATATTTAAAAATATAAAACTTAACCGCGGCAAAAACACACTTAAAGTAAAAACCATATCCCCAACCGGAACTGTACATACCATCCAAACATTTACATTTGACTATGCTCCTCCATCTTTTCTCTATCTTAACAAAAATTTTTCCCGAGGTTCAAAAAATATAAAACAAGTTGCTTTAACCTTTGACGGAGGCTCAATAAATAATATTTCAGAAGAAATACTGGATATACTAAAAAATGAAAAGATCCATGCAACATTTTTTCTTACCGGACAATTTATAAAAAACTATAAAAAAACTGTTAAAAGATTAATAAAAGATGGACACGAAGTAGGGAACCATACTTGGAGCCATCCCCATCTTACTACCTTTGCTGATAACTATAAGCACATCACTAAAGATAATATAACCCAAGAATTTATTTATAAACAATTAGTTAAAACTAATCATCTGTTCCAGGTTGTTACCGGAAAAGAAATGTCTCCTTATTGGAGGGCCCCTTTTGGAGAATATAATAAGGAGATTCTCCAATGGGCTGCAAAAACTGGATACAAACATATCGGCTGGACTCATGGGAATGGCTGGGAAGAAACCATGGATACCTTTGACTGGGTAGCAGATACAAGCTCTGAAATTTACAAGACATCAGATGAGATTGTGAAAAAAATATTAACCTATGATGATAAACCCAATCATACTTTGAATGGATTAATCGTACTGATGCATATGGGAAGTGAACGGAAAAAAGACTTTCCGCACCAAAAATTACCTATGCTCATTAATGGTCTCCAAAAAAAAGACATCAAACTAGTTACAATATCAGAACTGTTAGAAAGTACACAAAAATAAAATGGTTAAAAAAAAATGAAGATCTTAAAAAATATACTTATTCTATTTATATTCTCTCTCTATCCAATTTCTGCTCAAACACCATTTACAGGCAAAACAGATTCCCTGATTTTGAGAGGAATTAACCAAACCTTTCAATGTAATTTTGATTCTGCTATGAACCTATTCCAGCAAGTTATTGATGAATATCCTCACCATCCTGTAGGCTATTTTTATCAAGCTGCAACCATGCAATCAAAAATGATGGATGAAGAATCAAACTTTCTTGAGGAAAAATTTTATACTACCATTGATCAATCAATAATGTTAGGGAAAAAACAACTACATAAAAAGGATGCCTGGATAAATTTTTATCTTGGTACTTCCTACAGCTATAAAGGACTTTTCCTGGGAAAACAAAAAAAAATTATACCTGCTTTTATCACTGCTAAAAAAGGAATTAAATATCTTAAAAAATCATTTAAACTCGACCCCTCCCTCTATGATGCCTGGCTTGGTCTTGGAAGCTATATGTACTGGTCTGGTTACTTTTACAGGCATCTCAAATGGCTTCCCTGGATCAGCGATAAAAGAAAAGAAGGCATTGAAAAAATCCGTTTATCCATTTCCAAAGGAACTTTCTCTTACTGGGTAGGACTTAACAGTTTAGGATGGATAGAATATAATCAGGATAACTTTTCCGAAGCAATTAAACTCTTTCAAAAAGGATTAGAAAAATATCCTGATAGTCGTTTTTTTCTCTGGGGAGTTGGGGACTGTTATTTCAAGATGGGAGAATACAAGAATACTGTAGAAGTATATGAAAAATTACTCCAATCAATAATACATAATACTTCAAACAATGGTTTCAATGAAGTAGAATTAAGGGCCCATCTTATGGTTTCATACTTCTATTTAGAACAATATAAAGAGTGTTATCACCACTGTAACGCAATCCTAACCAGAAAAACTAATGAAAAAATTGCTCAAAGACTTGAAAAACACTATAAAGCTGCAGAAGATTTCCGCCTGAATTGTCTGCAATTTCTTCAATCCAAAAATGTTCCCCTAGTAAACTATTCTGATACTTAAAGTATTTCCAGAGTATGGGAAAAAATGAAATCCCTTTCTAAAAATAATTATCTCCTTGACATTTTCTTTATATTTTTTTATAATTCATCATTAATAATTTATAAATATTAAATATTGGTGTCTTCAATTGGGTATCACGACTAAGTTAAAATAATCATGTGGTACATCACCCAAATCAAACCTGAAACAGGTTTCAGGTCACGTAATTATAAAATTATGATGTAAAGGCCCTACCACACTAATTGTGAAAAACATCCTGATATGGTTGCGGAAATACACATATAATCAAGGAAGAGGTATTTTAAAATGAAAAAACTATTTTGCATAATTTTTCTGTTTTGCATTTTTTCCTTGAAGGGATATTGTACAATTAAAAATGTACACAAAGAGAGAATAAAAATTTCATCTCATAAAATTACTAATAAAGAATTTATTGAATTTAAAAACAGGATTGGCACTTACCAAGAAGATAAAAATTATAATATTCTGATAGATGGACATGGTACTGGACTTGCACCACCTACAGAAAAAGAATGGAAATTAATGAAGGATAAAATTAAAATAATCGATGATATTATTCTTCTAAAACAGACAGACCTCCCTGACTCTATCGACTGGACGTCATCAAAATATTTTCCACCCATCGGGGATCAAGGCGCCCAGGGCTCATGTTCGGCCTGGCCTACTGCATATTATGGAAAAACATTTCAAGAAGCCTGGGAGCATGATTGGGATCTATCAGAGGCGGTTTGGGATGCCAATATAGAAGGACCCTCCCTTGCGTATCAAGACAAGATTGTCAGTCCCTCATTTATATTCAATCAGATTAATGAAGGAACCGAAAGCGGTTTCTCATGGATCGCTTTACTAACCATCTGCAATCTTGGAGTATGCACATGGACAAATATGCCTTATCGTGAAGACGATTATTTATCATGGCCGTCTGAGAAAGCCTACCGTGAAGCACCCCTGTGGAGATCGAAAGAAGCATATCAATTGGATCCACAATCCGAAAATGCTGTTATAAATGTGAAGAAACTCTTGACAGAGGGCAATTTTCTGTGTGTATCTATTGATGGCCGATATATCCAGGAAATGACGACCTTGGATAATTACCCGACCCAAAGAGCAAGCCATGCATGTACTATCGTTGGATACAATGATAAAAAGTCATACCTAGAGGAAGGTATGACCAGACAAGGTGCCTTTAAAATCGCTAACAGTTGGGGGCCGGACTGGGCCGATGACGGATGTTTCTGGATTTCCTATGCAATACTTTCGAAGTTACTTAGTCTATATGGCAGTTTTGATAAGGTAGATTACCATCCGAATTTGACAGCCGTTTTTCAAGTATCCCATGGAGCGCGTAATCAATGTTATTTTTCCTTTGAATACAAGGCTCGTTCAAAGAATATGCAAAAATATTTTCTCATTCGGACATTTACTAGAACGATTCCAGGAAATCCTTTTCCTGAAAATCGAATAGTATTGGATATGACTGAATTTAACTTCAGCGATCTGGATTCTATTGAATATTTCGCCTGCCGTGTAACTGACACCAAAGGCTCTGCAACCGGGGATATCACCCATTTCAGTGTCGAAGTTTATGACGACTACAGCTTCCCGCCCGTCAATCATCTGAAATCTGAGGAGACGCCCTGCCCCACGCGAGGTCTGGAAGCTGATGGGTTCGGCAATGCTTGTTATATTTATCCGATACAGATCGTAAAACCCAACGGCGGAGAGGTTTTATCAGCATCGGATGCCTTTGTCATTGAATGGCAATC
Source organism: uncultured bacterium (assembly GCA_964442615.1). Classification (GTDB taxonomy): domain Bacteria; phylum Zhuqueibacterota; class QNDG01; order QNDG01; family CAYUAG01; genus CAYUAG01. Next base: position 51,363 of record CAYUAG010000011.1, read on the forward strand.
TTTGAATGTTGAAAAAGTCCTGCTTCAATATACAACAAATCTAACTGATTGGCATGATCTGGCAACTGTTCCCGGAGAAGATCTTCAGTACGAATGGCTGGTACCAAATGTATCTTCAGGCATTGCCAAAATCAGGGCGAGCGATCTGGCCGATTCTACAGTTTATGATAAGAGCAATGCATACTTTACCATTACTGGGGATGCCTCGGTTACATTGATTACGCCTGACCGAGGAGACACATTAATGATGGGACAGCAGTGTCGTATCGAATGGGAACGGCTGAATTATGATGGCGGAATCAACATTTACTTGTACAAAGATGGAATGTGCATCGATACCCTGGCAACGGATGTATCCGGTGATGCATATGACTGGAATCCCCTGTATTTATCGAGTGGCAACGATTATCAAATTCGAATAACGGGCACGGGTAAATATCCTATAGATATGAGTGAAGGTGAGTTCACGATTCTTTCCCCCGTAAACATCACCAGTCCCAATGGTGATGAACAATGGATCAACGGTTCGGTACAAAATATCATTTGGTCAACCACTGAAAACAAAGGAACAGTTAATCTGTATTTATACGAGGATGAGATTTTAATAGACGAGATCGCTGTTGCCTTGTCAGACACGAACTTTTCATGGACTGTCCCCATGGACCTTGAATACAGTGATAACTATAAGATTGGTGTCATAACTGCGGACGGCGCCTTTGCGGATCATAGCGATCAGGGATTCACGATCACTGAAGCCAAAGTAAAATGGAAATACTTTACGGATGAAGCCTTTATTGCGCCCCTGGCCATTGATGAACATAATCAAATTTATACTGGTTCTAGCTATATATTAAATGCTTTCTCAGATGCAGGTGATAGATTATGGCAAATAGATCACACCTGCGGTATCGATAGCCCGCCGGTAATCGATGGAAATGGCATTATTTATATCGGCGCTAAAAGGTTTGGAGGTGAGAATCTGATTGCCGCATTTCCCTATGGAACTGAAAAGTGGCGAATAGACGGCTCATGGCCCACTGGCGGGCAAGAGCTTTCTCATTTTTCACCAGCTGTTTCTAAAGATAATAAACTGTATGCCGTTAAACACCATAATATTTATACAATAGATGAGGAGGGTGTAAAAGAACTGTTTTATTCGATGTTGGAAGGGGGCGGTCTTGTTTATCCAACCATCGGCTATGACCAGAAAATCTATTGTAACAATGGAATCTCATTCTATTCTATTAATATGGATAAAAGTATACATTGGCAAATTGAGTCAGATAATAATACCCATGCATTTGACTTAGTAACGATCGTCATTGACTTGGAAAACAATATTTACTGTATAAATGGAAGAGGTATAATATTTAAATTCGATTACCGTGGTAATATAATATGGCAATTTGATACCGGGTTTGTGGAGACTTTTGCCAGACAGGGTCCGATTATCGGCCGCAACCACATCCTCTATGCCACGGGTGATGAGTATTTGTACGCATTAACAAAAGATGGACAATTGCTCTGGAAAACCAGGCTTTTCGGTCGTTTTCACTCGCCGCCTACTGTGGGAGCCAGTAACACGATTTATGTGCTGTCCCAGGCGGATATGTACTCTCCCCTTCAGAAACTTATAGCGGTAAATGATGATGGATCGATACGATGGGAGTATCTGGTTTGTAATGCAGCAAACACGAAGGGAGTTGCAGGAGGTCCTGAAAGTCTATCAGTTCCCATAATCGATGAGAATGGAGTGATATACGTTGGAAGTCGTGACGGCCATCTTTATGCTTTTGAAACCTGTTACGAAACAGGTCTAGCGGATACTCCCTGGCCCATATGGAGACGGGATACGAAAAATATAGGACGGCAGGATTATTACCTGTCCTTAAAGTACCCTGATAATAATGAACAATTCAATCCAGGTGATGACATTGTAATAAAATGGGAAAAATCTCAGATTATTAAAGCAGTTCAGATCGAATATTCCATAGATAATGGAGAACATTGGGAATTGATAACAAATTCTACTACGAATGATAGTACTTACAAGTGGCAGTATTCTGAATTCATCAATGACCACCAGAAATGTTTGATTAAAATAAGCATTCCTAATAGAGATGCATTCTTCGATATGAGTGAAAAAGGATTTTGGATAAACAGTACCAGTTCAAATGAGACATATCATTTATACCAAAACTATCCAAATCCCTTTAACTCTGAAACGACCATCGAATATTATCTCTATAAGGACGCTACAATTTATTTTGAAATTTACAATCTTCTCGGAGAAAGGATAATTCACTGGAAAAACAAAAATCAAACAATTGGAATACATACAGTAAAATGGGATGGATGCGATACGAACGGAAAACGGGTCAGCTCAAGCATCTATATATGTAAGATAAAATCAGGAAATTTTCAATCATCAAAAAAAATGGTATTAATTAAATAATCAGAAAAGCTATATACCTATGGTTAGTACACTTCCATCGAATATCACAATAACCTTAAAATATTCATGTGATATGGTATAACGGGTGGATTAGGGATAGATTTTCCCTTAAAATACTACTCTATTGTACAAAAATTAGGAGGTAAAAATGATAGTTGCAGTTTATATTTTTCTTTTTCTCATCCTCTTTGTTTTTATTTTTGGATTGCTATCTATTACAATCAACCGAATATTTAATAACCTTGCAGAACGTAAAAATTACATTAATGGCATTATAATTATATTTTCACTTTCACTCAGTATTCTAGCTATAAAGGGTATAAGGTATTACTTCGGTGGTCTTAAGACTGAAAAACACCTTGATCAGCAATATTTTAGTCTTGTCAATAAATCATTACCTAGGTTAAATCGTATTCGGAGCAGTTCCTCAGTTAATGTACTTAAAAGGAACGCTAAAGGTATTGTAGTACTTAAATACGATTCTGGTGAACTGATCCTGGATGCAGTCAAGATGCGTCAAATGCCAGTTGAATATCGCCCGGATCCAGAAACGCTGCCTAAATTAATCATTACTATTAATGATCATAAAAAACACGTATCAACTGCATATGGTGCCATGGGTGGCAAAAGATATGAATATTGCTATTCTTTTAATCTTTATGATTTCGTTAATGGTTCACTTATAAAGGAAATCTGGAGTCCGTGGGAATATCAGGATCTCTCTTTCCCTGATAAAAAATACAATGAGATATTCAAACAGGCGTGCCATCTATGTAAGACTCAACCTAGATAAAACAAAAATCTCTAGCCTGTCTGATCATAGATCAGTCCTTAGGATTTTTTTACTTATTACAAAGAAGTGCTAGGGATCATAACGATATGGACAAATTTAGAGTATAAATTTATATTCTGCAGAAGCTCTGACTATATAAGCAATTAACATACTCTGGAAAATCTCTAACACTAGCAAAACCTATTCGAGACCAAAAAAAACATTGATAGTAGTAATTAGATTATTATTATTCAATTAATCCTGCCACCTTAACTCCTTAAATTATTATTATAATTTAACTTCAATCATTTCAATTTCATATAATTTCTTATTGACCTTTTGATAATCATTCAATAAATTAATTTTAACATTGACACCAAACCTGTAAAATTATTGTCAACTAAGAATCGAATTCCAATTTGATCCGATTTATCGATCTAGTATTACATGGTTGTATATTAATGAAAGGAGTTTTCAAATGAACTGGTTTAAAAATCTCACGTTAATTTTAAAGAGTGGATTTGTGATTTTTATACTGTCTTTCGCTTGTACATCATCCATTGTAAAAAAAGATTCTACCTGGAAAAAATATTCATCTCGTCCCCATTCACCTCAGGAGATAAACAGGTTCTCAATACACGAAAAAGGATACATGCTGGGATATTCTGAAAATGGATCCCTTTTAATAGACGGAACCAAGACTCAAGCAATTTTTGAAGCACAGAAAAGAGGTGCGGATCTTGTCATTATAGAAAAATATAATGAAAATGAAGTAGTTGAAGAGAAAGGTGCTGGTGGTTTTATTTCCACCGAATCTGACGGAATGGGAGGTAGAATACGTACATATGCTAATGCCTATACTAGCAAAGATGTATCCTATCTGAAAGTTTTAATGTTTCGAAAAGCTGATGATGCCCGTCATGCTCTTAATCAAGGTTTAAAACGCTGTATAAATGTTGATTATTACCATGCTGGGATGAGTGGTCTGGGACCTAGCAAGACAATCTCACAGTATATTAAAATGGGTGCTGATGTCAATAAAGAAACTTATTTACCACTACTATACCGATTAATGTATTTTATGGCTTTTAGAGAATATATAGAGTATAAATTCATAAGAGATAACATATTGGAGGTTGCCAGCTCACTGATAAATGCTGGAATTAATGTAAATGCAAAACCTTTTGGGAAAAATTACCATGCAGTTTGGGGAGAAAAATATAAAGAATACTTATCACCTCTGAAGCAAATCGAAAGAATGATTGCCTTAAGAAAGAAAAAACAAAAAGAGTTACATGCTAAATATTACAACCAATTTGGTGAAAAACTCAATGTTACCGGATCACATTTTAAGGAAAGGCAAGATGCTTGGATAAAGCTAGGTATAAGTTATAATGCAACAGAAGACATTGATAACTATTTATATCAATCAAAAGAAAAATTGCACTGTTTGGAAGATTTCAGAAACATGCTTGTCAAAGCAGGCGCTAAAAGATGATATATTCATCATGCACTCTAACCATCAAAAAAAATTTTATTGTGATTCTGCTGGTTAATCTGATCAAAGTAGGATTTTTATGTAAATATTTCCAAAAAATAGTATTTTTGCGTTTTCACGTGATATCCTGAATTTCAACATGAAATGGTGATTTTTTGACCAATTTAGTATATTTTTAAAAAAAAATTGATTTTTTGTAATTTTTGGTGCGACATTTGTAGCATTTTTTATGAATAAATT
>CAYUAG010000012.1:0-12864 GCA_964442615.1 uncultured bacterium
CAAATAATATTAATTGTTACAAAACCATTTAGTTAGATTATTATTTATACTTGCTTTAGTGATTATTAATGCTACGTGGGTAACAATATGTAAATCTCTCGGTCCTGTTATTGCACTTATTGCTTATATATTTATAACCTTTCTTTTCTTGCAAAAAAATGACTTCATTGCAGGAATCATTATAGGAATTATAGGATTTATAATTCATTTTTATGAGCTGATATTTCAAGGTATAAAAGAATTAAGAGGATTTGAGATTGCCTTCTTTTTAATAAATCTTGTTTTCCCAATCCTACTAATATATTTCAGTTATAAGGCCTATAAAGAATCCAAGCATAATAAACAAAATATATAACAAATCGCTGGAAACAAACGTGCTGACACCTTATTTGTATAAAATCTCTGATTTACCCGCTCCACAGGGGCTCCTGCCTCTGCGAAAAATGATGAGAATAAAAAATAATGAGTACAAAAGACCATAACGCATTAAAACATTTTAGTTCCGACCTAAGTACAACTTGGATCGGAGCTTAAATAGAAACATCATTCATTCTTCCTCTGAACTGCATCAGCTTGGCACCCACCGGGTGAAATGACACTTTATAAAGGAGAATGTCAATAATGAGACCTGATACCTTCACAATCACTACATTTTGGTTGGATTGGCTGCTCATGCCAATAATGCTCACAGGAGCGTGGCTCACCATTCGCTGGGCGCTTGCAGATTCAAGGCAGGCATCGGACTTGGAAGTTAAAGCGAAATCTTTTATGCCCGCCTGGACATTTTCGATTCCGCTATTTATCGCTGCTGCCGCATGGGTTATCGCAGGGCTTGGCGCCCTTATCAAAGAGGATTACTGGGAGATGCGTGTGATCTTTTTAGCATTTCTTCTATGGACCCTTTGTTGCATCGTCGGTGCAACACTGCTCTTCCTTAGCTTCCTGCGCAGGGGTAGAGCTCCTGGCACTGTGGGAATCCTAAGCCTGATTGGTCTGGTGCTGATGTCTTTGCTAATGATCCTTCCAGGTTTGATTGATCATTCGTCTCCCGCGAATGTCACCTTGATTGGTCACGTATGGTTTACTCTATTGGCTGTCAGCGTGGGACTTCTCACTACAGGTATGCTTCTGGGCTTTCCGTACAAATTTCCTCGGTTTCCTTTAGGACTGGGAGTGCTTTTCTTTATCGGATGTGGTCTATCAGAGATCGCCTTCAGCCAAGCCTCCTTCCCCTGGCTAGTCCGAATATGGAAACTTCATCTTGGATTAGAGTATCTTGATGCTTTCCCAATATCCGTTGGATGGCAAATTGCAGGCGCAGTCAAGTTCCTATTGGGCATAGGAATGGTAGCGATACTTGTCATCGCATCACGTCGCCGGAGCACGGAGGAAGCACCAGAATAAGGAAAATCGTCTTAAAAAACCAATTTACGCAGCTAGGCCAAAGGAGTATACCTACCAAGTCGCTGCAGCCGATCCCGCGGGCAGGGTGATGTATAATTGATGATTATGCTGTGGAAATTCTGAAAAACAAGCGGAGTATCAAGCGGGGCGGCTGAGCTCAACTGTTATGCGCAAAATCTCAAATTTAACATTCATGATAGTGGCTGGTTACTTGAAACAAGAATAGCTTTGAGATTAAACGTCAATATCATAAATTCAATTAAATATCAGCATCTATCAAACTTAACCGAATATCTTGCTTAAATTATTGACACTGTGTTTTAAAATTGGTAAATTTATTATATAATTCATTTAATTCAGCTTTGGATATGGAAATAAAAAAATATTATAGAAGAGCTTTTTGGAAATCTTTGCCAACAAGATCTTATTTAAAATTATTTTCCAGCTCCGTAGGGGCTCCTGCCCCTGCGGCCAACCATTGATCCGGATATCCATCCTGATCTGGTTAAATTAACATCTCAACTCCCTGATTCCCACATTAATAAGAGACTCTGATCCCAATCAAGAAAAATATAACCACCCCGATCTTTCCAGTCCGGTACGCATATTAATTGAATACTAATAGACGAGGTAGTCCATTCCAAATTTTCACACTGAAAAAGCTTCTTTCTTTGTAGATAATTATTACCTTGCTTATCTGAAATCATAAAAAGTTATAACACTCCCCTTTTGTCAATTATAAAAAACAACTTGCAAAAATTAATTCAACATATTATCTTTTATTATTTAAGGATACTACAATCAAACGATTTAAAAAATAGATATAAAAAAATTTAAAGGGAAAAAATCCTCCACTTAGTCTATATCATATCCATGGTTTTGGAAAATACTATTCTACCTACATTATAATCCTCTTTCTAATGAATTATTGAGTTACCTGAATGCTGGAAATACAGTCATGCAAAAAATTAACTGTTTATTGATCACATTATTCTATAAATTTAAAAATTAAAATTTATATTTTTTACTATTGTTATGTGTTTTTTTAACCATTAATAGGTAGGTAGTCTCATGAAAAACAAAATATGCATTTGCCTAGTATTCCAATTATTTTTTATTTATCATAAAAATTATGCACAAGAAAAGAATACTTCCCCACAATTTTCTTATCTTCCTTCAAAAATTCTACTGAATGATTTTATTGTGAACGATGATGGTAGTAGCCATTATCAATCAAATCCTGGTATTACCATAGGCGGAAATGATCATTTTTACATTGTCTGGGATGATGACAGGAATGGATATACAGATATTTTCTGTCAGGCATATAATAATAACGGGAATCCATTAGGTGGAAATTTCAAAGTCAATGAGACACATAGTGTCCACCATCAATTTCCGGATCTTGCTTCCGATAGTCTTGGAAATCTTATAATTGCATGGGCTGATGCACGAGACGGGACCACTTATATTTATGGACAATACTATCAAAACAATGGATCTGCTTCAGGTAGTAATTTTAAAGTCAGCATAGATACTGGACAGAATAGTTCGGGTAATACGAGTGTAGCGATGAATACAAGAGGTGATTTTATTATTGTCTGGGAAAACAATTACCAAAATGCCAAGCATATCTATGGACAGCGTTATCATAATTATACAGTCCCGGATGGTGATAATTTCCAAGTTAATGATAATACTGTTAGCAATCATATATTTCCAGACGTTGCCATGGATGATAATAGTAATGTTGTAGTGGTTTGGGAAGAGGAAAGAGAAGGACAGTATGATATTTATGCCCAGCGTTTTAACGCCAATGGAAATCCATTATGGGGTAATTTTAAAGTCAATGATGAAACCAACAGCACCAATCAAATGCATCCTGCCATTGGCATGGATGCTGAAGGAAATTTTGTCATTACCTGGAACGACTGGAGGGATAGTGCTATTAATATTTACTGCCAGCAGTTCGACCACAATGGGGTGAAGATCAATTCAAATTTCCGTGTAAATGATGATGCAGGCGCCAATGGTATCACCTATCCCGATATAGCCATGGCTGAGAATGGTACTTTCGCTGTTGCCTGGCCTCATAATATTACAGGTATTTATTGCCAGCTCTTTGATTCATCCGGGAATAAATCAGGCACTAATTTTAGAATCAATTCTGGTAATGAAAATACAAGACAACTGTTGCCATGCGTAGCGATTTCAGATAACCGTCTCTTTTCATCATGGAAAGACAACAGACTTGAGGTACAATGGGATATTTTTGCTAATATCCTGGATTTGAATATTTCTGTCCCTGATACGGTTGCCACTCCCGCCTTCGATCCTCTGCCTGGTATTTACACGGATTCTGTATCAGTCTCCCTCAGTTGCCCGACTCCGGGAGCATCCATTTATTTTACTACGGATGAATCCGAACCTACGAATATGAACTCCCTTTATACCTCCCCTACTCTTCTTAATACCACTACAACTTTAAAAGCAAAAGCTTACAAAGAGGGTTTAATCCCCAGTGATATACTTACCGGAACCTATACCATTGAACAGTCATATCCTGCATCCCTGGACAGCCCCTCAACCATTATTCAACTGCATCAGGGCTGGAACCTATTCTCCTTCGATGTGGAACCGGCTGATCTCCATGTTTCAGAGGTATTACTCGGCATTGCCGGTGATTTTGATGTGGTGGTGGGATATGAAAATGGGATTGAGAAAACCTATGATCCTGATTCCTCAGAAACTTCTGCTCTACAGGTTTTTAATCCTCTGCAGGGGTATTACATCCACATGCTGAATCCGGCCATATTGTACATCTCGGGTTCCGAAATATCTGCTGCAACTCCCATTACTTTAACTAAAGGGACACATTTAATCTCCTATTTGCCGGATGATGTGTTACCTGTGGAAGAGGCTTTGCAATCTATAACGGATCATGTGATATATGTCAGATCTATTGACCAGAATGGTATTTTAAATGGTCAGGGAGCAAATGGGGGACTATCCTATGATCCGGCATTACCTGAATACAGTACCCTTAGCGCCATGAAGAATGGTTTTGGATACTGGATTCAGGTCGATACAACTGTTACACTAACTTATCCAGAAGATTCAGATAAAACACTGCTGGCCTCAACTATCCTCGGTCCAGGTGGCGGTACTTTGTCTACAGATGAATTCATCTTAACCATTCCCCAGGGTGCATTTTCATCAGATGTAGAACTCACCTTATACGAATCACCGAGATCACTCACTTATCACAAGAATGCGAATACAACCATTTTTGCTTTGGCAGGGCTTCCCGACGATTTTGCTCTACCCCTTAGACTTTGCATTAAGGTTACAGGTAATTTATCCGATGAACATTTTATAGCTAAGGGTGAAGAAGTATTCATCCCTGACTTAATGGACTATGAGTATCTCCCATTCTTTTATGAGACCTCCGATTCAGCAGGATTTCTGGTGACAACTCTCCCCGCCGGGGACAGTGGAAGTGGTGCTTCTATAACAAGGTCGCTATCTAAGACCAGCAAAGGGAAAAGCCTATTGAAAAAATTTTATGGAGCCTTTGGTAATGCAGTACATAAGACGAAATATTTTACCATTGTATATCCTGATAAAAATAACTATAAATCTCTTATTCCTGAAATAGGAAAATATTTTGATGATGCGGTGAAATCCGGATTTGGTATTGATTTAAAATTTGATGCAAATCAACTATCGATTCTTGGAACCAAGGCTTTACAGATTTTTATTATTGAAAATAATATCTCTAACTTAGATTATTGTTTAATAACATTACCTTATACAGTGAAGTTATTAACTGCTGCGAATCTGCCCCAACATTGGTACCGATGTGCCTTGTATTTAAACGAGAATGCATTTGTTGAAGGTGAGAATATTATAAGGCAGAAAACCGGGATTCTGGTTCTCGGAATACTCCAGTGGATGAGGTTTAATGATCAGAGTAAATGGTCATGGATGAATTATACCTATGAACTTTGGCTTGCTGAAAGAATGGGTGTAACCAGTATTGGTTATGACCCATTTTCATTGTCCAGTTTAGGTAAAATGTACGATCTGGAAAAACAACCATTTCTGGGTTTAGAAGCCGGCAGCCACCCACCCTCGGGACAGTATACGAATCCTTATTTGAGAATTGCAATTAAAAAAAGGCATGGTCATGGGATGGTTAGTTTTTTAAAACTTCTGGAGAATGTAACTGATTTGAATGTAGTTAAGGGTATTTGGGCAAATTTAAATTCCCAGAATGTTGTGGATATCATTATGAATGTTTTCCAGAATGCCCAGATACCGGAAAACCAATGGTGGCCAGGTTATTTTAAAAAGTATCTGGAAGGAAATTTTTATAACATTAGCACCCTGACATTACTGAAAACAATTAAGAATGAGAATATATTTTTTATTAATGAAGCAAGTGATATGGTTAAGGATTTTGACCGTACCTATCCAGATTTCTCGGCTGAGCTGTTTCGTGTGGATTTGAATTACAATCAAATCGACAGTCTGGTTTTTACACTGGGTCCTTCCACTTTGAATCTGGATTACCAGACTTTTTACGTTTACGGATTAAAAAATAACACGCTTCATTATTTTAGCCATGGAGGTCAGTCAGAGCAAAATATAAAACTCACTATAACTGATATTCCCACCCTGATGCAGTCAGGCTATACCTCTTTGGTTGCATTGGTGGTAAACAGCGCCAATGAATCACCCTACACCGGTTCAGTTAATATAGAATTTGAGGTTAGTCAACCAAAAGTGAAGCGCCAATGCTGGATCACATTTGATAATTTCACCTATGATGGTACTCTGGTTGATCCTTATGGTACCAGTTCAACAAGTGGGCCATTAGAATATACCATGTATGAACCTGCAATAGGTGAATTCAGTGAAAATGTTTACGAGGCAACGTGGGATAATAAAGATGATTCTTGGTCCACAGGTGGATCAGAAGGATATATGCGGATTGAATTTAATTTTAACAATCAAATTATTACCTTATTTCATTTTGAAGTAGTAAGCAAAAAAGGAGACATATCCACAAAAGAACTCACACTTGATGCTGTGGATATTCCTTATAAAGGAAAGGATCCTTATCTGATGAATTGGGATTTATATAAAATTGTAGGTGAAGCCATTAAAACTGATAATATTACCAAACTCACTTATGTCCAGAAAGATCATATGTATACTGGCGACTGGGTGACCACTTTAACCGATTATCACACCCAGAGCAATAGTTATATCTATGTGTATATGAAATAGGAAAAAATATTTAATAAGAGAGATATTCAGGTAATGGAGGAAACAATGGATATCAATGCAAATAGAAAAATATTGATTTTAATCCCTTTTTTAATCATGGTGTGTCTGTTGAGTTCCGATAGTTTTGCTCAAGAGACCATGGTTAGCCGTACCTGGGTGGATTTTTATGGTTCCCTGTCCTGGTCGGATCAGAATCCTGTGGAGTCAGGGGCATTAATTCAGGTATTCGATCCAGACAGCACCCTTTGCGGTGAATTTACTGTTAATACCGAGGGTATCTATGGATTTATGCCGGTGTATAGAGACGATCCCTTGACACCCGATATCGATGAAGGAGCACAGAAAGGTGACTTTCTCTATTTTGAAATTAACGGTTTTCCTGCCCAAATCCTACAGGGTGGAAGTCCTGTATGGTCCCAACAAAACTTGAAGTTAAATATTAACCTTATCAGCACAGTAACAAAAATTGAAAACCAAACCTATATCCCCCGGTCATTCGGCCTCAGCCAGAACTTTCCAAATCCCTTTAATTCTGAAACATCAATCCAAATCCAACTACCTGAAAAATGTTTTGTCTCTTTAACAATATACAATGTTCTTGGGCAGAAAGTGCGTATATTGATTAATGAAATAAAGGAACCGGGGAGATATACATCGATATGGGATGGTCAGGATGATCATGGATTGGTTGTGTCCAGCGGTATCTATTTATATCGTTTAGAAGCAGGTGATTTTGTTCAAACCAAAAAATTACTATTTTTCAAGTAAAATGCTGCAAAGATTAACGAGATACGTTGATAATCCTAAATCAATTTTTTTTGATGGTCCCGGACTCGATCTGGGAACACATATCATATGAATAGTGGAATTTTATTGGAGCCAACCGTCACATCTAATGCAGTAGGTTAAACTTAATAGTTTAAACCTAACAGGTGTTTTCCAAAGATTAAATAAAAAATCACTTCCAGGTATATTTCCTCTTAATCCATTGTGCAATGTTTTCTCTCTTCACTTTAGCAGGTAAATACTTTGTTTTATAAGCAGCTCTCTTTGCAGCTTTAACAAATTTTATGTTGTCAGTTGTATTACTGATTACCATTACACTATCAACTGAACCGCTGCTGTTAACCAATAATTTTACCACAACTTCCCCCTTTATACCCTGCTTTCTTTCTTTCTCAGGATATTCAGGCATTACATCTTTTATGGGACGGGGTCTGACTACAACTGCACCTCTCCCCTCTCCATATTGTTCTAATCGTAAAATATCTTCGTAAATTTCAAGATTCGTATCTTCGATTGTTTCATCCTCAGGAATAAATTCATCCTCAACTGGTAAGGGCACCTGAGGTAAGGTTGGATGTCTTGGAATTCCTCCTTGAGTAGTAATAGGAATATCAATAGCACTAACTCCATTAATAGTTAGGTAATGTTGTTCAAATTTCTCTTGAGGAATACGACGAAAAACATTAAAGAGAATAATAAAAATCAGTAATGAAGCAATTAGAGATTTTTCAAAAAGTATTTGAAAGTTCTGCTTATCTTCTTCAAATTTTGGAATTTTTGATTTATCTTGATCAGTATCATGCATAGTAACAATCAATAAAAAAATAATTAACTATTGAGACTATTGAAAAACTTTTAAAAAAATTCTTAGGGGCTGTTCAAGAGTCTAATTGATAATAAAACCATTGATTTCCCCAAAAAAAAGACAGAAAACATAAAGCAATAAGAAAAAAATTATTCAACTCTCTGTATACTCATTTGTTACTCTGAATTTCCCAAGGGGACTTGTAATAAGCTTCACAAAGTGACGACAGCATGGACTTTTTCCCTGGTATCATTATTCTGAATTTACTAATAATATCTAAGTAAACTTATTGTTGCTTAGTTTTTCTTTCTGAATCCGCCAAATTACGTTTCTTCATATAATAAATACGTATATATTCTTCTAGTACCTACTCCTTCAACCACTTATCTAACCATTCAATCACAGTCCTATGCCATTGAATGGAATTATGGGGTTTTAATACCCAATGATTTTCATCAGGATAATACAAGAATTTACTAGGTATGCCAAGACGCTGTAAAGCATTAAAAGTAGCCATACTCTGAGTTTCAACTACTCTAAAATCTTTAGCTCCATGAATAATAAGCATAGGAGTTTTCCAATTTTTAACATAATTCACAGGATTATGTTTTTCATAGGCTTCAGGATTCTTCCAGGGTGTACCTTTATGGTCCCATTCCGGAAACCATAATTCTTCAGTTGCATAATAGGCAAATCTCTCATCAAGATTTCCGTCATGATTAACCAGACATTTAAATCTGTCCGGCCAGTTTCCTGCTATCCAGTTAATCATAAAACCCCCGAAAGAGGCTCCCAGAGCACCTACTCTGTCTTTATCCATCCATGAATATTTATCTAAAGCAGCTTTAAGACCTTTCTGAAGATCAACCAGCGGCTTACCTCCCCAGTCACCTCTGATTGCATCACAGAAATCCTGACCATATCCCACTGAACCATGAAAATCAACCATAACCGCAGCATACCCTGCACCTGTGTAAGCTTGAGGATTCCACCTGTAATGAAAATGGTTACCAAATGATCCTTGAGGACCACCATGAATCAGAAAGGCAACCGGATATTTTTTATGAGGATCAAAATCTACAGGTTTAACTATATAACAGTAGACCTTCTCATCATTCCACCCTTTAAATGTAAACTGCTCATAATCTCCCATCCGGGCCTGAGCAACCTTATCTTTATTAATATTTGTGATGGATTTCATATCTTGACCATTGCATTTCACTGAATAAAGTTCCACCGGAGATTTTAAATTATCTTTACCAAATATTATCTTATCTTTTATAAGAGCTATTGAACCAATATTACCATTATGAACAATAGTCTCAACCTTACCAGATGTAACCTCAATTGCAAACAGTGACCGCTGGCCGAGATTGGCAGCCGTGGCAAAAATCTTTTTACTGTCCGGAGACCAGCACATTGAAGATGGAGATCGATCCCAGTCTTCGGTTAAAACACGTGTCTTTCCCCTTGGCCATGATTTAATAATAATCCGAAAACGATCAGCTTCATAGCCAGGTTTTGACATGGTAAGATAAGCAAGTGTTTTACCATCAGGTGAAAATACTGGCTGAGTATCCCATGCCTTGTTTTCTTTAGTAATACATTCTGGATCTTTTGAACCATCAATAGGAACATAAAACAAATCAAAATTTGTTGACCAAGTCTCTTTATCTTTTGCATTCTTGGCTGTAAATACCAATCCTTTGCCATCAGGAGTAAAAGTTATCTCTTCAGAACCTCCAAAAGGCTGGGAAGGAGTATCGGCATTCATTCCCTTCATCAGATTAATCGGTTTGCGGTCTTTACAACTCATCACAAAAAGATGTGATCTGCGGCCATCCTCCCAGGTATCCCAATGCCGAATAAAAATATGTTCAAATATACGTCCTGTTTCCTGTGTTTTTTCCGTTTCATCAAGTTTTTCCTTAGTACATTGGGGACACCCTTTATCTGGGAAAACTTCCATGGTAAAAGCTATATATTCTCCTGCAGGTGAAACTTTTAAATTTGAAACATCGAGAGGACAATCAGTCATCTGAACTGCTTCTCCCCCCTTAACATTAATACGCCAGACCTGCACTGATCCAGAGCGAGAGGAGAGAAACCAGATACGTTTACCACATTTTGACCAGCGGGGGCTCCAGTCGTTTTTCTGGTGGGTAGTTAATCGGCGTAATCCTTCCCCATCAGAACCAACAATCCAAAGATCAGTTCTGCCTTTATTCTCTTTCATATCTGTTTTTCTGAGAGTAAAGACAATAAATTTACCATCAGGCGATAATTGTGGATCTGAGATACGATACATGGCAAGCATATCATTAACATCAAAAGGATGAGTTCCATCTATATCATCAGCCATAATTACTCCTATGAAAAAACAAAATAAAAATAAAATGATAAAAGTTTTCATTACCTATCTCCCTAATATATTAATTAAAAAATTATTGTTTCTTTACTAAAGCAACATTAATTCTATACTTATTTTTATTCTCATCCACTACAACATCAACCTGGGTAGTTTCATAATCTTTATGAATAAAAGCAAGTTGAAAGGTGGTAAAATTTTTACAACTTATGGTATAAAAACCAGTACTATCTGTAAGGCTACTGATATCAGTACCTTTAATATTTACCGTAACTTTTTCTATAGGTTTATTTGTAGTTTTTGAAACAATCGTACCGGAAATAAATTGTTTATTTTTTAATAAAGTACAGCAAAAAATAAAAATTAAGAAAAAAACTGGTAAAATTATTTTTTTCATTTCAACCTCCTATCTTTTCTGGGTAATTTTTTAATTTTAATTTACCTGATCCAAACCCAACCTTCTTTTACAACAGAAAGTTCTTCAGGAGGAGGAATACAATCACCTCTAAGGAAATCACTAGCAGCCAAAACACAAATTACTGAATCAAGAGTATGAGATGTTTCTGTGATCTTTTTTCTATCATCCTCAATTCTCATAAAGGATTCAAGTTTTTTTAATAGCTCGATCCTCTTCTTGGTATTTTCATTACTTTTATAACCCTTTGAGTCAATACATCTGGAAAGTAGGGTTGCAGCAGGATACACTTCTATTACTGAAGCCGGTAAAATTTCATTATAATTCCAGGAAAGAGGAATATCATAATTTAATTTATTTCTTAATTCATCAAGTAAATCAAGAGTCCATTTTGTAGTTCTAGCTATTCTGTCTGCTCCAATTTCTAATGGTTTCTTACCAATTACTTTTTTTATAAAGATCTCTGTTTCCCGATTAAATAAAGAATTAGCATCAACATCTATAGGTTCACCTGCTTTATGTTTATGCAAAACATGAGCCATTTCATTAGGCCATCCAAGTGGGGAATCAAAGGCAAATAATATTGGCTTTTTACCAGCGGCAAATTTACAAATGATATCAATTGGTTTTTCTTCACCTTTACTTATGGTAACTTTCTTTAGAACCAGTTTATCCCCAGAAAATACTCCATAAGCTATGCCAACTTTTTTCTTATTAGTGGCACAGTCAACTCCAATTATTGATATTTTTTCCATAGATCACTCAATTATTATTTAAGGTAAAATTTATTAACATAAAAAATATAATAAAGAAATATTATTGTTGCAAGAAATAAAATTAAATCCCTTGAAAAAAATTTATTTATTTCTTATAAAAAAAAGAAATAATAATATTTTTTTCCTCTTTACTTAAAATACTAAACATCCATAAAAAAGGTACAATACAAATGAGAAGACATATTTTTACTATAACTAAATTATTAAAAAAAATTATTCCAAGTAAATAAATCAATCCATATAATATGATAATTTTAAAAATTCTCATGAATTCATACTTTATTTTATATAATTTTTGATTAATTATATACAATATCACCGCCATACTCAAATAAGCAATAAATGTAGAAATAGCAGCACCAATTTTTTCTAATAAGGGAACTAAAATATAATTTGCAATAATTGCTACTACAGCTCCTGAACCTGTAATAAAAGGAAGATATAATGTTTTTTTCTTTAAATATATACCTACAATAAAATTAATATATACGCCATAAACTATATAAGCAAGCATCACAATTGGTACTACTGCAATTCCTGGAAGAAATTCTTCTCCAAAAAGTGTAATCCCAAAAATTTTTATATGCACAATCTCTTCAATAAAAAAACATATTACCAGGAAAATAAAGCCAGTAAATACAATGAAATAAGTTAAAACTTTCGAGAATATTTCTTTTGCATTTCTTTCTTTTGACATTGAAAGAAAAAATGGATGCCAGGCAAACCTAAAAGCAGTAACAACCAGGGACATAAACATTCCCAATTTATACCCGGCATTGAATATACCGGTAGCTTCTGCACTGACCATCCTGTCCAAAAAAAACCTTCCAATCTGACCCATTATTATCACTGAAAGTAACGAAGGTATATAAGGTATACCAAAAAAAAGTAAATCTTTTAATACTTTGGTTATAATACTAAATCTAATCCATTTAAAAACAATTAGTGAGACTGTAATTAAAGTAAAAATAGAAGAAATCAAATTTGCTATAAAAACACCTTCAATCCCTTTATT
>CAYUAG010000012.1:12874-13816 GCA_964442615.1 uncultured bacterium
AAAAATATTAAGAAACAGAATATAAATGATTTTTATTCAGATCTTAAAATTCTAAAGGGTATTTCAGCAAGAGCATCAGCAATGAGAATACCTGAAGATATACGAATTAGAAAAACATAACTCTTATTTTGAAAAATAGCATTTGATATAAAGTGAGGAAAAATATTCATAATTAATGAAAAGATAATACCTGAAATAAATATGGATATAAATGTGGTACTAAATATTCTCTTTTTCCCAATTTTTTCTTCTTCCAAAATAAAAAATCTTAAAAAAGCTACATCAATTCCATACCGATAAATAACATTCAATATAGCTAAAGAAGCAAATAAAAGACCGACTATACCGTATTCTGCCGTGCTTAGGTAATTTGTATGTATGGGTAAAAGCACAAAACCAATTGAGCGGGTCAGAATATATCCAAATCCGTAAACAATAGAATGTTTAGTAAGGGTGAGGATTTTTCGGTACATATATTCTCCAATTTCAAAAAATTAAAATATTATAATAAATATAATAAAAAATAAAATTATTGTCGAGAAAATTCTTGAATTTTTTAAAGAATGCAAACAATATCGTACTCTTACGTATTGTAACATGTAACTTCCATTTAAAAATTACCCTAAAAACTTCTTGACAAATATTAATAATTTTAGTAAATTAATCGCTAAAATATAGTACTAACATGAGGATTTTTATGCCACAACATAAATCAGCAAAAAAACGAATGCACCAGAATGAAAAAAGAAGGTTGAGAAATTTCACTAAAAGATCAAAACTCAGAACTTCAATCAAAAAAGTAAAAAACGCTCCTGATAAAAAAACCGCTGAAGCTGAATTTAGAAAAACTTCTGCTTTAGTGGATCGATACGCAACTAAACATCTAATTCATAAGAATAAAGCAGCACATCTCAAATCAAAATTATCAAAAGCCGTAAAAGC
>CAYUAG010000012.1:13826-16580 GCA_964442615.1 uncultured bacterium
TTTGCTTGATATTTGAAATTTTGGTATTATTATTTATTTGTAATTTGTAATTTATTATTTGTGATTTATTATTTGTGATTTATTATTTGTGATTTATTTTTTGTGGTAATGTTTTTTAATCATTCAACATCACTTCTTCAAGTTATTGCTCCTCTCTCTTTACTATAATTCTCATACTCCTTTTTATCAATTATCTGTTTAAGATGATCAACTGTTCTCCATACCTCATGATAACTATTATACAATGCAACCGGTGCTATTCTAATGAGATTTTTAGGTCGGTAATCAGGTACTACTCCCCTGTTTTTCAAAGCTTTATTTACTCTTAAACCATCTTCTCTTATAAAGGCAACATGACCACTTCTTTTATCTGGATCTTGCGGACTGGCAATAGTAAAAGAATAAGGTCGGTGATAGAGTATTTTGTGAACTAAAAATACCAAATATGATGTCAATTCTTTTGACTTTTTTCGGATATTTTTTATTCCCACCTCATTAATTATATCCAGGGCTACTTCAAGAGTTGCTGCAGATAAAATACTTGGTGAAGAAATTTGCCATCCACCTGCGTTTTTCTCATGTTCAAACTCAGGTAAAAGATCAAACTGCTTTTCCTTTATATAACCAAACCAACCGGCAAGGCCAGGCGTTTTTTGGAAATGCTTTTGGTTTAGATAAAGAAAAGCTGGACTACCCGGTCCTCCATTTAAATACTTATAACTACACCAGAGAGCAAAATCAACTTCCCAATCATCAAAATAGTGTGGTACAGCACCAACTGAGTGTGAACAATCAAAACCTATAATAATATCCCTTTTATGAGCTTCCTGGGTTAATAAAGGAATATCTAAAAGTTGACCACTTTTATACAATACTGAAGGTAGAAAAACTACAGCAGTTTTATCATCCATTAGATCAATAATTTCATCTTCCTTTAACCTTAATCCATCTTTGCTTTTGCATAAGATTAACTCCTTATCCGGATCTAATCCCTTTTGCTCTATCTGACTTTTCAAAGCATAAATATCTGTAGGAAAGTTCAGTTCATCAGCAACTATTTTAGTTTTATGATTAAGAGGTTTGTAAAATGTACTAATCAGAGAATGTATATTAAGAGTTGTAGTACCTGTACAAATCACTTCCTGAGAAGAAGCTCCTACTAAAGAAGTAATTTTATCACCAAGTGTTTCTGCAAAATAAAACCAGGGTGTCTTACCCTCTAACCAACCTTTGATCCCCAAATTTTTCCATTCATCCAGAATTCTCTCTACAACTGTATAGGTTTCTTTAGGCATCAGGCCCAGAGAATTTCCATCCAGATATATTGTATTTTCAGGAATAAAAAACTTACTCCTGAAATCTTTAAGTGGATCTTCTCTGTCCATTCTGAGAGAGAATTTTTCATCTATCTGCAATTACTGTCCCCTTTTCTTAACAATGTAAACTTTTACCGGATAAATATTTATGCTTAACCTGGTTTATTCATAAATTTTTACACAATAACCATCTAACATCAATAAAAACAAATCTATATAATATTTTTCATTTTTAACTCAGTTTTAACATGAAGAACTCAAAACTCAGAAAGGGAGAATATTTATATCTAACATTTACTCCCAAATCACCATTCTCTTCTTTACTTTCCATTTTCATAGTCTATGAGTTTTTCCGGTTAATCATTCCAATCTTGCTCCTGCATTAACTCAAATATATTGGTTATTGGGTTATAGCTTTTTTCTAACCGTTCCCTAAACGGGCTAAAAGAAAATTCCAGTTGTTGCGGAAGTCTATCCTGCCATGGTATGCGATCCCGGTCATCTTTCAGCTTATTTATTTCTGTTTCTAAAGCATTACACCAAGCCCAGCTGTACTTGACTGGATCTTTCTTGATCTCTTCCAGCTGATTTTCTAGAATGGGGATAATCTGCCATCTAATACGCTGTGCCATTCGTAATCCTCTATCACCCTGAATTTCCTTTTTCCATAACTCATCAGTTTCTTCATCTTCAGTATCTGTTGTATTAAAAGTAAAACCTCTCCGGGAGCGTATTACTCTATCACCAGGGCCATCATCTGGAGATTTTCTCAGGTAGGAATAGAAAGCTATCACATAAATATAATAATATTCTCCCGGTGACATATCCAAACTGAGAAGAGCATTATTTCGGGAAAGATAAAATCCTGCAATATGCGGTATCATACCAACACCTTCCTTGATACCACCTACAACACCCCAAAATGATTCTTCCTTATTTTCATCTAATTCTTCCAGTTTGGTTAAGGTAATATTCAATTCCTCGATTGATATTTTCATACTATCCCTAACACTTAAAAATATCTCTATTCTTTCTGCATTAATTCTACCATCCAGATTAGGGGTGTATTCCTCAATTTTACCATAGATCTCTTCCAGCTCTTCCTGAGTACTCTCAACTTGTTTAAAACTCTGCACAGTCCCTCTACACAAAAAATAAGCACTAATTACAATAATTATTCCAAGTACAATAACTAGCCCACAACCAATACCACATCCTATAAGCCATTTTGAAGTTTGAGATTTTTCTTCCATATTTTTCTCCTTTTATACTAAACTTTTATTGATAAAAATTATTAATATAATTTTTAAATCAGTTAATTATTTTCATTTATCTATATTATTTTGGGCTCTCCTTACTACCTTTGACCAGAAATTATCTGTGCGATTTTTCTCAATAGTATCAAAGCCCTATTGGATTCGTTATCGTAATTCCTTAG
>CAYUAG010000012.1:16590-17699 GCA_964442615.1 uncultured bacterium
TACCTGAAGCGTATATGCTGTGTTATTTGTTTTTGGTTACATTTTGGTTGAACAGTGGTAAAACCATATCCTTTTCATATTTGACTAATCTGCTTTGTTTATTCAATTTTATTTTTTTAAAATCAATATCTTTGATATTCTCTGGAATTAAAAAATATAGTATTAATTTTTCCCAATCTATATTTCTGATTGTTACAATTTTATTCAAGTAAAAACTAACCCAGACATCACCAACTTTGGAATTGGATGTTTCCTTCGAGAGTTTATTTTTTGTAATATTTACGTATTTTTCATCAATATCTATCCCAATGAATTTTCGCCCTAATTTTTTTGCTGCAATCGCTGTTGTTCCAGTTCCAACAAATGGATCTAATACAATATCGCTTTCATCTGTACTCATCAAAATTATCCGTTCTAATAAATGTGTTGGTAATTGACATGGATGTTCATCTCTATATTTATTATGTTTTATGCGATGAATATCTGTCCAAACATCAGAAACTAATGAACCAAATGGATGTAAGCTCGCTTTTTTCCCGCCATAATCTTTTAGAAGATAGCCACATTTTCTGCATCGTTTATGTGGATAACGAATCTCATAAAATTTGCTTTCTTTTGGATTTTTAACATAATACAAAATACCATAATGAGAAGGTTGTAAGCTTTTGCCCATTGGTGCTGTTGGTGCATCCCAGGAAATCCAATGTTTGAAATGAGCAAGTTCATTTAAAAATCTAGAATAATAGGTAAGCCATTTGGGAATATTATGCACAAATATTGAACCCGTAGGCTTTGTAATTCTAATCATCCCAGATATCCACTGTTTACACCAATCTAAATATGCGTGAAACTCTTTATTGTCCCTATATCCATTATATTTCTTCCCTAAATTAAAAGGTGGATCTGCAAATGTTATGTCAACAGAATTGTCTGGAATATTTTTTATACATTCAAGACAATCTCCCTGTATTATCTGGTTGATGTATTTATCAATCATATCTTCAAACTCCATATTTCCATAGCTTTCTCAGAAAATTGTTTTTGCC
Organism: uncultured bacterium; assembly: GCA_964442615.1. Classification (GTDB taxonomy): domain Bacteria; phylum Zhuqueibacterota; class QNDG01; order QNDG01; family CAYUAG01; genus CAYUAG01. The sequence goes on from CAYUAG010000012.1 coordinate 17,637, forward strand.
TATCGTTTATTTTTTCTGGTGCCCAATTTTTAAAATATTTTAGAGTTTTTGTAATAACATCTT
>CAYUAG010000012.1:17709-54418 GCA_964442615.1 uncultured bacterium
CCTATAATAACTCTTATGCATTTCCTCATCAAATTCTGACCAATCATCTAAGTTTGATGGATTAACAGGTAATATGTGTTCTAAATTTATCTTTTCTGGGTTTTGAACAGGTCCTAATTCATCAGTTGGTCTATAAAATTTCTCAATTTCAGATAAATAGTAACGAGCAATATAATTTTTTGATATAGATGCAATTTCAAAAGCTTTTCTAAACTGCTCTTCAGTCGGAACAATATTCTCTATTGATTTTTTTAATTCTAAAGTATTTTTAATCTTGCCTTCATTTATCATCTTGGCTTGGTTTGAAAATTCCTTTTCTAATGTTCCAGCCCCGATAGTTCCCGTAATTAAATTCCTAACTGACCAAGCAAGAATTAATTTTAAAGCTTTTTCGATATCTCTTTTATTAAATCTGTCTAATACAGCAAGTAATAATGGGCGGTTCTGGGTTAATCTTAGTTCTCCAAATGCTGAAATATATTCAGTACAATTAGTTGGATAATCTTTCCAAAAAGAATGGTTTGAATTTGAAATAGCTAAATATAAGTGTACATTTTTATCTAAACTACTCAATAGAGTAATGGCTTGATTTTTATTTATAATGTTATCTTTTATATTTTTAAATAGCTGTTTTTCTCTTGTTAAACCCTTTTTTGATGACCAATAGTATCTAATATATTGCAAAATCTCGTCTTCATTCTCAGCTGCTTCAATAGCACCTGTAAATTTTGTCCATTTTTCGCGAGCTTCACTTAATCTATCTTCACCTTTATTAAATAAATAATTCTTAATTAAGTCAGTTTGAGATAGTGCTAGCCCCCGATCGTTTAACGTCTCAAAAATTGTAAAGGCATTTACTTCATCAGAAACTGTAACAACAATAATTTTAAGATTTTTCTCAATGTAGTCAATTAGATTAAAAATATGTTCTTTCCCTTCATTACTAAATTCGTTTTCAGCAAAATCCTTTATATATCCATAAGAAGACAACATTCTTTTATGAGATTCTTTTGAAGGTTCTATCTCATGATTTTCAATAAATCTTTTCAAATAAAAATCATTATCTGTGCTATTCAATGTTAGTTTTTGTTTTTTATTTTCTCTAAGGCTTTCCTCAAATAAGTAATTTCTCTTAATGATATTTGCTTTATTCCTATCATCGTTCTCCTGTAACAAATCTCTTACTGCGGTAAGAAATAAACTTATGGTAGCTAATCTTTGCTGACCATCCACTATTTCTAAAAAATCTTCTTTGTCAGTAACTACCATTGTCCCTATAAAATAATCATCGGGATACGCACTCTTTATGTCAACAAATAAATCCTGTACATTTGATTTTTCCCACGCATATGACCTCTGATAAATAGGCACTTTTAGAAAATTATCTTTAATAAAATGCCCAATGCCATCATCTTTAAAGTTAAGTTTAGCCATTTTTAACCTCAATTACATTATTTAATAAAGTTTTAAATCGTTCTAATTCCTCCTGATGAAAAGTAAACACATCTTCATACGCAGTAACCATTCTTTTTAAATCATTCTTTCTTACATACCAGCCAATACCATCAACGAAGCCTAAAAAATGAGTATCTGGATAATGTTCTTTGATCAAAGAATCAATTGAAATCTCTGTTTTTGATTTATCTCCCTGACCTGAAGAAGTAGTAACCAAATATGAACATTCAATAATTATCTTAGGATTTATTTTATTAGGAATTATAAAGTCCATTGTTCTTTTCTTATCTGGAGCATTGCTTATCAATTCTCCTAAATCGCCTTTATCAAATCCGATTTCCATCTCATCCAGTATGTTTTCTATAACCGTTTCTGGATTATTTTCTTTCTTACCAGAATATGACCCTTTTTCTTTATACCGAATTAATGTATCAATTAATGCATCTATTTCAAAATTTAACTTTGAAATACTTAATTTCTTAAGTTCAAAAAGTGGTAATGCATTAGAAAGAATGGGAATCGTAGAACCTTCAAAAAAAATATTCACTAAACCTTTTCTAAAAAAATCGCTTTCTCGTATCTTCTTCTGAATTCTATTATCTGACCATTCTTCAATATTGTCTCTATCACTTATTTCGGCCTCTGTTATCCATTTCCCTTTATAAATAAGAGCATTTAATTCAGTGTTATCAACTATTCGCATAAAGGTTATAAGCCTTTTTAGGCTTTCATTAGAAAAACCTGTTAATGCAAGTAAAGCCCGTAATCCATTCTCTTTTTTACAGATCAAATCTTCAAATAATTCTCTCTTCAATCCTATAGTTTGAATTTGATTCTTCAAAACGAGTAAGGTTTCTTTGATGGAATTAACATATCCTTCATAAGCTTCTTCAAACTTTTTATTATAAAAATAAAAAGTATTTTTTTTAATAACAGTATCAAATTTATCTTGATTATTTTTCATTCAATTCACCTATTTTGAAAGAATAATATATATTCATCTTTCATTGTGTTTCTCATACCCTTTATAGGTTTTAAAATACTTTTAACCAATGTTAAATTATATTTTTCACAAGCTTCTATTATTTTATTTTCCAGCCTTATGCCTCCGGTCTGGTTCGTATTTGAGCCTATAATCATCACAAAGTATTTATCTTTTTTTAGCACTCTTGAAACTTCTGAACAAATAGTATCCATATCCTTAAAATAATTTTCTAATCGCTCAGTTTTATTTTTTCCAATCAGTCCTATCATCTTATTTCTAATATTATTTGTATTATGCCCTAAAAAACTCAATTGAGCTTCATCATTTTTTACATAATCAATTGCAAATGAATATGGTGGTGAAGTAATTACTCCATCAATTGAATTATTTTTCAATATTATTTGTTTTGCATTAGCATTCTCTAAAATATTAACTGTTCCTAATTTGCTTATATATTTTAAGCTATTCAATATAAAATTAATAACTGTGTATTCATATCTTTTTAGAACTTTTGTGAAAAGCTGTCTGTGGCTGGATTTAACTACTCTTTTGGAATATCCAAGAGAATCTAAAAAAGCAAGTAGTGCTAATTCATAAATCTTCAATTTTTCTTTATCAGTAATTTTTTGTAACTTCTCCTTTACATTATAAACATTAAAAAAATCAAATAACTGCTCTGATTTATTGGAGATTCCTTTTAATGATTCAATATCTATGGATAAACTATTATATTTTACTTTTGTCATAAATTGACAAAAAGGGCTTAAATCAATGGCATAAGAATTTACACCCATTAAGGCAGCTTCTATATTTGCAGTTCCGCTACCACACATCGGGTCTAAAATAGTTTCCCCTTTCTTTATTCCAATGATGTTAATTAAGGCTTTTATTAATTGAGGATGAAACTTCCCGCGATAAGGAAACAATCCATGGGTTGCATAACCTGTAGAAAATAATCCATTTTCAAAATAAGCTTTTGTGCTTGCTGACCGATTATCTGTAAGTGCTTTTGTATGATGATTATACATTAAAAAATGCTGTGTAAATTTTCTATCAATAGATTTAAAGTAAGCTAACCTATCTAACAAGATATCTTTAGATAAACAATTATATTCCAAATAGGCTAATTCTAACTCAAATAATTCATCAACTGATGGTAATAGTTCTACCTTTCTATTAAATAAATTTTGTAAAAATGGATGTAAATTATAAAAATTTTTTTCCTCAGTCATTCTCTTTAATCCATTTTAATATTTTATGCTAATGATATCTTTTTCCAATTTTTTAACAAACATTTGAAAATAACAGAGTAATTCCACCCGCCCATTTTGGTGAACATTGCTACTATTCTGTCAAACAAAACTTTATCTTGATGATTCTGCTTGATGCTTATCATATCACCTACTTCAAGTATATCCAATATTGTTCTCTTTTCGATTTCGATACCGACACCGAATTCCGTAAACCGTTTTCAAATAAATACTGCCTATTCCAGTTCTCCCAGCTGAGATAAGACCAATGTAGAGAGAACTATACCTGCAGTCTCTGCTCTGAGTCTTCTGGGACCGAGACTGATTTTTTTAAAACCCTGTTCTTCTGCCAATTTTAGTTCTTCTTCTGTAAATCCTCCCTCTGGACCAACGACAATCAGCACCTTTTTATTTGATATACTATCTTTACTACACAAATAATGTTGAAGTGCCTTACTATCTTTATTTGCATGGGCAATAAATCTAAAATTACAATCTATTCCTCGAGATAGCACCTTATTCAAAGATAAGGGCTTCGTAATCTCAGGAAGGATACTTCTACCGCATTGCTTCATTGCAGATCTGGCAATGTTAGTCCATCGTGTCTTTTTATTTTTTCCTGGCTTAACTATAGTTTTTTCACTCAGCATAGGTATTATTCTTAAAACACCTATTTCAGTTGCCTTTTGTATTAATAACTCAAACTTCTCACCTTTTAATACACCTTGGGCTAAAGTCAATTCAGTAACAGGTTCACCAATACGTCTTCGTTTATTTATTATTTTGCACTTTACCTTTTTCCCTCCCACATCCAATATTTCAACCTCATAAGCACCACCTTCTCCATCTACAACCCATATCTTATCACCCTTTTTTTTTCTCATTACTCCTGAGAGATGATGAGCTTCCTTATCACTAATAACAAGTTCTTTATCAAAGACATATTTTGGTTCTACAAAATAACTTTCCCAATGCATGTTACTTTCTCACTATTGTTTATCTGAGTTATATATAAACATAGAGATCACAAATATACTCTTTTCTGCCTCTCTCATCAAACGCACATTCCAAACGTAGTATATTAACTATTGGTAAATGAAAAAGTAATCCGATCCCAAAACCTGTATTCAATCTTGAAGTATCAAATTTCTCTCCTTGATTCCATATATACCCGGAATCCAGAAAAATACTCCCACTAATCCCAAATTTTAAATCCTGTAACTCAGCGTAGCTGCTGAGATCAAAATAGCGAACCGGGATAAGGGGAAAACGAAAACTGCTGCAAAATAAAAACCTATTTTCACCTTCTAATCTTTCCTTAAAATGCCCTCTTACTCTTTCATTATATCCTAAATATATTAAATCATATAAGGGTATCTTGCCAAAAGAAATAGTACTTGCTGTACGTAAAGCAAGTGTTGTTTTATTCAATATTGGAATATACACTCTACCATCAATATCAATACGGGAATAATTAACTGAGACTGCTGGATATCCGTTTTTAACTCCGGCTAAGGATAAGTAATATCCTGAGGTTGGAAACTCTTTCAAATCTCTATGATCCCAGTTGAAATTCAATGCCATACATGGAATCTTATCTGTTCCTGTTTTAGAAATAAGACAATAGTTATATTGTGGTTTCATAGAAATTTCTTCATAACCTATGGTTGTACTAACAAACATATGATACCCAAAACGTCTTCCCAAAGTACCTGCTATCTTTATATGATGCTCAGTTATATTTTCAGTAAAAAAATGTTTATTTCTTATATGACTATAATCAATATCCAATCCAGCGAATAAATCTCTTTTGGATAAAAACCAAGGAGTTATAAATTTTACTCTTAAGGTCGGATTATATCCTAACCAGAATGTTGCAAATAATTTTTCTGCCCTGCCTCTGTAATTCAGATGTTCCACACCCGCACCCCAAGATATCTTATTCCAATCTCTCTCATTAATAAAAAAAATTGGAAAAGGGTAGATATACCACATTTCAGTAATAAAAATAACAATTTTCACTTTCTTTCCATCCGCAAAGGTTTGCATAGAAACTCTATTAAAAATCTGAAGACTTTGTATTCTCTTACGATCCTTTTCAAGAAGTTTGGGAACAAGTATATCTTCCTCCTTAGTTTTCATCTCCCGTAGAATAACATAATCTCTTGTACAGTTATTCCCCATAATCACTATTTCTGATATTCTTTTTCCTTTATGAGAAGGATCAATCATTGTTTGAGAAAACACCATACAGGTTACAATTCCAAAAAGAATAATACTGATTCCAATAACTAAAGATCTCATGTTAAACGATTTTTTTTCTAGTAACATACTGTTTGTCCTATTTTCCATATCGTATATGATACATTGTTTGTTCCGGTGCCTCGGTACTAAAAAGTACACCTGAGAGAAATCCTCCAACCTGGCCTGGATTTACAGAAATTGTAGTACCAATCATTTCCCAGTATGTGTTTGAGATTACCGGAGACTCATGTATATGACCATGAAGAGTAATTAAAGGCTGGGTTTTCTCAATAAACTTCTTAATGGCTCTGCTTCCAGCCGGTTGAGAATTATACAACCGATCTAACATGGTATCATATGGAGGTGAATGCATAACATAAATCATTCTGTTATGCGGATTATCATTTAAATACTCTATAAATCCTTTTAAATCATCCTCAATAGAAGTACGACTTTGAAAAAAGATATTTTCCTTTATTCTTTTTATACTCCCACTTTCACTTATCACTGGGAAAGTGGTAGTATTAACAATCTGGTCTTTATTCAAATCTTTTTTCTCAAAATCTTTAGGAGAAAATTTAGTTGGAGGTACAAAAGGATAACCTGTAATAAACAAATTATTATCAAGCTCAAAATAGGTTTCATGCAATAAATTAATTAAATTACGTTTTTCAAGTTCCCTCATATCCTCTAAGACAGCTGCCCAGTCATTATTACCAAATATGGCATATATTTCAACAGTTGATTCTTCCTTTATTTTTTTAAAAATTTTTACTAAAAAATTACTGATAAACCTTCTTTGATTACTAATACTTTTATTTTTATGCCCCCTTCTTGGAAGTAAATCTCCCCCTAATATCAAAATATCCACATCCTTTTCTCTGCAGATAGTAACCAGTTCTCTATAAAAATTCATATCTCCATGAAGATCAGAGGTATAAAAAACTTTCATTACTAAAATACCCTCTTACGGTAAACATCAAATAAATGATTGTAAAAAAAATTAACTCTTGAAAAATGAAATGATTTAGCTAAAAGCTTTTAAAATATATCATTCTTCCTCTACACTCTTTGGTTTTGATTACTTAAGTAATGACTCTATCTCTATTGCCAGTACTTCCATAATATTTTCACTATACCCCTTATGTTCAAAATGTATATTCAACTCTTTATCAATCACAACCACTGCCGGTACTCCATACATACCATATTGTTTATCTGTATCATCATTGAATAACACAGGTAAAGGAAAATGAGTTTTCCTAACAAAATCTTCAGCCCTTCTCCAGTCAAAATCAGTTGAGATTGTTATAAAAAGAACACTATCTCCATAAATATCAGCAAGTTCAACCAGTAAATTTAACATTTTCAAACTGGACTTGCTCCAGGTAGCCCAAAATCCTAAAACCATTACTGTTCCTTTTTGATCAGATAACCTTACCCAATCTCCTTTTATATCTTCAAGATCAAAATCAGGTGCAGGTTTGATATCTCTTTTTGATAGTATCCTCTGCTTAAATTCTTTTTCAATCCTGTTCCTTTGCTTTTCAATAAAAATTTTCAACAAGGTTGTATCTTTTCCAGCCTTAATCCACATTGAATGGAGCAAATCATAAGCTTCTTCTCCCTTTTCCCCTCCAAAAACAGTAGCACCAGCTAGATATTCCATGGCTTTTCCTAAACCATGAGTCACAATTATTGACTCTTTACCAGTGTCCGGCTCCTGAATTTCAAAATCTATTCCTCCTCCTTCCTGCATTAAAAGAGCTTTGCCATAATGAAAATAGGTCGATGATTGGGGCATAATTAAAGCTGCCTTTTCTAAATACCTAATTCCTTCCATGAGTTTACCATATTTACAGAGTGCCCATCCCAATACATCCTGATACCTGGCTATTAATCTCTGATTATGATATTTCCATTCCTCTAATGATATTTCAGGTGGAGGCGACTTTTCACCAAAAGACTCTGCCAAATCTACAGCTTTCTCAGCATAAATCACTGCTCGCTTTACATCTTCTTTTTTCTCTGTAAAAATTCCTGCAATACCAGCCAGACTTCCTGCTCCGGTAGGCTGACTTGCTTTCTTAAGCAATATATCCCCAATTTTTTTCATTTTCTCAGTATCATCTAATTCAATTGCGGCTGTAGTTATACCAGATAGAACAAATTCTGTAAACCGAGAATTCAGAAACTCCTGAAGAAATATTTCCAAGCTATCCAATCTGATCCCGGACTCTTCTATATTCATTATTTTACTAAGCCTTTGGGCAGCCGCTCTCTCACCTTTGGGATCCAAGGCAATAATTCTCTTTTCTATCTCTTTAACTTTATCAGAATTACCGATCATTTTATAGATTTCATAAGCAAAGTTTAACCTCTCTTTACTGTTTGGTTTTTCATCAAGTAAATTCATAACCTCACTATCAATCTTTCCTCTTATATAGGAGGAATATTCATATCTTCTAAATAAAATTGAATATTTAAGTTTCAAAGCTGAATAATTATCCGGATACAAAGAAAGTTCCTTTTCTAAATATTCTAAAGCCAAATCCAGGTCGATTTCCCGTAAATCTCCTAATCCGGTATATGACAATGCTTCTGCCATATTAGCTCCCCGGACCGGATCTCCATTTTTATTAAATACCCTCATACTCCAATATTGACGGTTATTAGTATCAATGTTCTCAGGTATGGGTTTACCAGAATCATCTAAAGCCTGAAAAGCTATTAAAATCATCTTTACACTGGTATCTGAAAGAACATACCCTACCTTCCATTCACCCACTATTTTCTCCATTTCAACTCTTTCTGGTGGTTTAAGAAAATCTTTATATACCAAGACTGCTACTTGAGTGGAATCGTAAAGCTTACAATCCTGTCCATAGATGATTATATACTCTTCATTATAGTGTAAATTTGACTCCTTAATAACCAGATCAAAATCCTGACAATTCCCTTTATAAATGTGCATACTGAAAAAAACTATAAAAACGGAAAGATAAACTAATATTTTTTTCATCATTTTATTATACCCCATAAATTAATTTAAATTTTAACTTCTATTAAAAGTCTTTATTTATTAAATATAACTCTTCTTCCCTAGGAAGTCAACTCTTTAAGCGCCAAACCGAATCGGAGTCCGGAATCGCTTATCCTTATACTCTGAAAATTACCAGTCTTCATAATTGACTTTAAAATTATCATACCGGCAATAATGATATCAGCTCTTTCAGGATCAAAATCCAAAATATTTTTTCTTTCAGACAGGGAAACCAAGTATAATCTGTTTAATATGGTTGTTATTTCGGATAACCTCAGTACTTTTCCCTGAATAACATCAGGATCATATTGTGTCAGATTAAAATGTATGGCAGCTGCTGTTGTTATGGTACCCCCCACTCCTATAAGCACACTGCATGAAGACAAGATTGAGCATGAATATTTTTTTAATTCCATGATCACTTTGTTCTCTAGATCTAAAATCTCTCGTTCTTGAGGAGGATCTGTTTTTAAAAATTCTTCAGTTAAACCAACTGCGCCCATGGGTATACTGATAGAATCAATTACCTCTCTTCCTTTGCCAAATATAATTTCTGAACTCCCACCTCCAATATCCACCACACAATTCTCTCCTTTTAAATTATTCCCTACTACCGCACCCAAAAAACTTGCTTCTGCTTCCTCCTTTTCTGACAGTAGTTTTATCTCCAATCCTGTTTGAGCTCTGATTCTCTTTAAAATTTGAACTCTGTTTTCTGCTTTTCTAAACACCTCTGTTCCCACAACTATCAGCTTATCTGATTGCTGCTTCCGAGCTAACTTCTTTAACTTATTTAAAATTTCTATACAATGGTCAAGAGCAGTATTATCGATTCTTCTGTTATTTTCCACCCCTTTACCGAGTCGAACATTATAAAGTTCCTGACTTTTAGAATGTAATCTATCCTCATCCGAAATTTCAACCAGCAGATAAAGAATTGAATTGGTTCCTATATCAATTACTGAGTAACGGTTCAATCCTTACTATCCCCTTGCATAATAATCTGGTAATCATCTATAAAAAAAGATTGACTCCTTGCATGGATAACTTTATCTCCAAAGCCACTTAGATTCAATACAATTCTTAAAAGCCAGTTACCTGCCTTTTTGCTTGCTTTTCTGGGTTCCTTAATAACCTCTGTATCTAAATCTTTAGCTTCTCCTATTACCCACCTTTGAATTTCTTTATAATTATCCACCGAAATTGGACGCAGTGTCACCTGAATAGCAATGATATACTCTTTTCTGTTTTCTAATTCCTGAGACGAATATAAAGAATAATTTTTTAATTGTTGGCAAACCCCCCTTACTCCATCGATATTCAAAACCATTGGTTTCTGATCATTTTTATATACTATATATCTCTTTCCCCAGATATCAAAGTTTGTTTTAAACCTGATTATATCCTCTTTGATAAGCTTGTCTATCCATAATGAACGTTTTTTCCATAACTGGATTTTATACTCTAAAACCGTTGTCATCCCCTTTTGAAGTCCTTCCACAATATTCTCATTGAAAAGGTTGTTCACTTCAAAATTAAATATAAGACTGTCGTTCTCAATCTTGATAGTTCTATATTCAAACTTTTCTTCTTTACCTAAAACTTCTAAAGGTAAGGTTAAAATCACAAATAATAATATTAATTTTTTATCCATTGATAATATAATAATGGTTACCTGAAATAATCAAAGCACTTCTCTATTTACGTTTTAAAATTTAAAAAGTTATTATTAAGATTGCAGTTAAACTAAGTTATTTCTAAACTTATATCAAAAATTTATCGATTTAAATTCAAGTACTGTCAATTTCTGCAAGAATAGCTTTACACAATTCCTCTGACTGAGCTCTGGTTTTAGCTTCTGCTACAACTCGAATAATTGGCTCCGTATTTGATTTCCGGATATGAGCCCAGCTATTAGTTCTCTCAATCCGAATACCATCAACCAGATTAAGCTGCTCCCGTCCATGATTTTTTATTATTCTCTTTAGTATGAGATCAGGATCCTTTTTATTAATTCCTATCTTTTTTTTAGTGATTACATACTGAGGAAGCAAATGATAAAGTTCTGAGATTGTACCTCCATGCTCAAGTAGAGCCTGCAGGGTCAAAGCAATGGCAACAGGTGCATCACGTCCAGGGTGTATTTCTGGAAGAATTACTCCTCCATTGCCCTCCCCTCCTACATTTGCTTTTATAGCTAACATCTTTTTAGCAACATGGATTTCTCCTACAGGAGTTCGAATGCATTTTACTCCTGCCTTCTCTGCAATATCTTCAACTGCTCTGGTAGTAGATAAGTTAACAACTATATTACTTTTTGCTTTTGAAAGAATAAACTGGGAAACAAGGGTAATTGTATACTCTTCCCCAATTGGTTTCCCTGTCTCAGCAACTATAGCTAAGCGATCAACATCAGGATCAACAGCAAATCCAATATCCACCTTCAGATTCATAACCAATTTACTAAGTTGAGCCAAATTTTCTGGAACAGGTTCTGGATTATGGGTAAAAATCCCTGACACCTCTTTATTTATGGAATATGCTTCACATCCTAATTCTTCCAGCAGGTCAGGAATAATGGTTCCACCTGCACCATTAACACAGTCAAAAGCAACCTTGAATTTCCTTTTACGAATACCTGCTACATCAATATATTTCATATCCAATATTTTTTTTATATGTTCTTTTATGGCCCCATCATATTTTTCAGGTTTTCCAATAGCATTCCATTTGGAATAGGTATATTCCTGGTTACTAACAATTCTTTTTATCTCTTTACCTTCCTGCTGGTCTAAAAACATACCCTTAGAATTTAAAAGCTTTAAAGCATTCCACTCAATAGGATTGTGACTTGCAGTAATAATTATTCCTCCAACTGCATCAGAATCCTGAACCGCAAGTTCAACTGTGGGAGTAGGACATATACCAAGATCAACTGGCGAACAGCCCACAGACTGGAGACCACAAAACACAGCATTCTTTACCATCTCACCTGTTACTCTTGAATCTCTTCCTACTAATACTTTTCCTTTCCCATAATAGGTCCCTGCAGCAGAAGAATAATTCACCAGGAGTATAGGTGTAAGCCCCTCCCCCACTATCCCCCGAATACCAGAAACACTAATCATCACCGGCTTTGGCATAAATATTACTCCTGCTTTATATAATCTCTTTATTTTTTTTGTGCTGATCTAACCAATCCTGTTAACATACGACCTACTTCTTGAATAGATTCGAGTAACTTCTCCTCATCCTTTAAATATTTCAATTCTATGGAAAGTATCACATAATACTTAAGCTCTTCCAAAGCCTTTTGTGTCTCTTTATAAGAAACCTGTTTGTCACTTAAATTTCTCCGCATAAAACCATCGGCAATCATAATAGGTATTCTCATACTAGCTTTACGCATCAGTATTACTAATCCATCCTTTTCATCTTTAGGATATTTTTTTGTTAGCTCATAAATATTTAAAACAATCTCATGTGATTTCTGCCATACATTCAACTGTCGAAAATCCATAATTCTTTCAGACAACTCATACCTCCTTGTTTAAGAACTTAAAACTATATTTCTCCCTTAAATGAGATTACATAACTCCTAATTGGTTCAACATAACGTTGGCGTAATATATAATTATAATTCAGCATATTCTTACATTCAAGAGTAAGTAAATAAGGACCAATGTCAAAATTAACACGGCCGTCAATTACCTGCATTGGCACCCGCTGTTCAAATGCTGAACCGTCCAAATTAACAATATTAACCATACGGCTGGCATACCGGTAATCCCAACCTGCAGAAAACCAGTGGTATTGTAATACCACTCCCATACTGAATCTGTACTTGCTTCTGTAATTCAGTATATCATTTGTTTTAAAATTCACAGGATCAATTTTGGTATATCCAGCCCAGGACCGCAGAAATCCCTTAAAAGCACTGAACCGCAGTTTTGCTTCTATGCCTTGGTTTCTGGCCTGGTTCAGATACTGAAACTGAATTGCACCCGTACTATCCAGTTGGGGTTCTATCATATCCTCATATCTGTGCCAGAAAAAGGAGAGATCAAATACAAAGGCCGGATCCAATCTGCTCAGAAACCAGGTCAGGGGATTACTACTGAATGTAGAGGATTTATACAGGTTTAGGGCAGCTTGCTGCTTTAATCCTATCTCAAAGGCCCAGACTTTTTCTGCGGTGTTGAGATCCGGATTGGGTTCCACCGTAAATCCGGAAACAATGGTCTTAGTAAAAAGTTCTGCTATTGAGGGAGCTCTAAAACCATAACCAGTGGAAAATCGTATTAAAGATCCTCTCCATGGTTTTAAAACAGCTCCTACCCGTGGACTGAACTGTTGCTCGGATGAACCATCGATCACCTGATGATAATCATACCGTGCTCCTAACTTTACCCTGATGTCCTCTATGATCTCGGCTTCATCTTCAGCATAAAAAGCAATATCTCTAACACCTCTGTCCCCGTAAAAATTTGAATTTGTAGTATATGCGTTCATCTCAGTACCCAAAGTGAGATCATGATTTCCATGGATATAATTAAATCTTCCCTCAGTACTGTAGCGGTTGGAACCGGAAAAATCTCTATTATCAGAAAAATAATTCTTCCAGTAATTTCGGTAAAAACTCGCCCGTATAGAATACACCATGTTGGTATTAAGCGTATGGGTAAAGGTTGCATTAAAATTGGTTCTCCTGGAACCAACCCAGTCCCCAACTTTATCCTTCGGCACTTCTAGAGCTCTGGACTGGTCCACCCATTGAATAAATTCATCATGTTCATGCAAGGCCCTGATACCGGACACATGCAGAGAAATATCCGGAGTAAACTTTATATTTACTTTTCCAAAGAAATTCCATTTAGCGGAATAATCATTCTGCTTATATCCAGAGGAGGTTTCTCTGGAGCCACTGAATAAAAATCCCACTTTTCCTATTCTGCGGCTGTGGGAAATATTTATGCCTTCATAAGTTAAAGCCCGACTCAGATCTACTTTCCCTTGGGAAATCTGATAGGGAAGATAATTATCTGTCCACCTCCAGGATTCATATGAGGGCTCATCATAAAATCCCCAATAGGTTTTAAACCGAGTAACCGGCTGAGATGAAGGTTCTTTGGTAATGATATTGATCATCCCGGCCATGGCATTGGAGCCATAAAGGGAAGATCCGCTCCCCTTTATTATTTCCACCCGTTGAATATCATTCACCGGTACTATATTCCAGTTAATTCCTTCCGTATCTCCGGCGATCACCGGATGACCGTCCAGCATAAACATCACCCTGCTGGCAGCAGCCCAGCTGAATCCGGTGGACCCCCGAAAATCAACTTGCCCTCTGACAATATTTACTCCACTGCTTTTCTGTACTATCTCCTCCAGACTCTGGATATTTCTGGTTTCAATGTCTCTTCTTCCTATAACCTCAAAGGAAGAGGCAATATTTTCTGTACTCTGTTTTCTTTTGGAAGCAGTAACAATTACCGCAGGTTGTTCAATAACCGTGGGTAGGAGACTGAATGTAATGCTGGTATCCCTACCTGAACCGACCTGTATATCCTTTTTCAGTTCCCCTTTATACCCCATCATGGTAACTTTTAGATCGTAGGTTCCAGCCGGTAATCCTGTAATTATAAAATGACCTTTGTTATCGGTTGCATCCCCCAACACCGTGCCCTTGACCATGACATTGGCACCGTACAGAGGTTTTCTGGTTTCAGCATCCATCACTGTTCCCTGCAGCCGGAATCGTTTCTCTTGGGCATATACAGCAATGACACTGAGAAAAAAAACAGTCGCAACCGCCAGAAAATTATTTATGATTAATTTTTTCATATAAATATATTAAACTCTCACTTTTTTTGAAAAACGGATCTTCATTATTAACATTGGCAAAATCAGCTCTGATATCAATATCTGTTACTGTTTCGCCGGCTTTGACTGTAACCGAGGAAGGATACTCCTGTTCCTCATCTTCATAATAGGCTCCTAACTCCTTTACTCCTGAAAAGTAATTTGTTATATCCGGAAACCAGGCAACCAAGATCCAGGCATACTCTCCAGGGGGAAGTTTTATGCTGTAGTTATAATATGGTAAATCCTGAGGAATAGGATCACTATACTTAACAATATTATCTAAAACAAAATTGAATAAATCAGCATGACTGATACCAAAGGGATACTCTTTAAGCACTACCACTCTCACCTCTTTGGTAGAATCAGGCCACTGTCCGATAAATTCAACCTGTCCCCGAATTCCTTCTAGAGGCGGTTCTGGGTCCAATCCATGTCCCTTATAACATCCGGTAGCTATAAAAATTATCAGGAGACCTATACCTGCAACAAGGGAACCTACCTTATTTCTTCTGTTTTGAAAAAATAGCTGCACCTATCAATCCTCCCAAAGTACCGAAAATTGAATCAATAATTAAATTCATAATTAAATTCATAATTGTAATAAACGATCCCAGTCCTCCTCCAGTAGTCCAATTTTTCATTAAATCTCTAAATTCAGGAGGCATCTCCTGGCTACTTTCCATAATTTCATTTAATATCTCTGGAGAAAATCTAAAACCTATTAATATAAACAAGGAAGATAAAAGAGTGGTAAATAAAGCTCCGAACAAACCTGCTATTAAACCTACCAGTGCTCCATCACCTGTAGATAATATTTCTCCTTCAGGAAGTTCCCTACTGTACAGATAGGCTGCCAATCCTCCTCCAAAAAGTATCCACATACAGCATAGACAATTTCCAATACTGATTAGAGGAAATGATGAAAGTACAGCCATAACACCACCACCAATTAATGCTGGTACAAGTTTACTAGGATTATTTTCCATAGCTCACCTCTTCTTTTTTAATTAATAAATCTGATAATTCCATTACTCCTGGTATTGCATAAAAAGAAAAAATTATACTGAATATAAACCCTGTAATAAAATGAATGAGTAAACCGGTATCTAAAATATTAATCCAGTTTAACAATACATCTAAACCCATAGGCATTACTGCTATTAATAGTATATTTTTGGGGGGGTATACATCATTTATCTTAATCTTTATAAATGGAAATAAAACTGATCCAATAAAAAAACCCATGTATATTCCTGTACATCTAGAACAGACTGGTAAAGGATGTCCAAATAAATAAAATGATCTTTCAGGAATTTGATGACAGAGGGGAGTAAAAAATAGCTTGATTAATCCTGCAATAAAACTATAAATCTTGCCATGATCTAATAGAATTGGAGTACTAAATATCATTCCTACTGAAAATAGAGACAAAAATAGAATAAATAGATAAACACCTCTATACTGTATTTTATAGAGAAATACTCTGTTATTCCTTTCTCCCATATCTTTATAATATCATAATTCCTTTTATAAAAGTCAATGTTTTTTAAGAAATTCTTTGAATGCAGCCATTTTTATACACTTCCTGTTAAAGGTTAATTATCTAACTATAAAAAAATTTTTTTATAGTTATTAGCAGTAATTTGATTAACATAATGCATTATAATTGGGACTGTCAAGGGATTGCAGGATATAATAAAATATTTAAAAACATACATTAATACAGTAAACAAATCAAGTCTGTCTATAGTTATGCCCGCCACTCTTTAAGTGCCGGGCACTTGATAATTAATTTTTTAACTATTTTAATTTATTTCAAGCTTAAAATCAGGCAAGAGGATCAGATCCAAATCTATTTTCACCATCTGTTCCTTTAAGAAACCAGATTTCAATAATAATCCATATAGCAAAAATTACATTAGCAAAAGGTATAAGAAGAGTTAATAAAAACAAACCGGATCGATTTCTATCATGTAAACGCTTAGTAGCAACTGCTAATCCTGGCCACAAACTAAGAAGAGAAAGAAAAATTGATATCCCTGGCTCCCCTGATTCAACTTCAGCATAATAAATTAGATTAACAATTATACTATAGGTAAATAGTATAGGAAATGCCTTACCCCAATATTCAGATCTGCAGATCCTTCCCTTAAAGGAAAATAAAATTTCTCCTAGGTTCTTTTTAGGGGAAGGGGATTTTTTAGGTTCGGAATTAATCTCTAAAATTTCATCAATTTTTTCACTCATTTTTACTCCTTTTATTTTTGTTTTGTATAAAGTATACTAAGAAATAATATTAAACTACCTATACCGATGAGATTGAAAATTAATCCCATAATGCGGTTCCATGGAAATAAATTTAAGTTTAGACATAACACCCATAAAAGACTTAAAACTTGACCAATTATTGCGATGAGAGTTGCATTTTTTAAACTCATATTCCCTCCTTATTTTTTAAATTTTTCGCTTTCCCATTCATTAACTAATAAAAAAGTTTATCAACAAATTTAAATTAATACATATAACCTCTAATAATATGAATATTTCTGGACATACAAGTACTTTGTTTACCATTCAAATCAAGGATGTTGTTCAAATCAACATAGTTTTTTAATTAGTGCATTCTTTTTAATTATAATAAAGGGATAAACTATTAATTATCGAAAAATTTACACAATATTATCCACAATGTCAATATTGATTATATTTATTATACATAATAAATCTTTGCAACCTGTTGATTAACATTGTATCCTATTATCCTCCCTGGTACACAATCCCAGGGTGATTTATAAATTTCCACATACTAAAATTTCTGATGATCTATTTACTCGATTACCAATAAAAAATTCAATAAATAATTTGTATAAAAATTATTTATTGTTTATAATTTAGGTGTGTTTGATTAAGCATTTATGATTAAATGAATTTGGAAATTTGAAAATGTCAGAAAAAAAGAAATTGATAAAATCTTCAGAAGCCATAAAAGAGGCGTTGATGTCCAATGATCTGGATGTGCTTAGAAAGTTTTATATGAAAAATTTTCAGGGATTCAGCATCCATGGAGATCTGGAAACCCTTGATTTGATCCTGGAAGCTTATCAGTCTGGATCAGTGAAGCTAAAATCTTATGAAATAAAAAAACAACAAGTAGAGTTATTAGGGAAGGTGGGAATAATAACCGGAATCGGACATGTCAGCGGCAGCTATGGAAAACATAATTTTTCACATAATATCTGTTTTACCGACATCTACCTTAAACAGGATGGAATCTGGAAATGTTATCGTTCACAAGCCACCGAGATAGGTAGCATTACCTTCCGCCAGTAAATTTTTGATGGACTTAATGAATTTCTTGAATTTTTTACTGCTAAGAATGTCTAAAAAAAACCACGGAATTCACAGAGTAAAAAATAAAGACTCAGAGGGTAAAATTTGGGTTATACTTATTTTATGATTTTTTTATAATTCTTTGTGAACTCTGAGGTTTCATTATTTTTTGATTTTATGGAAAGTACCAGGGCGATCTAAGAACATTTTTAAATATAATTTTGCTAAGCTTAGCTTAAAAGAGCATGGGCTCTTGCAAGTTTTTCAGGAATCCTAAGGCCCTGGGGACAGTACTGAATACAGGTTTCGCAATTAGCACACGCATCACCCTTGCGGGGAAGCCTTGCATAAAGTTTTCTGGCTTTATTCCAGTCGTGATCATCCATAGCATAACGCTCGAAACGCAAAATTTCGGCTATGGGTATCTGCTGAGGACAGTGAGGTTGACACTCTGTACACAGACGGCAAGCTGTCCTGTCAGCCTGCGCTGTCATCATCTCGATTGCCCGGGTGTCCTGAGCACGCAGATCCTTTCCAGCACCTGAATATGTTTCTACAAATTCATCCAGGTTTCTGACCCGGATAACAGCAGCATCAAGCTTGGTACATGTGGTCAGCCAACGTACCAGGGCGTTGTGAGGGGAGGTACCGGCTGGTAGTTTGTTCATAAATTCCTGATCCTGTTTCATGCGTCCAATACCACGTGCAGTTTTCATGGCTATGGTGCCAAAGCCTTTTTTACGAGCAAACTCCATAAATTGGTCCATTTCTGGATCAGCCCCGTAGGAATAAATGAATTGGGCATGTTCAAAGAGGCCGTCTTCAACCACAGCAGTCAGAATCTCTGCAGCACTTTGTCCGTCCTGTACTCTGGAATTACCAGCATAACCATGCTGAGAAAGACAAAGATGTTTTACCAGGCCTTCTTTTTTCAACCGTTCGAAAACGCGTACAAAACCTCTCTCTTTTTTGAGCTCGTCCTTACTGTGATAGCCGTAATGTAACTGCATGTCATCGAAATACCCCAGGCCTGTCTTCTTTAAAGCTTCCTTGACATATGCATAATGTTCATCCTCATCGAAACGGCCTGTATAATGATCTCCACCTACCCGGTCCACTGTTACCTGGCAGTAGTGAGCTTCACGGTTCTGAAGGATAGAATCCGGAGTTCTGCTCTGCATCCATCGGTTAGCCTTATGCCAGTAGTTCATTCCGCATAAAATTCCTGCTTCCGTGGGTAGTGCAGCAAGATCACCAGCTCCCAGTATAATGGAGACCTCCCTCTCGCTGTAACCCAGCTTCCGGCGAGGCAGCCTTCCCACTTTTTGTGCAGCTTCTTCAATTAAATTATCACTCTTTGTCCTCGGTTTGCCAGACAATCTTCTTGTCAGTCCGGTGACAACCGCAGCCGATGAAATTTTAAGAAAGTCACGTCTTCTAATTGAGGGTTTATCACTCATACTTATTTCCCTCCTAATTTTGTTGTTTACCTTATACGCTTTTTCTTTGTCATGAATTTCCGCTTCAGATGACACGCGGAACACTTAACTTGAATTCCTTTGCTAATGTACGTAGAAAATATTTTTCTGTCAAGGACTAACATTCAAGTTTAAATTGATTCTATTTACTTTTTTTATTAATTAACTTAAGGATTTGGCTTTTATCCTTGATTTTTCTTCATTTTTTTTCGGAATTGATTGCCTAAAGGAGCCCATATAAATAATAAGTGGAAAGATGCACCACCTATAAGGATACTATTCACTTGCTCTTTATAGGGAGTACCTTTTAAAATTAAAGCACAGCTAATTATTACTGCACCCCAGATAATAGCACTTGCAATTATCAAGTATCCAATTTTAGTTTTTTTCAAGATAATACCTCCTTATTTTTTGATATTTAATAAGATCGCCCTAGATTTCATTGCCCAGGACGTTGTCTTATGGGGCCTCTGCTCCATAAGTATTAGTACTATCCAACTTTCTTACTACTGTTAAATCCATTGGCTAAAGCCTGTCCCGGACGCGATCCGGGACCAATGCCACACAAATTAGTCTTTTATCTGGTACACTGTTCAGGTCACCCGTCGATCTAAGTAGTATTAACCAATATTAAAATATAATATTTTTTTTGTTTTTATAAAAAATATTATTTACATTTTGTTTTGTAAGCTAAGAAGATCACTCATTCTGTTCAAGAAATCTATTATGAAAGTAAATATTGTTCAAATAATAAGTATTATAACTGTTTTCCAATTGCTGCTTCTTTCCATTGTTATAATCACATCAAAAAAACGAAATAAAACAAAGCACAATTTTCTTGTGGCCTTTTTAATAGTAAATGCTTTATATATTTTACATTTTTTATTAACTGATGTAGAAATTTTAAAATTTGATTCATATCTCCCTCTAGATATGATACTGTCAACACTCTATGTTATCGCTGCACAGCTTCTTTATTTCTATATCAAATCATTGGGCAGGTCATATTATAAGATCAGTAAAATAGATTTTTTTCATTTACTGCCCTTAACCTTATTAACTCTGTATTCATTCATTATCCATCACTCCGGTTTGTTTAGGAACTATCCAGAAACCTTGACTAATATCTTTTGGAGTGCAATCCATTTCACTATTCTCTGCTATATTATCCGCACAGCTTTCATTGTAAAAAAATTCAGAGATGAATTGCGAAACACTAACTCTTACTCCAAACGTATTAATTTAACATGGCTTAAATTTATCTTATTCATGTTTGCCATCATGTGGTTTGCAGATGTATATGTATATTTAATCCTTTTAGGACTTATTCCTAATCGGCCGAGAGTAATTATTGATATACTCACTGCTTTTTCATTGACTGTTAATTTCATTTTTGCAGTGGTTATTGTCTACAAAGGGCTTAAACAGTCTAATGTATTCTCTAAATATGAAATAAACCTGATGCAAAATAAAGTGGAATTATCACCTAGTCAAATTGATATTTATATTGAAAAACTCCACCAGGTTATGAATGGAAAAAAACCCTATCTTGAACCATTACTTACAATAAAAGATCTTGCTGAGAAAATGTCTGTACCGGTTCGACATTTATCCAGAGTTATCAATGAAAAATTTAATCAGAACTTTTTTGATTTTATCAATACCTATCGTATTGAAGAAGCAAAACATCTTTTAGCTGATCCACAATACAAAAAAATGAATATTCTGGAAATATTGTATAAAGTCGGTTTTAACTCAAAATCATCTTTTAATGACCTCTTTAAGAAAAAAACAGGTGTCACACCTTCAACTTACAGGAAAATGAATTATTTGCATCAGTCCTGAAACCAACTCACACCATTTATTACTTGAAACACCAGCACACCCTTATCTGCATGCCTTTTTTATATAATATATGAGTTCACTATAAAAAAGAGATCTCCCACGAAATACACAAAACACACTAAATGTTTTTATTAAACTTATATTTTTATATTTCGTGAATTTCGTGTCCTTAGTGGGTTTTTAGAATGGACTCATATATTAATGCTTAATTATTTTTTACCAAAAAGCTAAAAAAAAGTCCAACCTCTTGAATCAGGTCGATTTCAATATATGAATTTTGTATTATAAATGGTAATAGATTAAATCCTGATAATGAAAAGGGACAGTTTTTTTAATCGAATTTTATCATTCATTGAGTAAGTGAAATGAAAGTGATAGCTGAATATGAAAATTTTTAGAGAAAGAAACTTATCATGTTATTTTTTTGCTCAAGTAAATATAAAATTTTTTTAAAGCTAAGTGTCATGTGTTTATTAAACCAAAATAAAAGGAGAAGGTTGTTATGAAAAGGATAATTTTAGTAATAATTATTTTTGTTTTCAAAAATCTTTTTGCACAGGGGAATATAATCCGGATTCCAGATGATTATTCTACGATTCAAAGTGGAATTAATGCCGCAACCGACGGTGATACTGTCTTGGTTGCTCCAGGAACTTATGTAGAGAATATTAATTTTAAAGGAAAAAAAATTGTAGTTGCCAGCCATTATTGTTTGTATCATGACCCTGAAATCATAACCTTGACCATCATTGATGGTAGCAGTCCTTCACATCCTGATACAGCGAGTGTTGTATTATTTATTTCCGATGAAGATTCGACTGCAGTTTTGCAGGGATTTAAGATTACTGGTGGTAGAGGAACAAGGTGGCAGGATAAACATATTGGCGGGTTATACTATGAGGGAGGTGGTATTTTAATGGAGGGTGCTTCACCAATAATTAAAAACAACCTGATAATTAATAATCAAGCAATTAACAATACTGGTGTAACTAGCGCTGGTGGGGGCGCTATTCGCTGTGACGACGGTAATCCACAAATTTTAAATAATATCATTAAGTCGAATAAAGGTCTGTATGGCGCTGGGATCGTACTCAACTATACAGGAGCTGTTATAAAAAATAACATTATTTGTCAGAATACAGGAGGTCAAGATTATGGTGGTTCAGGAATTTGGATGTATAAAAAAGGCCCTGCACCTAAGATCATAGAAAATAATACTATTGTTTGGAACTCCTCAACTGGAAGTGGAGTCTATGGCGGAAAAGGAGGAGGCATACTGGTATGGTCAACTCCTGTAACATTACGTAATAATATTATTTGGGCAAACAGCCAAAGCCAGGGAGGTCAGATCGCACAAATTAGTGGTGGAAATGCGAAATGCACATATTGTAATGTTGAAGGAGGCTGGTCGGGTGAGGGAAACATTGATCAGAATCCAACATTTGTAGGTTCAAATTATTATCTTAGCGACCAATCCCCTTGTATTGACACCGGGGCTTTGGATTCAATTTATTATGATCCTGAAGATCCTTCAAATCCTGGTTTTGCCATTCTCCCTTCAAAAGGAAGCGTGAGAAACGATATGGGCGCTTATGGCGGACCTGGCACACAATTTCTCTACAAAATTGAAACAGCGATAGACGAAGAAAACATTCTACCATTCGTAACACAACCCTATTTTCTGGGGCAGAACTATCCAAATCCTTTTAATTCATCAACAAAGATTACATATTCTATAAAAAAATCAGATTTTGTTAATCTGAAAGTTTATAATATTCTTGGAATGGAAATTCAAACTTTAGTCAGCGAATTTCAAAAGGCAAATATATATTCTGTTACCTTTGATGCAAGTAAACTTTCAAGTGTTATCTATTTCTACAGGTTGAAAGTTGGAAGTGAATTTTTAGAAACAAAGAAAATGCTGCTTTTACGATAGTTACATTTGTCCCCATGGTAGTAGGTATGGGTAAAAGTATAAATGACATATTAAAGAACAAGAAGTTGCAACGAAACCGAGTGAAACAAGATTCCGCTTGTAACCTGTGGTTGGATTAAGCCAGGGAGATGAGGCGGTTAGACCTATTTGGATTTTATATTTTAGGAGTCGTTTTTCAGAAAGGTCTGAAAGGAAGTAAGAAATTTAAAGAAAACAAAATATGGACTTATAATAGCTATTTTGGAAAAACGTAAAAATAACTGTTCTTTGTAAAAAAACAACCTAAATTCAAGCTCAAATCGTACACTTCCTAGTCCAATAATGTCGAGTATTATTCGCAATGAAGTCATCGAAAACTCCATTTTTCTAAACAGCTTATCGTTTTTTATTTGTTAAGGAAATAGCTCATTAAAGCTGCACTAAATTCGTTCTTTGATAACTCGCTGATTTAAATATTTTCCTTAGTATGATTACCAGATTTTCATCCCTATGATTGAATCGCCATTCGATTTCTTACAGATAAAGATGAAAATAATGTTCAGGAACACCACGGTAATGATACAACCAATACTTGGCATAAGGCCAAAAACCTTCAATACCATTGATATGATTACGTCCCTTCGGACGTCCTAATTCCTTACAGATGACCACATGTTTTCCGCGAATGGGAAGGAATGAATAAGCATGCCAATCATCTGTATAATAAAGGCTTCCCGATTTCGTAGGGGCCATCATCAAAGGGACCAGTTCCCGTTTTCCACGGCTGGTGATCAGGAAGGTAAGCACGATTCCGTTTCGCTGCAAAATACCATGTGCTTACCAGCAGCTCCCCAACCTCGCTTTCCAGGTCTTCTGCCACCTAACAGGGTTTCGTCCATTTCGATTTCACCGGAAAGCTCAGTTAACGCCTGGAGTTAATTTTCATAGATGATTTCCCTATTTTATAATGATTTAAGCCATGATACCACAATTAAAATAAATACCAAGATTAATATTGAAAAAAATATAAATCTTACAATTTTTGACTTTTTAGAATTACTTAATGAAATAAGTGTCATATTTTGAGGATCATTGTAAGCATGTCCAAATTTAAATTTATAATAACAATTTGAACATTGACCTGCATTATCAGGATTATCATAACCACACTTTGGACAAATCATTGATTAACTCCATTATTTTTGTGACCACATTTGGCAAGAAAAACTTAACCATTGTTTTGCATATTTGAAATCTTTATTTGTTATTTCTTTCAATTTTTGAAGTGCATTATTTTGTAAACTTCAGGCCGTGTACCTCTAAAATGAATGCATTAAACCCTTGGGCTAAAGCCTGTCTCGGACGCGATCCGGGACCTTTGCCACATGGATTAGTATTTATATTTGATACACTATTCAGGTCACCTGTCGAGGCGATAACAAAATCTGCTTTTACTCAACCTATTAAACTTAGGTTTATTTGCTAAAGAGTGCCCAAGCACTAAAGAAAGTGCCAAGAATAGTAATAATACCTAATATAATGTTAAGCCAGAAAACATTTTTAGCCAATTTGAAATTAGATTTTGAATTGTCAATCATAGCTTGTTTATGACTATCAAAGGTTTTTACTATTTCTTCTGTGCTTTTTGCTATAAATGTTAATATTACTAATTTTAGGGCTGCATCATTTTTAAATATTTCAGTAGATTGAGTCTCGAGTATTTCAGAGAATGATTTATCTTTTAAATTATCTTTGTAATAATCTTGGCCAACACTCATAATTTTTCCTTTATATTATTAAGATCGCTTTGGGCTTCATTACCCAGGATGTTGTCTTATAGGGCCTCTGTCCCATAATCATAGGTAATAACCAACTTTTTTACTGCTGGCGTTAAAAACCCATGGGCTAAAGCCTGTCCTGGATTTGATCCGAGACCAATGCCACACGAATTAATCTTTATATCTGGCACACTGTCCAAACCACTCGTCGATTCCTGTCCCTTTAGGGACATTATATTTATAGTTAATTTAATACACCAAAAAGTAGTCCCGTCAGGGACGAAATATTACTCTCCGATATTCTTTAAAATGTAGCGCTCATTGTATTTGATATCTTGCCCTACTAACGCAAAGTTTTAGTACGAGATTAGATAATCAAGATGTGGCAATCTCAGACAAAATCAAGGGGATTACTTCGGTCGTTTCACTCCCTCGCAAAGACATAAAAGGACTTTTGAGACAACCTCAATCTAATACATTAAAAAAACTATACTTTCAATTCCTGACTAAGAAACCTACCCGTGTATGACTTTTTATTTCGAGCAATCTGCTCCGGAGTACCTTCTGCAACCACTGTTCCACCTTCCTCCCCACCTTCAGGGCCCAGATCAATAATCCAGTCTGCGGTTTTGATAACATCAGGATTATGCTCAATAACCACCACACTGTTGCCTTTTTCCACCAATCTGTTGAGCACAGCAAGGAGCATCTTGATATCTTCAAAGTGAAGGCCAGTGGTTGGTTCATCTAAAATGTATAGGGTATTTCCTGTAGCTTTTTTGGAAAGCTCTGTGGATAATTTTACTCTTTGCGCCTCTCCCCCGGAAAGGGTGGTAGCAGGTTGACCCAGGTGGATATAACCCAGTCCAACATTGTGCAAGGTGAGGAGTTTTCTTTTTATAAAAGGTATGCGGCCAAAAAATTCAAGTGCCTCTTCAACCGTCATATTCAGAACATCTGCTATGGATTTGTTTCGGTATTTTATCTCTAAGGTTTCTTTATTGTATCGCTTGCCCTTGCAGATTTCACAGGTTACATATACATCTGGAAGAAAATGCATTTCGATCTTTTTTACTCCATCCCCATTACAGGCCTCACATCTGCCTCCTTCCACATTAAAACTGAATCTGCCGGGCTGATATCCTCTGATTTTTGCTTCTGGAAGGGTGGAAAACAATTTTCTGATATGGGTAAACAAGCCGGTATAAGTAGCAGGATTGGAGCGGGGGGTTCGTCCAATAGGTGATTGATCAATATCTATAACTTTATCAATGTATTGTATGCCTTTGATATCTTGGTAGGGTAGGTGTTTGACACTACTGCGGTAAAATTTTCTCAATAGAACCGGATACAAGGTTTCATTGATAAGGGAGGACTTTCCTGAACCGGAAACTCCTGTTATGCATACAAAGAGGCTAAGAGGGAGCTTAATATCTATAGATTTCAGATTATTTCCAGCAGCCCCATAAATAGTCAAAAACCGATCACTGCAATTTCTTCTTTTCTCCGGAACCGGGATGGTACGTTTTCCGGAAAGATATTGTCCAGTTATGGATTCATTTACTTTTTTTAAACTGTCCGGACTGCCCTGAGCCACCAACTCCCCTCCCTGTATACCGGCACCTGGACCCAAATCAATGACAAAATCTGCAGATTCAATTGTTTGCTTGTCATGTTCAACCACCAGCACACTATTACCCAGATCTCGAAGAGCGGTAAGGGTCTCGATCAAACGGTTATTATCCCTCTGATGCAGACCTATGGAAGGTTCATCAAGAATGTAAAGCACACCCACAAGCTGGGAACCTATCTGGGTTGCAAGACGTATCCTTTGAGCCTCTCCCCCGGATAAAGTACCTGCTTTTCTCTCCAGGGTGAGATAATCCAGCCCCACATTGGTTAAAAAGGTGAGTCTTTCCTTGATTTCCTTTAAAATCTGTTTTGCAATAAAGGCTTCCTTCTGGTTAAGTTTAATATTTTCAAAGAAACTCCGCGCCTCTTTTATGGATAAGGTGATAATATCATGAATGGAATTGTTATTGATCTTAACTGACAGACTTTCTTTTTTAAGACGGCCTCCCTTGCATTCAGGACAGGATTGTATAGTCATTAGTTTCTCAATCCAGTTCCTGATACCCTGTGATTGTGTTTGGTGATATCTGCGTTCCAGATTATTAATAACTCCTTCAAACTGGTTTATAAATATTCCCTCTGCCTTGCTGTTACTTGATTTGTACTTAAAGCGAAATTCTTTATCACCTGCTCCGTAGAGAATTGTTTTTTTCTGTTCCTCACTAAGGTCTTTAAAAGGAGTATTCAGAGAAAAATTATACTCCTTAGCAACAGTTTTTAATCTGCTGAAATACCAGCCTTCCCGGGATTGTCCCCAGGCAACAATAGCTCCTTCATTTAAACTCTTTTCCGGATCTGGTACAACCAGCTCCGGGTCTACTTTAATTATGGAACCTAAACCATTACATACAAGGCAAGCTCCATAAGGAGAGTTAAAAGAAAACATCCTGGGTGATGGTTCCTCATAACTGATGGAACAGTGGACACAGGCATAGTGAGCTGAGTATAATCTTTCCTCAATTCCAACGATATCAACAATGATTATTCCTGATGAAAGCTTCAAGGCTGTTTCAAGGGAATCCGCCAGCCTGGCACGAATAGAAGAATCAATGACCAGACGGTCTACAACCACCTCTATCTCATGCTTTATATTTTTTTCCAGTTTTTTTATTTCATCAATCTTATAAATCTTCCCATCTACTCTTACTCGTACAAAACCTTCCTGCCGGATTTGCTCAAAAACCTCTCTATATTCCCCTTTTCTTCCCCGAATCAAGGGAGCAAGGATTCTAATACGAGTATTTTTTTCAAGCTGCATAATGGAATCAATTATTTGTTCAACTGTTTGTTTTTCAATCCTTCTCCCGCAGTTATAACAATAAGGAATTCCAATCCTGGCAAACAAAAGTCTAATATAGTCATATATTTCTGTGACTGTACCAACTGTTGATCTGGGATTTTTTGAAGAGGTTCTTTGTTCAATGGAAATTGCCGGGGAAAGGCCTTCAATGGAATCAACATCAGGTTTTTCCATGACCCCCAAAAATTGTCTGGCATAAGCAGAAAGGGATTCCACGTATCTGCGCTGTCCTTCAGCATAGATGGTATCAAAGGCAAGTGAGGATTTACCTGATCCTGATAAACCAGTGATAACCACTAACTGATTGCGCGGGATGGTGAGATCAATGTTTTTAAGATTATGCTCCCGTGCTCCCCGAATGATTAAATTACTATTTTTTTCCATTACCTTCCAAATAAAGTTGCTTTTTACCTCATTTTATGTTAAAATAGAAAAAATTCATTAATATTCAAAATTAAATTCAGGAGGGCCAACTATGAAAAGAATATCTTGGTATTTTATAATTATTTTATTATTATCAGCTTTACCTTTAGCAGCTCAGCAGAGTAAGGTTGACTCGACCCAGATTGATACTACCTTAGTTGATACTACCTTAGTTGATACAACTCTGGTTGATTCTACTCTGGTTGATTCCAGTCAGATTGAAAATATTGAGGCTGACTCTTTGGAGGTTGATTCTGTACAGATATATATGGCTTTAGCTGACGAGTATGCAGAAAAATGGGATCATGAGAATGCAATTAATTATTATCTAAAAGTTCTGGGAATTGATTCAACCAATTACAGAGCCCATTGGAAAGCAGGAGATGAATATTGTGAATTGGCTAATAATCTTCCGGAAGATCAGGAGTTGCAGAAGGAAACCAATTTTGAAAAAGCGCGCATATATTCTCAAAAAGCTATAGATCTGAATCCGGAAGGTTTTGATGGTCATCTTAAACTTTCTGCATCTTTAGGAAGACTTGCCCTTTTTCGAGGAGGAAAGGAAAAAATAAAACTCAGTAAACTGGTAAAATCAGAAGCTGAAAAAGCTCTGGAATTGAATCCTGAGTCTAATATAGCCAATCATATTTTAGGCGCCTGGCAGCAGAATGTTGCCAATCTGAGCGGGCTCTTAAAATTTTTTGCCAAGGTTTTCTTTGGGGAGAAACTGGTAGGTTCCAATGAGGAAGCAGTTAAATACTTTAAACGAGCCATTGAAATTGATCCCAATCATATTGAACATTACCTGGAACTTGCCAAAACCTATGAATACATGGATGAAGAGGAGCTTATGAAAGAATCTTTACAAAAGGTTCTGGAATTACCAGCTGTTGAAGAAGATGATCCTGAATTCAAAGAAGAAGCTGAAGAAATGCTGAAGGATTTAAAATAGACTTGTAATCAGATTTTCCAGTCTTATTAAAATGATTTTTATCAGCACCCTGAAAATCAAATCTGAAAGGGACATCTTATGCTGTGCATAAATGGGGAACAAATGCTTCAGATCGTCTCTTACCAGGAGATCATGGCCAGGATCGAAGAGGCTTTCAGAATTCAGCAAAGCAGGGATTTTTATATGCCTGACCGCATGCATGCTGAGTATAAGGGCAATACTCTGCTTCTCATGCCCTGCTTTACTCCCTCAGCTATGGGAACCAAGCTGGTTTCCCTTTTTCAGGAAAATACAAAAAAGAATCTCCCCAGACTCTATGGTGAAATGATTTTGAATGATACTGAAACCGGTGAACCCTTAGCCCTAATGAATGGAGCAGTGTTAACCGCCTTACGAACCGGAGCCGTAGGTGGAGTTGGAGTGCGTTTTACTACCCCGGAAGACACCACTATTCTAGGAATAGTAGGAACCGGAGTGCAGGGTCTTTTTCAAGCCATCTATGCAACCCTGGTCAGACCGATTAAAAAAGTGCTGGTATTTGACAGGAGCAAAGAAAATATTGAGAAGTTTAAAAAAGGATATTCGAACAGGTTTAAAGAAATCACCATAAAGGTAAACGAAAGTGTGGATGAGCTTGTGAAAGCTTCCCAAGTGATCATAACCGCAACCAATTCAAAAGAGCCGGTATTACCCAATAAACTGGACCTGCTGGAGGGGAAACATTTTATTGGAATCGGCTCTTATAAACCCGATATGCGGGAATTTCCTGAGGTTTTATTTAAATTGGCTGAAAATATTTTTATTGATACTGAGCTGGCAAAAAAAGAATCTGGGGACTTAGTCATACCATTGAAAAAGGGATGGATACAAAAAAAACAAGTGGTTCCCTTCTGGAAGCTGGTAACCAAGCAGGAAACAATAGATTCCTCTAACCAGACTTCCCTTTTAAAATCCGTGGGTATGGCCCTGTTTGATCTTATAACTGCAGATTATATTTATCAGATAGCAAAAAAAGAGAAAGCTGGGGTTGAGATTGATTTGTAAGTGAGAGGGAATGTATAACAGCAGCTAACTAATTCTCTGCTCAAGATTTTTGACCAACCTACTTCTCAAAAAATTTTTACTGAGTCTGTCGAATGAAAACACATTGACCTTGGGGAGGCATGTCAATTATAATTTTTTCATGTTATTTTTTATTCTATAGAAAGGTCAGATTAAATATAATCAAAAAAAAACTAATCTCATAATTGATGATGAATATCAGCAGGATGCAGGTATGACCTGTGCCCTGCATTAAAACAAAGATTATATAGGGAGCAGATTTGAATAAGTCTTTTTATTTTGTAAAAATTATATATGGTTGTGCGGCATTCATTTATATATTATTTTTTTTCTGTTCAATGAATTCCGCTCAGGAACAGGTTGCTGATCTCGAATTGATCGCATCCTACGGTTTAACAATACCAGGACCATCCGGTTTGTCCCTGAATTATAATGGCACCTGCTTATGGGTAGTGAGTGATCAGACAGGGCTGGTTTATCAAATCTCTCTGAAAGGCCAAACTCAGAGAATTCTTGCCTATAAAGGTAAAGATCTTGAAGGTATCACTCAAAATCCGGAAGACAAGACTCTCTGGGTTGCCGAAGAAAGAAACCGGGAAATTGTACAGATAGACACGCTGGGAAATGAACTTGCCCGCTATAGTATTCCAGTGGAACAAATAAATCAAAATAGTGGTCTGGAAGGTATTACCATTAATTCAAGCAATCGACATATATTCTTGCTGAATGAAAAAGATCCCGGTTTATTGATAGAGCTAGATACGAATAAAACAATACTGAATCAATATGAACTGGATTTAACTGATGACTATTCCGGAATTTTTTATGAACAATACGAAAATGCTCTTTTTATTGTAAGTGATGCATCGGAAATAATTATTAAATGTGATATTACAGGCAATCTGCTTGAGAGTTATTATTTGGGAATTCCAAAATTAGAAGGCATAAGTTTGGATATGTCCAAGAAAATTGTCTATCTGGTCAGTGACTCAAAAGAAAAATTATATTTATTTTCATTTGAGTGATTATTACAACCGGGTAAGTATGGAATTTGTATAAGTAAATAAGTATTTAATATTAAACATAAGAGGGATGTGAATAAGAAAATATTTTAGTTTATTTTAACTCTAAATGAAAATATTTATTTGTAAAAAAAAGGAAGTAAAAAAAATGAACAAAAAAATATTTTCTTGTAGTGAGAATATAATTCATCACCTCTAACTGTTAAACATAAAAAGGTCTGTCCAGATATGATCAAACCTCACACCAACCAAGAAAATAAATGGAATCCTCCCCCAGAATGGCAAAAAATCACCACTATTGAAGCCCATACTGCCGGGGAACCTTTGAGAATAATTACCGGCGGCATTCCTGAAATACCAGGAAAGACCATTTTAGAAAAACGACGTTATGCCAAAAAACATCTGGATCATCTCAGGACCGGACTTATGTGGGAACCAAGAGGACATGCTGATATGTATGGTGCTATACTGATCCAACCGGTAACCTCTGACGGTGATCTGGGAGTACTGTTTTTGCATAATCAGGGATTCAGCACCATGTGCGGTCATGGTATCATTGCTCTGACCAAAGTAGTACTGGATACAGGTATGATTCCTAAGAGTGGAAACAATCCTGTTCTGAAAATTGATTCACCTGCAGGTAGAATAACTGCAACCGGACATAGAGAGAAGGGAGTGGTGAAAAAAGTATCTTTTCTGAATGTTCCCTCCTTTGTCTATAAGAGTGATCTGAAAGTGGAAGTAGCTGGGATTGGAAAAGTGAAGTATGACATCGCCTTTGGAGGAGCATTTTATGCTTTCTGTAAAACGGAAGATGTAGAATTAGGCTTAAAACCTGATGACCATGATACCCTGATTGAAGTAGGTAAAAAGATCAAAAGAGAGATCATGGACAGAGTTGCTATCCTCCATCCGGAAGAGGAAGATCTGGGATTTCTCTACGGCACTATCTTTATTGGTGCTCCTGAAAATAAAGCACATCACAGCAGGAATGTCTGTATTTTTGCCCAGGGAGAAGTTGACCGCTCCCCCACTGGGACCGGGATAAGCGCCAGAGCTGCAATTCATTATTTTCGCAAAGAGTTAAAACCGGGTGATACTATTACCATTGAAAGTATTCTGGGTACTACCATGGATGTAAAAATTACTGATATAACTAAGGTTGGTCCTTACCAGGCAGTTGTACCTCAGGTAACAGGAACAGCCTTTATTACCGGTCAGAACGAATTCTATTTTGATCCGGATGATCCCCTGGGCAAGGGATTTATATTTCGGTAATTGTAGATCTGTATTTGACAGGATGAACAAAATTTACAAAATAAGTAAATATAAAATTAATCCTGAAGCTGAAATAAACATGTATCCAGGTTAATCTTAACCTGAAAGTCTCCCCTTGTTAAGGGGAGATGTAGAGAGATGTAAAACAAGAAAAAAACAACTACGGAATTCACAGAGTAAGAAATGAGGGCACAGAAGATAAAATTTTATCTATATTTATTTATGATCTCTTTGTATTTCTCTGTAAACTCTATGGTTTTATTATTCGTGGACTTTTTGGACAATCCCTAAGAGGGGTGTAAAACCAAATACAACTCACCATAATACCAAATTATAAAAGGAGACCTTAAAATATGCAGAAAAAAGCCAAAAAATTCCTTTTAATTCTGATAACACTTAACCTAGTTATTAGTGTTGCTTATGCTTCTGATCTTCTCAAAAAACTTGAAAAACTTCCTGGGGTGACCTTGAAAATAATGGAATCCGATTCCCTGTTTACTGAATGCTATACAATTATGCTGACCCAGCCTCTGGACCATAACCAGTCGGATGCAGGGACATTTACTCAGAGAATCCTGCTCTCCCATATTGATTTTTCTCAACCGGTAGTTTTAATCACGGAAGGATACGCTATTTACTATAATTATATAAGAGAATTAAGTGAAATCCTGCATGCTAATCAAATAAGGATTGAGCACCGTTTTTTCGGAGAATCAAAACCAGATACCATGGACTGGAGATATCTTACAATTTCTCAGGCGGCTGCGGATCATCACCGAGTGAAGGAATTACTTAAAGAAATCTATCCCGGACCTTGGATCAACACTGGCTGGAGTAAAGGCGGCCAGACAGCTCTGATCCATAGATGGAAATATCCGGAGGATGTTCAAATAACGGTTGCCTATGATGCCCCTCTGAACTTTGCTCTGGAGGATAAAAGAATCGATGAATTTTTTGATCAAGTTGGGTCCCAGGAGTGCAGAGATAAATTAATTGAATTTCAGAGGGAGGCCCTGAGCAGAAAAAATGAAATCCTGCCCAGATTCAAATGGTATACAAAAGGCAGGGGATATTTATATCCTATTGGTCTGGAAAAAGCATATGAATATATTGTGCTTGAGTATCCTTTCTCTTTCTGGCAGTATCATACCATGAAAGCAGAAGACATCCCGATAAAAAATACACCAGCTGATTCCATATTGGAACATCTGCGCAAGGTTGTCTCCTTTTCTTCCTATTCCGAAAGGGCTATGAATTCAGCTGCTATGTATCAATTTTCCACCCAGCTGGGGTATTACGAATATGTCAGAAAAAATGTTGAGGATCTGTTAACCTTTGAATCTCATAAAAATATTGCTTTTGCTCCCCAGAATACAGTACTCACCTATGATCCTGAACCCATGAGAAAACTTAACCTCTGGCTTCAGGAAAAGGGTAATCATATTCTCTACATGTATGCCGGGAGAGATCCCTGGTCCGCTCCTCAGGTTAATCTTTCCGGAAAAACAGAGGCCAGAAAATTTATTCTGGAACAAGGTAACCATTTTACCTTTATCAACACTTTTCCTGAACAGGAGCGTACTGAAATTATCAAAACCTTAAAAGAGTGGTTAAAGGCTGAGATTGATGAAACGAATTATGAATGAAGCCATTCTAAAAACCCACAAAAGACACGAAATTCACGAAATATAAAAACATAAGTTCAATAAAAACATTTAGTGTGTTTTGTGTATTTCGTGGGAGATATCTTTTTAGAGTGAACTTATGAATTAAAAATTAAGAATTAGGAATTAATAATTAATAATTAAATTGAAAAAAATATTTTGTAATGACAGGGAGGAAACATGTTTAAATTGAAAAATTTAATTATATCATTCCTGCTAATGATTCCTTTATGTTCCTTGTTTGCAGATTGTACGGATATTGTAGTTGGGAAAAAAGCATCAAAGGATGGATCTGTAATTACCTCTCATACCGGCTGCTGTGATGAATGCAGGGTGCATGTAGTTCTGGGACAGACTTTTCCGGAAGGTGCCAAAGCCCCGGTATACTATGGATTACAGAATGTAAAAAAACCTCTTAAACAGTATGGAGAGATAATCGGTTACATACCTCAGGTACGAAAAACCTATTCCTATTTTCATTCCGGATATTCCCATATGAACGAACATCAACTTGCCATTGGTGAAAGCACTACCAGCCAAAGAAAGGAACTGCAGGTCAACAGGGAGAATGGAAAACAGATTATGACAGTTGAACAGGCCATGGTTTTTGCCTTGCAGCGGTGTAAAAAAGCCAAAGAAGCTGTGGAACTGATTACAAGTTTAATGGAAAAGTACGGATTCTTGCCTTCCTGTGTTGATGAATCAGAAACCCTCTGTATAGCTGATCCGGAAGAAGCCTGGGTGCTGGAGATATTCAGTGTAGGACCAAACTGGGAACCGGAAAACGGAAAATTAGGAGCAATCTGGGCTGCCCAGCGGGTTCCGGATGATCATGTAACCATTGTACCCAACTGGAGCATCATAAAAGAGATTGATTTAGATAAACCGGATGAGTATTTAGCTTCCGCAAATTATAAACAGGTAGCCATTGACCATGACTGGTATGATCCAAAAAGCGGAAAACCTTTTATCTGGCAGAAAGCCTACAGTCCGGTGGCAAGAGAGTGGGCTATTAGTCGCTTGTGGTTGTTCTACTCTAGGGTTGCTCCATCTTATAAACCATGGCCTGATAAACATTTAACCGGATCATACAAAGGATATGATGCCTATCATCAGTATCTTGAGGATATTACCTTTTATCCCTTTTCGGTAAAACCAGAGAAAAAACTTTCAGTACAGGATGTTATTGCCTTTCAACGCTCGGTTTATGAGGGTACTATCTATGACATGACCATGGACTTTGACTGGTTTGTTCCTGACCGAAAAGGAGGAATGAAAAAAAGTCCTCTTGCTACTCCCTTTCCCACCAAAGATATGCGGGAACTTTTAGATATTACTTATCGGCGCATGGTCTCCAGAGGGGGATACGGTATGGTAGCTCAGCTGAGAAGCTGGCTTCCTGATGCAGTTGGAGGTGTTTACTGGTTTTATGTTGACAATCAGTATGTAAGCACCTATGTACCTATTTATGCAGGAGTTACTGAAATCTGTACCAATTATAAAACCTATGATCCTGATCAATACAACCAGAATTCAGCCCGCTGGGGCGTGGATTTTGTGGATAATCTTCTCTATTTGAAATGGCAGGAAGCTGCCAAAGATTTGAAAGCCGCTCGTGATCCTCTGGAAAATTCCTTTTTTGAGGATATGGAGAAAGTTGCCACCAAGGCTGCAGCTTTACACCAGCAAAGTCCGGAAAAGGCCAGGCAGTATGTAACTGACTATTCTCAGGACTGCATGAAAAAAGCAGTACAATTGTTTATTGATTTAAAGAAAAAACTGATAACTAAGTATACCAATAACAAAGCCGGGTTGTAATTTTTGAATCGAGGAAATTAACAAATAATTGAGAATTAAGAATTCGAAAAATGAAGCTGTTTTATCGACAGACAGGTCAGGGTTTTCTAAAAAGAAAAAAATAACCACGTAAGTCACAGAGAACGAAATGAGAACACAGAGGAAACACGAAATATTTTTTTTGACAGAAAATCCTTGACATTCCCATAATAATTTATTAAATAAAGTGTAATTACTTTTTTACTATTCAACTCGCAATTAGGATATGTTATTATTGATCAGGATAGTCAGGCTATCCCTACCAAACACTATTCCTATCGAATCGAAAAATCATATGTAGGATGGATTAAACAGTTTATTATGTTTAATGGTAAAAAACATCCTAAAG
>CAYUAG010000013.1:0-3085 GCA_964442615.1 uncultured bacterium
GAAAATTCATGATGAGGAATTGGATTATAATAGCCAAGAAAATGAAACTGAGTTGTAATATTTAGGGATTTTATTTATGAAAGAAATTGTTAAAAAAATTGTTGAGCAGGAAGAACAAGCACGAAATGAGGTTGAAGCTGCAAAAGAGAAGGCTAAAATGAGACGGATAGAGGCTGAAAATGAGTCAGATAGTATAGTAAGAAAAATTCGGGAGAAATGTAAAAAAGAATCAAATGAATTATTAAAGAAAGAACGAGAAAAAGCATTAGCCCAAAAAGAAGAAGAATTGAATAAATCGGTTAATTTGGCAGATAAAATTTGGAATGAGAACAGAATAGAAGTTGAAAATACTATTGAAAAACTTTTTCTATTAGTAATAGAGAAAGAAAAAAGAGAATAAGTAATGGTATCTATTGGCAAATACGGATATATTAATGCCAAAGTAAGGGCAATGCGTTCGAATTTGTTAAAAAAGGCTGTTTTACAAAAATTAATAGATGCCACAGATTTTAACGAATTTGTTTCATATTTAGCAAAAACGAGATTTACTTCATTTCTTAACAAAACAGAAATTGATCCTGTAACAGTAGAATATATTATTTCTATTGAAAATATTAATCAATGGAAACATTTGAGAAAAAATTGTAATGAAGAACTTTTAAAAATAATTGATTATTTTATTGAAGAATATGAATTACGTAAGTTTAAACATATATTGAGATTGTGGCATCAAAATAAAAGTATTGATACTCCTCTACTTCACGAAAAAATTATGTATGATTTATCGGTTTCTGATATTATCCATTCTCAAAATATTCATCAATTTATAGAAAAGTTATCAAATACACCTTATCAAACCATTTTAGTAAGTACTTTATCACAATATGATGAAAAGAAATCAGTCTTTCCTTTTGAAGTTTCTCTTGATAAAGATTTTTATAAGCGTTTATGGGATTTGACAGATTCTTTTGATAAAAAAGATAGAGATATTTCCAGGAAAATGCTTGGAATTGAAATTGATCTTAAGAATCTGGAATGGTTTAACAGGTTTAAAGATTTTTATGATGTTCCTACTACTCAATTAAAGCAGTATTTAATAGCTAAAGGTAACAATTCAGATATACCATTTTTTCAAAGTATTGATAAAACAAAATCCTCACAGGAGATTTTAGAAAAAATTGTAGGTAAAAATAAAGTAGAGCAATTAACGAGAATCAATGATAAAAACAGGATAGCATTTCTGGAGAAAATACTTTTTACTGTTATGTTATCAGAGGCTAGTAAAGCCTTTACAGGATTTCCCTTTACAATATCAATATTATGGGGTTACAGAGTATTTTTAAAGTTTGAAACAAAGAATTTATTCTCCATAATTCAGTCTAAAGCATATCAGCTTAAAAAGGATGATGTTTTACACTATTTAGTAATTTGAGGATTCAAGATGTTCTTAACAGAAAGAATGCAAAAAATTCATTTAGTTATTCTGGACAGTGATATTAAATCTGTTACTGATTGTATTGTTAAAGAAGGACATCTTCAGCTTGTTGATCCAGGAAGTAGTGACAAGTGGGCTGAGCAATTTTCTCGGGGTAGTATGGAAGAATTTTCTCATACCTTAATTTCAAAACGAACAAAAATTGAGTCATTACTAGAGAGTTTACATATTAATGTAACTAAAAATAGACAGAATATTGAAATCACTGAAGAAAAGTGGGATATTCTCGAAGACAAAATTGAAAAAATTCAACAAGAGGTTGATGAATATAAATCCAAACTTGGTGAGGAAAAAGCAAATATTAAAAATCTGCAAGATTTGAAAGGAAAATCCTTAGGGTTTCCTTTCGCTGGTGTAAGTCTTACTAGGGCTGATAAATACTCATATTTAGATATTCAAACAGGGAAAGTTTTTACTGATGTACTTGAAAGCCTGCGAGAAAAATTAAATGCTTATGTCCATATTTTTCATCTTATCAATACCTATCAAGACCAGGCATCAATTGTTGTAATTTCTTTAAAGCAGGATAGTAAAAAAATCCGAGAGATTTTAGATCAATTTGGTTTTGAACCTTCAACTGAAGATCAAACAGATACTGTATCACCTGATGTTTTGGATAATATTGATAAAAAATTAAAACAAGCAAAAAAACAATATACTGCGATTAAAAATACATTGATTCAGATTGCAGATAAGCATAAAGATTTCCTAATATCTGTTTTATTTAGAATACGGCGTGAAATTATAGAGAAGAATATTCTTCAATATACGCGAAAAACTGAGAGAACCTATCTGTTATCAGGGTGGATTCCACAAAGGTATAGCCCTCAATTTATTAGTCTCATCTATTCTACTACAAAAAATCGCTGCATCATTGAGGAACAACCTGCTGAACAGGTAGAATCAGTTAAAGAGGGAAGAGCAGAGGTTCCGGTACAAATGAGTAATCCCCCTCTTTTGAAACCTTTTGAGATCTTGACAAAGGCCTATGGGATTCCTGCTTATAAAACTATTGATCCGACTCCAATACTTGGATTAAGTTTTCTTTTTATGTTTGGTATGATGTTCGGTGATGTAGGACACGGATTAACTCTCAGTATTGTAGGTGGACTTTTAATGTGGAAATCAGCTAAAAGATCTTTGCAGCAGTCAGGGTTGCTGTTGTTATATGCAGGTATAGCAAGTATTATTTTTGGGTTCCTATTTGGGAGTGTTTTTGGTCTGGAGAATTTACTTCCTAGCTTGTGGCTTAAGCCTATTGAATCTATTGATCGTCTTTTTAATGTTGCCATATTTTTTGGAATAGGTATGATTACTCTTTCCATATTGATAAATATGATCAACTCTTTTCGAAGTGGTGAATTTTTAAACATGATCTTTGATAAGGCTGGTTTTTTAGCTATAATTGTCTACTGGTGCGGAATTCTGGTTGCTTCTAGAATGATTTCTGTTAATAAAGGAAATTTGCCCTTTATAATTCCTTTACTTTTAATTTCAAGTATATTTTTATTATTTATACGCGAACCCTTACTGCATCTTCTACAGGGTAAAAGAAAACTTTTTCCAGAAGGAGTCTTTTCTGGTATAATG
>CAYUAG010000013.1:3095-48420 GCA_964442615.1 uncultured bacterium
TTTTTAGCAAATACAGTATCATTTATCCGTATTGCTG
This sequence comes from uncultured bacterium, assembly GCA_964442615.1. Taxonomy (GTDB): domain Bacteria; phylum Zhuqueibacterota; class QNDG01; order QNDG01; family CAYUAG01; genus CAYUAG01. The sequence continues at coordinate 3,133 of CAYUAG010000013.1, forward strand.
CTTTTGGTCTTGCTCATGCAGGTTTGTTTATGGCTATATTTGCCTTGTCTGATGCAGTAAAAGGTATGGCAGGAGGAATTATTTCATTTTTTGTATTGATATTAGGGAATATTATAATAATTTTACTGGAAGGGCTTATAGTCTCAATACAGGCAGTACGACTCGAATTTTATGAGTTTTTCGGAAGATTTTTCAGACAGAGTGATATTTCATATAAACCTGTCGGGAGTGAAATAAGGGGTCAATAGGATAGTATTATTTTAACTATATTCTACCACCAAGACTCAAAGGTATAAAGGTAAAAATAAGTTATAAATCAGTATCTGAGAAATAAATATTTTATAAATTTTTTTTTGATGACTTTGTGGTCTGAATAGTAATGGAATTATTAAGATTTTTTTTGAAAGGAGGCACAAAATTGTTAAGTTCAATTCAACGAGATTTTAAGAAAAAGGTTTTTATTATGAAGGTAATTATAGCATTAGTATTTATTTTAGTATTTTGTGTTGGAGCCATAAAGGTTATTGCTCAGGTTTCGGATATAACTAATACTACTAAAGATACCGTTTCTGTTCAAGGAGAAACAGAAAAGATGGGAAAACAAGATCCAGGTGTTATAAAGTTTGCTTTCTTGGCTGCTGCTATTGCAGTTGGTGTAGGATCACTCGGAGCAGGTATTGCAGTGGGTTATGTAGGTTCTGCTGCAATGGGTACAATTGGTGAAAAGCCAGAACTCGCGGGTCGTGCTTTACTATTTGTTGGACTAGCCGAGGGTATTGCTATTTATGGTTTAATAATTGCAATCATGGTGCTTGGTAAAATATAAGAGGGTGTAGTGAAGTTTTATGTAATCGGAGATGATGAGACAGTACTGGGTTTTTCTCTGGCTGGTATTGAAGGGATGGTTGTATCCAGTAAGGAAGAAACCAGAGAGACTCTGGAAAAAGCTTTGAATATTGAAGGAATAGGGATAATAATCATTACAGAAAGAATTGCCCAGACAATACGCCATCTGGTTGATCAGCATATTTTGAAAAAATCATTTCCTTTAATAATTGAAATACCAGATCGACAAGGACCAATTGAGGGGAAGGCTGATATTAAAGATATGGTAAGCAAAGCAGTGGGCATTTCTATTTAATTTTTTATTGAGATAATTATGAGTAGTCAAGAAAAAAATTATGAATTATTGATTTCCGAAATCAAGGAACAGTCACGGAGAGAGATAGAAGAGATTAATAAACAGGTAGAAAAGGAGAGACTGGATACTATCAATAAAGCTCGTAAGCAAGGAGAGAATATTAAATCTGAATTGATGAATGAGGCAAAGCAGAAGTGTGAGGAGCTGAAAAGAAAAATTCTTTCGGGAGTTCATCTGGAAATAAAAAAGAAAAATTTAGAAAATCAGGAAAAGCTTATCTCTAAGTTTAATACCGAAATTTGGAAAAGACTAAATGAATTTCGTAATTCTAATGATTACAAACAAATTTTAAAAGAGTGGATAATTGAGGGAACATTGATTATTGATAGAAATGATCTGGTTTTAACTGTTGGAAAAATTGAAAAAAAAATTATAAATAAAAATTATTTACAAAAGGTGACAGATACTATTCAAGATCAGCATAGTAGGATGGTAACTTTTAATATTGTTGATGAAGTGCTTGGTGAGGGAGGAGTAATAATTAGTGATTTTAAGAGAAAAGTTAGTTTTGATAATAGTTTTTCTGCTCGAATGCGGAGAAAACAGGATGAAATACGTCTGTTGATTGTAGAAAAATTTATGCATTAGAAAATTTTAAGTAAAGATGGATCATAAAATATGTATGAAGTAGTTGGAAAAGTTAGTCGGGTGTTAGGACCAGTAGTGTATGCAAAAGTTACTTCTAAAGTTCAGATGCTTGAATTAGTTGAGGTTGGAGAAGATCGTTTGGTGGGAGAGATAGTCCGGTTAAAAGGCAGTGAGATCCTGATACAGGTGTATGAAAATACAACTGGCCTTACTCCAGGAGCTTCAATTTACGGATCAGGGATGTCCCTGTCAGTGGAGCTTGGTCCTGGTTTGATGGGTTCTATTTATGATGGAATCCAGAGGCCTTTAGAAGAAATTAAAAGAAAAGAAGGATATGAAATCAAAAGAGGTGTAAAACTGCCTCCACTTAATAGAGAAAGAAAGTTTGTTTTCACACCTGAAGTGAAGGAAGGTGATACATTGCATTCTGGACAGATAATAGGAACTGTTCAGGAAACCAAACAAATTGTTCATCGCATATTAGTACCTCCGGATATTTCAGGAAAAGTTAAAAAGATCGTAGAAAAGGGTGAATACAGGCTAGAAGATGATATCTGTTTTCTTGATACAGAAAATGGAGATAAAATCTTAAAATTATACCACAGATGGCCGGTACGAAAACCCAGACCTATCCAAAGAAGACTTCCAGCAGATGTTCCTTTGGTCACGGGTCAGCGGGTAATTGATACTCTTTTCCCTCTTGCAAAAGGGGGAACCGTTGCTGTTCCTGGTGGTTTTGGAACAGGTAAAACATTGATTGAACATCAATTGGCTAAATGGTCTAATGCAGATATAGTTGTATATATTGGATGTGGTGAACGTGGGAATGAGATGACTGATGTGCTGAGTGAGTTTCCAAAGCTTAAAGATCCTGAAACAGGAAGACCTCTTATGGAGAGAACAATTTTGATAGCAAATACCTCTAATATGCCTGTAGCAGCTCGAGAAGCATCCATTTATACTGGTATTACACTTGCAGAGTATTATAGAGATCAGGGATATCATGTTGCGGTCATGGCTGATTCAACCTCCAGATGGGCAGAGGCATTAAGAGAACTCTCAGGCAGGATGGAAGAAATGCCTGCTGAGGAAGGCTTTCCTGCTTATTTACCAACAAGATTGGCAGAGTTTTATGAAAGGGCTTCTTACACTGAAACGCTCTGTGGTAAAAATGGTTCTGTTACCATAGTTGGTGCAGTTTCTCCTCCTGGAGGTGATTTTTCTGAACCTGTAACCCAGCATACAAAAAGATTTGTAAGAAATTTTTGGGCTTTGGATAGAGATTTGGCTAATGCCAGACACTATCCAGCCATATCGTGGATCGATTCCTATTCAGGATATGTTGATGATGTTTCGGATTGGTGGGCTGAGAAAGGTGATCCTGAGTGGCCAAAACTGCGCAGTACAATTCTTGGTCTTCTTCAGCAAGATGCGCGTCTTCAGCAGGTTGTAAAACTTGTAGGAGCTGATATTCTTCCTGATAGACAACGATTAGTTTTAGAGGTATGTACTCTTTTTAAAAATGCTTTTCTTCAGCAATCTGCCTTTGATGAAATTGATATGTATGCAAGTGTAGAAAAACAGGTGAAAATGTTAAAAATTATTGTATCCTTTTATAATTTAGCTTTGGAAACCATTGAAAAAGGGGCAACATTAATTAAAATAAAGAGAATGCGTATTTTTAATGATATTGCCCGTATGAAATATAATGTTTCGAATGATGAGGTTGAAAAACTTGATAAATTGTATGACAAATTAAAAAGGGAGTTTAGGCGTTTAGGTGAGATATATGAACGATTCTGATAAGAAATCATTATTAAAATACAGAGAATATCAAGGAATTGAAGAGGTAGTAGGACCTCTTATATTTATTGAGAATATTCATAATGTAGGATACAATGAGCTTGTTGAAATCAGGGACAGAGAAGGAAATAGAAGAATGGGTTTAATACTGGAAGTCAGTGAAGGGAAGGCAGTAGTGCAGGTATTTGAGGGTACATCCGGTTTAACACTCTCGGATACTAAAGTCTGTTTCAGTGGTGAGCCTCTCCGTATTCCAGTTTCAAAAAACATGCTCGGCCGTATCTTCAATGGTTTAGGACAGCCTATTGATGGTGGGCCTACACCAGTTACTAAAGAGAAGTGGAATGTTAATGGAATGCCCATAAATCCCACTGCAAGGAGTTATCCTACTAAATTTATTCAAACCGGAATATCTGCAATTGATGGGATGAATACCTTGGTTCGGGGGCAGAAACTCCCTGTTTTTTCCGGTTCAGGACTTCCCCATAATAGATTGACTGCCCAGATTGTTAGGCAGGCAAAAATAATTGGAGAAGATATTCAGTTCGGAATAGTGTTTTGTGCAATGGGAGTAAAACATGATGTATCACGGTTTTTTATTGATAGTTTTCAGGAATCCGGTGTTCTGGAAAATGTTGTTATGTTTTTATCTTTAGCAGATGCACCTTCGGTTGAACGTTTAATGACTCCTCGTTCCGCTTTAACTATGGCAGAGTATCTTGCTTTTCATGAAAATATGCATATACTTGTTATCTTAACTGATATGACAAATTATTGTGAAGCATTACGTGAGGTTTCTACAGTAAGAGGTGAGATACCCTCTCGTAAGGGATATCCAGGTTACCTCTATTCTGATTTAGCTTCAATTTATGAAAGAGCTGGAATAATTGAAAGCTCAGAAGGGTCAATCACTCAGATGCCTATAATTACTATGCCAAATGATGATATCTCACATCCTATTCCGGATTTGAGTGGCTACATTACAGAGGGACAAATTGTTTTAGAAAGGGGATTAGCCCAGAAGAATATTTATCCACCTGTTGCAGGACTTCCTTCCCTTTCCCGATTAATGAAGGATGGTATTGGAGAAGGAATGACAAGAAAGGATCATGGCCATATATCAAGCCAGCTTTTTGCTGCTTATGCAAAAGTAAAAGATGTTAGAGCTCTGGCTTCGGTAATAGGAGAAGAAGAACTTACTCCCTTGGATCATACCTATTTGGAATTTGGGGATATTTTTGAAAAGGAGTTTCTTTTACAGCATGATTATGAGAATAGGTCTATAGAGCAAACTCTGGATTTGGGTTGGAAAGTTATTTCAAAATTGCCTACAGAAGAACTGCATCGATTAACAGAAGAGGAACTAAGCGAGTTTTATGGGAAATCTTAAGGATTTATATAGATTATTTAGATGGCACTATGAGAATGGGTACTAAAAAAATAATAAAAATAATATCTGAGATAAAATTTTTTTTAATTAATTTGAGGTTTATATGATAGGTGATATTATAATTGGAAATATTATAGCAAGTGGTTGTATTGTACTTTTGATTTATTTGTTTGATATTAATGAAAAGGAACCTCCATGGACTCTGGTAAGATTATTTATTATATCAATAATTGCAACTTTCTTGTTTGGTAAACTGAAATCTTTCCTATTTAATTATTATGAGTGGCAATTTGATCCTCTCTTCTCTTATTTTGTGGTTGCAGGTTTTTTTGAAGAATTATTAAAATTTTTATTAGTGTTAATTTTTGTTTGGTCCCTGAAATCATTTAACGATAGAAGTGATGGGATTGTTTACTATTTAGTTATTGCGGCTGGATTTTCAGTATTGGAAAATGTGGGATATTCTTTTCGATTTGTAATTAATCCTTTTCTCTACGGTCTGAAAACAGGGAATATGGATTTTTACCATGAAGCTTTACGGAAGATTGTTCTTTTTCGAGCTGTTTCAGGACATTTTATTATTAATATAATCAGTGGTTTTTTTCTTGGATATGCAAGGATCGATAAGAGATACTGGATTCTTATTCCTGGATTTATTTTGTCAGTAATACTTCATGGATTTTGGAATTTTACAGCATCAATAGGATATATTAATTATTATATTGTTATTCTTGTTATAGTTGATGTTATATTATTTAATATTATTACTCATAGCTCATTCTATTTCAAGTTTATGAAGCGTTTAAAGAAAAGATTGAAAAAACTTATTAAAGCAGCTGAAGAGCATAGCATTAATAATAATGTCATTACACTTATGGAAGGTATTTTAACAAATATTGGCATACTTCGTCAGATGGAAGGACCTGAGTTAACCAAAAATGCTAAATATATAACTGTAACATTACCTGCCAAGATTGATGAAGTGCCTGTTAGAGGTGAGGGTGGTTTAATCGAAAGATTTTTAAAAGTAAACACGGTTCTTGCTAAGGAAAAGAAAAAAATAGGTTTAGAGTTTTGGATAAAAATGTTTTTAATGTTTACTATTTCAGGATTTATAATTTTAATAATATTAATGAATTTTATGTAATTAATATTGGATTTCTATTATGGCACGTTATAAAGTTGTTCCTACAAAAACTAATTTAATGAAATTGAAACGTGACCTTTCCTTTGCACAAGAGGGGTATGATCTTATAGAACAAAAGAGGCAGATATTAGTTGTAGAACTAATGGATATTGTTGATAAAGCAACAGATTTGCAAGAAAAGGTTACCCAAGAAGTTGCCAAAGCATTTGACTCTCTTCAAAAAGCAGTTATTGATATGGGGAGAAGTAATGTAACTGAATTAGCTTCTGCTGTTAATATTAATTATGATATTTCAATAAAAATGCGCCGGGTTATGGGAGTAAATATTCCCCAGATTGGTCTTGAAATAGATGATAAATCACCTTATTTTAGTCTTTTGGGGACTTCATATAGAATTGATGAAGCAATATCAGATTTTAAATCACTGTTAGTTGATCTAAGTAAATTATCCGAATTGCGTATTTCTTTAATGAGAATAGCTGATGAAGTAAGAAGAACCATGCGGAGAGTTAATGCACTTGAAAAGATCGCAATACCTGATTACGAAGAATCAGTAAAGTACATTGAGAATACATTGGAAGAGAATGAACGTGAAAGTTTTGCAATTTTAAAAATAGTAAAACGTAGATTGGAGAAAAAGAGGGGGTAATTTATGGGTACTAATGGTCTAATAGAAAAAATAATGCTTTATGTTGATAGCTCAGAGGGATGTATTACTGCTGCCCAATATGGTATAGGATTAGCTAAATATACAGGTGCAAAATTAATAGCGGTTTATGTTGTAGATGTAGGAGTACTTAGTGATTTGGTTAAAGCAAAAATTTTTGTAAAAATTGAAGAGATGGATTATGAAAATGATCTTGAAGAAGATGGAAGAAGATATCTGAACTATATCTCTGAGTTGGGCTTGAAGAAAGGAGTTGACATAGAAACATGTTTAGTTAAAGGTGTTGTAAATAAAGAAATTACAAAGAAGATCAATGAATTGAATGTAGATTTAGTGATAATGGGAGAACTTGAACCCATTCAATCGAGAACAGATTCATTTCATGATGAAGCTGAACTTATATTTCGGAAAAGTAGTTGTTCTGTTCTCGTAGTAAAAGATGAAGAAAGAACTGAGAGAATGTATGATCAGATTGAAGATGAGAAGTAAGGTTAGGAGGTTAATAAATGCGGTTAACGCAGTTACTTTTAGAAGATAGAATTGAAATATCTTTAAAACAAAGTGAAAAAAAATCAGTGATTGAAGAACTCCTTGTTCTTGCTATAAGAAGCGGAAATATTAATGATAGAATGAAAGCATTTGATGATATCATGAAGCGTGAAGAAATGATGAGTACGGGATTGGAAAATGGGATTGCTGTGCCACATGCAAAAACAAAAGCTGCAGATGATTTAACCCTTTCATTGGGAATATCCAAAGATGGAATTGATTTTGATGCGGCTGATGGTAAACCTTCCCATTTGTTTTTTATGTTATTGGCACCAGAAGATGCTGCAGGTCCAAATGTTAAAGTTCTCGCTGAAATAGCAAGACTTACTAAGGACAAAGCCTTTTGTAAATCATTAATCAATGCCTCTTCTCCTAAAGAAGTATTAGAATTAATTGATTATGCCGAATAGTTTTTGTTAGTGATTAGTAACCGGGTAGGACAAGGGAATTCATTAGCTATTAGATTTTTGGTAAGGTAATGGATATGGGTATGAAAATTCAACTACCATTTATAATCCTTTATCATTTTTTCAAATGATATATCTTTGAATTACTGGAAAACATAAAAAATCCTATAAAATTATAAGAATTTTGACATCCAAACAGGAAAATTGTTTACTTTAGGTTGAATGATTAATTAGAGGATATTCAATTAAGAAACATTTAGTTTCGGGATTTTATATATATTTGATATTTGCCATGACATCTGAAGGTCTGCGCGTAAGTATCAACCTCGCCTATGCAAGTATTATATTTATTGTAATCATAACTATTCTCTTGCAAAAATTTATTAGTCAGATGTCTATACAGAACTTAGGGTAAAAGTTGCCATCTGCAGGCTGGATTTCTAATGTTGGTGCTTTATTTTTATCAATCTGATCATTAACAATTTTTTTTTGGATTATTTATTGACTCAATTTTTGAATCAGGGAGTATGCAAGGTAGTATTTTTTTCTCAATTCATTTTGGACTCTGGCATATTTTAGTAGTAATTCTGATTACAAAGAATGGATGGTTGCGAGTGTTTCTGTATGCTGTTAATATCACTTTATAGGTATAGGTCTTGGTTGGCTTTTTATCAGATCAGGCAATCTAATCCCTTTATGCACTGCCCATGGATTGTGAAATGTATGGGATAACACCTTCTGGTGTATGGGTAATCAAACAAGAGTGTTTACTGAGCCTAAGCTTATTCTGTTTGATCCTAAGGAGAGTAACCGGAACCATAATTTTACTGGTTTTTTGGTATATTTTTTTTAAAGATTAACCAGTTAAAAATATGAACACTTCTTAAAGTAATAATGTACATAATATTAATTATAATTTTTTATAATGTTTTAAAATTTATTTTTTGATCATTTATTTATAAAATTTTACTACATCAATTTGGCAGGTGTTGGTAAATTTTTTTTAAACTTTCTGGTTTTGTTATCACTATGATTCAAATTTTTATTTTATTACAAAAAATATTTAAAAAAATTCTTGACATTTTGTAAAGAAGATTGTATTATTTAGAAAGGTAAGTACTAACGTAAGTTCTATTAATTATATTAAGGTGAATCAGGTGACTTTTTACAGACGTGTTGGTGAGTTGATTTTAGGAACAAGGTTGAAAAGAATAAGTGATAAATTCTTAATGGATGTGGCAAAGATTTATAAAAAATTGAAAATTCCTTTTGAAGTCAGTTGGTTTCCCATTTTTTATTTATTAAATGAAAAAGGTAAACTCTCAGTAACAGAAATTGCAAATGAATTAGAGATAACCCATTCTGCTGTTAGTCAAATGATTACTGTTATTGATAAAAAAGGTTTAATTAATTTTATCGATGACAAAGATGACAAAAGAAGAAGATTTATTTGTTTTACAGAAGAAGGACGAAAGTTAATGACAACTCTTCCTCCAATATGGAAAGCTTTACAACATAGTATGCAAGATATGTTTTCAGAAGGAGTAAACAGCCTTCATATTTTATCTGTATTGGATGAAATGGAAGATTCCATTAGTAAGGAGAGTCTTTTTTCTCGTACCATAAAAGAGATTGAAAAAGGAGAGATAGGTGATATTGTGATAGAAGATTATAGTGGTTCCTATTATAATTCGTATAAAAATTTTGTCTTAGAATGGCTTATTGAAAATAACGAAACTGAGATTGAAAAAGTAGATTTAATTAATAAGCCACATGAGGCTGTTAATCAACAGGATTGTTTTATTTTAGTGGCATTAGTTGATAAAGAGTGTGTGGGGATTATTACCTCCCAAAAATTATCTGATACTGAAGGTGAAATTATTTTTTTTGTTATCCATGAGGAGCGGCGTAAACATCAGATTGGGAAAGAACTTCTTTCATCCCTGATTGAAAAATTAATTTCTCTGGGAATAAAAAAAGTGACAATTACCATATCACGGAATTATTCTGAAAGAATTAAAATTTTAAAGGATACAGGATTTGTTTTACATACTTTTAATAATAAAGAGGTTTCTTTTAAAAAGTCAGCAAGTTTAGTAATGGAGTATATTATTTAAAAAAAAGTTTTTATGAGTAAATCAAAATTTATTGAATTGTTAGATTTAGAAATCAGAGGTCAGTTAAAAAAATATTAATATCCGGGGAGGATTAAATGAATTATTCAGTCTTTATTGAAAAATATGCAAAACATCCAAACTATCATGCTCCTATCGGTACTAAACTGAACGCAAAATCGTGGCAGACTGAAGCACCGTTAAGGATGTTATTAAATAATCTTGACAAAGAAGTTGCTGAGGATCCTGAACAACTGGTGGTGTATGGTGGTACTGGACAGGCAGCTCGTAATCCGGAAGCAGTAAGAGATATTATTAAGTATCTGCTAGAGCTCAAAGAAGATCAGAGCCTTCTGGTTCAGTCTGGAAAACCTGTTGGAGTGGTGAGAACCCATGAAAATGCTCCCAGAGTTTTTATTGCAAACAGTAATATAGTGCCGCATTGGGCGAATTGGGATCATTTTAACAAACTTAAAGAAGACGGACTCATAATGTATGGACAAATGACTGCTGGAAGCTGGATATATATTGGTACTCAGGGAATTCTCCAGGGAACCTATGAGACTTTTGTAGCCTGTGGTGAAAAGTATTTTGACGGTAATCTAAAACATACACTGCTTGTATCTGGTGGTATTGGTGGTATGAGTGGAGCTCAGCCCCTGGCAGCAACCATGGCTGGTGCTACTTTTTTAGGTGTTGATGTAGATCCTGAAAGAATTAAAAAACGTATTAAAACAAAATATTTGGATAAAATGACAGAATCCTATGAAGAAGCAATACAATGGGTTCTGGATGCGAAAGAGAAGGGTGAGGCACTATCAGTAGGTCTAGTAGGAAATATTGGTAATATTTTGAAACGATTAATTGATGATACTATCACACCCGAAATACTAACAGACCAAACCTCAGCCCATGATCCAGTAAACGGTTATGTTCCCCATGATCTTTCTTTGCAGGAGTCACTTGAGTTAAGAAAAAAGAATCCAGAAGAGCATAAACAACGTGCTTTGAAAAGTATGGCCCGGCATGTTGGTTTTATACTTAGCTTGAGGGATAGAGGGAGCCGGGTATTTGACTATGGTAATAATTTAAGAGAATTTGCCTATCAGGGTGGTGAGAAAAGAGCCTTTGAATACCAGGGCTTTGTTCCGGAATTTATCAGACCTCTCTTTTGTGAAGGTAAAGGACCCTTCCGATGGGCAGCATTATCAGGAGATCCAGAAGATATTTATACAACTGACGAGGCAATAAAACAAGCTATACCAGAGGATGAACATCTCATACATTGGCTTGATCAGGCTAGAGAAAAAGTTGCTTTCCAGGGATTACCCTGCAGAATATGCTGGCTGGGATTAGGCCAGAGAGAAAAAATTGGATTGATCTTTAATAACCTGGTTAAAAAAGGTAAACTTAAGGCTCCACTAGTTATAGGAAGAGATCATCTTGATGGTGGTTCTGTTGCTTCTCCTTATAGAGAAACAGAGAGTATGAAAGATGGAAGTGATGCCATCTCCGACTGGCCTTTATTAAATCTTATGGCAAATACTAGTGGAGGAGCAACCTGGGTATCGTTCCATCATGGAGGTGGTGTAGGTATCGGGTATTCCCAGCATGCAGGTATGGTACTCCTAATTGATGGTACCAAAAGAGCAGAAAAATCAATAAAAAGAGTTCTTTTTAATGATCCTGCCACTGCTATTATGAGACATTCAGATGCTGGATATGAAAAAGCAATTGAATATGCAAAGAAATTCAATGTAGATATTAACCAATAAAGGAGTTTTAAATGGCTATTATAATTACTGGAAATGAATTAACAGTAGAAAAGGTGGTGAAGGTTGCTCGTTATAATGAGAAAGTAGAACTCCACCCGGATGCCTTGAAGCGTATAGAGAAGTGCCGGGAAATGCTGGAAGAGAAGATTCAGGCTCATGAAATAATGTACGGAGTAAATACTGGGATAGGTGAGTTTTCAGAAGTTGTTTTAAAGGATGATCAAGTAAAACAATTTCAAAAATATTTGATTTATAATCATGCTGCTGGTATTGGTGATCCTGCTCCCAAAGAGTATGTACGGGGTGCAATGTTAGGCAGGATAAATGTTCATGCCCATGGAAATTCAGGTATACGACCAGTTATCACTCAAACTTTGATTGAAATGCTTAATAAAGGTGTCACTCCACGAGTATGTCAAAAAGGTTCAGTGGGAGCCTGTGGTGATTTAGCCCCCATGTCCCAGATAGCCTTGGTTTTAATGGGTGAAGGTGAAGCATATTACCAGGGAAAGGTGATGTCCGGAAAAGAAGCTATGGATAAAGCAGGCATACCTATACCTGGACTTAAAGCAAGAGATGGTCTGGGTACAATAAATGGATCAAATGTTTTAACAGCCATGAGTGCTCTATTTTTATATGATGCCAATCGCTGGTTAAAGCAGGCTGAAATAGCAGCAGCAATGTCCTTGGAAGCACTTAAGGCAAACATGAAACCTTATACTCCTCTTTTACATCAAGCCAGAGGTTTTCTGGGTGCGGTGCGATCTGCTAAAGCAATTAGAAAGCTCATAAAGGATGGAGATTTGGTTGAAGGAAAGATAAAGTGTAAAGTACAGGATGCATATTCTATGCGATCCACGCCACAGGTAATTGGAACTGCACATGATGCCCTTGCTTATGCAAGGTCTCAGGTAGAGATTGAACTCAATGGAGTAGGGGATAATCCGGTATTTTTCCCAGACAAAAAGTTACAATTATCAGGGGCAAACTTTCAGGGTAGTCCTGTGTCTTTGCCTATGGATATGGCAGGAGTTTCTATCACCATGGTTAGTGTCATGTCTGAGCGAAGAATGAATCGTCTCAATAATCCAGCTTTAAGTGTAGGTCTACCGCCGTTCCTGACTAAGGGAGCTGGTATGATGTCCGGGTTGATGTTAAGCCAGTATACTGCAGATATGCTGATCGTGGAGCAGAGAATTCTTTCTGCACCTGCTTCTATTCAGTCAATTCCAGCAGCAGCAGATCAGGAAGATTTTGTTTCCATGGGAATGAATACTGCCATTAAGAATTTTCAGATCATGGATAATGCTTATGGCGTTTTGGGTATAGAGTTCATGGCTGCTGCTCAGGCCCTTGATTTTCGAGATTTTAGATTTGGGAAAGGTGTAACCAAAGCAAAAGAAGTGGTGCGCAGACATGTTAAATTTCTAGATGAAGATAGGCCTTTGTATCATGATCATACTACCATGAAAGAGTTGGTAAAATCTGGTGAAATTCTGGAACAGGTTGAGAAGGTGGTTGGTTCGCTTGAGTAGATCAATATTCAAGAATCAAGGAAAGACGGGTAATGAATGAGTTCGGTTTAAAAAAGTCGTTTCCCACGAAATACACGAAACACACTAAATGTTTTTATTGTACTTATGTTTTTTTATATTTTGTGAATTTCGTGTCTTTTGTGGGTATTTTGTTTGACCTTATGAATGATTTAATGTAAGGTTAGAGGCAGTACTTGACTGCCGGAGATTTAGGAATTTAAAAAAGAGGAGATGATGTATGAAAATTGTAGAATGTGTTCCTAATTTTAGTGAAGGGAGAGATCCTCAAATAATTGATCAAATTACCCAGGAAATTGAGAAGGTGGATGAGGTGACACTGTTAGATGTTGATCCTGGCAAAGATACTAATAGAACAGTAGTTACATTTGTGGGCTCACCAGAGGGTGTGGTGGAAGCAGCGTTTCAGGCCATAGCTAAAGCTGCAGCAGTTATTGATATGTCAACTCATTCTGGGGCACATGCTCGTATGGGCGCAATAGATGTTTGTCCATTTGTTCCGGTTTCCGGAGTTACCATGGAGGATTGTGTTGAACTTTCCAAACAACTTGGAAAAAGGGTGGGTGAAGAGTTGGGAATTCCAGTCTACTTATATGAGAAATCTGCAACCAAGCCGGAAAGAGAAAATTTGGCAAATATTCGTCAAGGGGAATATGAAGCTCTTCCTGAAAAGTTAAAGGATCCGGAATTTAAACCAGATTTTGGACCAGCAAAATTCAATAAAAGATCAGGAGCAACAGTAACCGGGGCAAGAGAGTTCTTAATAGCATATAATATTAATCTTAATACCCGCAGGTTGAAATTTGCTAAGGAGATAGCTTTTTCCATCAGGGAGAAGGGATGCTACAAGAGAGATAAAAATAATAAGATTATCAAGGATAAAAATGGTAATAAAATTTGTGTACCTGGAAAGTTTAAACATTGTAAAGCTGTGGGTTGGTATATGGAGGATTTCGGCAGAGCTCAGATTTCTATGAACCTGACAAATTATAATGTGTCTCCACCTCATAAAGTATTTGATGAGTGCTGTAAGTTAGCAGCGGATTTGGGAGTTCGGGTGACAGGAAGTGAACTGGTGGGATTAATTCCCTTGCAGGCTCTTAAAGAAGCGGGCAGGTATTTTCTACACAAACAAGGAAAGACAACCGGAGTTCCAGAATCAGAGCTTATTCATATTGCGGTTCTTTCCATGGGTTTAAGTGATTTATATCCCTTTGAAAAGGAAAAAAAGGTCATTGAGTATCAGATAAAGCGGGAAAACAACCTGGTAGAAATGAAGGGGGAAGATTTTGTAGATCTTCTCTCCACAGATGCTCCGGCACCGGGAGGCGGAAGTGTGGCAGCTCTTTGCGGTAGTATGAGTACTGCTTTATCTTCCATGGTGTGTGCCTTAACCCATAATAAAAAGGGTTACCGGGATAAGAATGAGAATATGGATAAAACAGGAGCCAAAGCCCAGGAATTGAAAGAACAGTTTACAGCAGATGTGGACAGGGATACAGAGGCCTTTAATAAAGTCATGAATGCATTCAAACTCCCTAAAAAGGGAGATGAAAATAAAAAGGCTCGTAAGGAAGCAATTCAGAAAGCAACCAAAGAAGCTACCCTGGTTCCTTTTGGAGTTTTGAAAAGATGTAAACAATCTGCAGAGCTGGCCAGAGTTGCGGTCGAGAAAGGGAACAGGAATTCCCTGAGTGATGCGGGTGTTGCAGCCTTAACAGCCCGGGCAGCGGCCGAGGGTGCATATCTGAATGTAAAGATAAATCTTCAGGGAATTAAAGATGAAGATTTCAAAATGAAGATATTGAAAGAAGCAGAAAATATACGAAAATATGTGGTTAAGCATACGGAAGAGACGGTACAATTATGTGAGAAGTTGATGGATGAGAGTGAGTGACAATCCCCCTGTAGTTCCCCTTTGGGAAAGGGGAACTTTGAGTGCGGGGGATTATGGAAAGATGATGAAAATTTTATTATCTTCAGTAAATATAAATTACCCCTTTTTTAAAGGGGGTTAGGGGGATTGTAAAAAAAAGAGACCTGTCAGGTCCAAACCCTATATTTTTATCTGCCACGTTTTACCCGAAATTATCGTATAGATAAATAAAACAGTGATTTCAATATTGAATTCTGTGTTTTAGAGATAAGTCAGGTTAGTAATTAAAAAAAGAGATAAATGTTACAAAAAAGATATTTTTCAATTATATTCATTTTCTACTGTTTTTCAACAGCAGCTTTGTTTACTGTTTGTGAAAAATCAGAATCATTACTGTTCTCAGGAATAGGTGATCTTTATGAATATACCGCTTTCGATTCTTCTGGTACCACTGTGGCTCAAGGTTGGTTATTTTTAAAGTTAAAAGATAACCTAGTTAGAGGAGAATGGGATATTGAAGCAGTTGGATTACCACAGAATATTGGCCCCCAAACAGGTAGTGGTAATCTTCTGGGAGGTTACAGCAGTGACAGTATATGGGTAGACCTACAGCCACAGATGCGTGATAACAATTTGCTGCTGAATGGTCGTTTAACAGATAATAATTTTTCCGGCAAATGGATTTATATCAGCTTTATTGGACCTACAAATGCTGGCATATTTTTAGCCAAGAGAAAGTTTTGGTAGAATTAAAAAATCATAATGATTTTTTGTAGATTGTCAATCTGGGATCGATTTTTAACTTCTGATTACCTTATTTCTGATTACAATTAATTAATCCGTTAACAAATTAATGGTTTCTTAAGGAGAGAAAAATGATAAAAAAGACATTCATGATATTTTCAACCTTTCTAATCCTCACTTCAGGATGCAACCGGGATTTTTCATCCTGTCCCCAAAACAGCAGTTACAGACCAGCTACCACTTTGGAAAAAAAGATAGCAAGTTCATCCAACTCTTTCGGATTTAATCTTTTTCGGGAAATTGCCAAGACGGATATCGATTCCAATATGTTTATTTCACCTTTGAGTATATCTTTTGCTTTGGGGATGGCTTACAACGGAGCAGCTGGAACCACCCAACAAGCCATGCACCAAATCCTGGAGTATGAAAATTTTTCTTTACAGGAAATTAATCAGACCTATAAAAGTCTGATCCAGCTTTTAACTACGCTTGATCCTCTGGTAAATTTTGACATTGCCAATTCTGCCTGGCCCAGACAGGATTTTCAGATTCTGGTAAGTTTTCTGGATGTACTAAGAGAGTATTTTGCAGCTGAGGTAGAAACACTCGACTTTAGCGATCCCCAGGCAGTTGCTATTATCAATAATTGGGTTAAAAATAACACTCAGGGAAAGATTGAAAAGATATTGGAATGGATTCCGCCTGATGCAGTACTTTATCTGATCAATGCTCTCTACTTTAAAGGTGACTGGACTTATCAGTTTGATCCGGAAAACACTTTTGAGTCAGATTTCAACTGTACTGACGGCAGCACGGTTACCTGCGAAATGATGAGCCAGGAAATCACCACTGATTTTTTAACCACTGAATCCTTTAAAGCTATTGATTTGCCCTATGGAGATGGACATTTCAGCATGACTATTTTCTTACCTGCAGAGGGTAAAAGGCTGGAAGATATAATTACTCAGTTTACTCCTGAAAACTGGGCAGTATGGATGGAGAGTTTTTCTGAGCAAGAGGTGAATCTTAACATGCCTAAATTTGAGATTTCCTACGGGATCGAACTTAAAGATGTGCTTACTGCCCTGGGAATGGGCATAGCCTTTTCCGGATATGCAGATTTTTCCAAGATAACTGAAAATCACGATATCTTTATAAGCAGGGTTATTCATAAGACCTTTATTCAGGTGGATGAAGTAGGAACAGAAGCAGCTGCTGTTACTGCAGTTGAGTTCCGGGAAACCGCAGTAGGGGCTTATATGATACTGGATCGTCCCTTTATCTATGTGATCAGAGATCATGTGGCTGATAATCTTTTATTTATGGGAATACTCTCCAGTCCGGATATGTAGGCATTGTTAATATGAAAAAAATTTTTAGGATTGATTATTTAAATCAGTCTAATAAATTTTCCTCGAATTTTATAATGAAATTTGGATTATTCATTATCTTTATATTTCTAATTTCATGCTTAGAAAATCCATCTGTGGGTGAGCTATTAAAATATACTCAAGATGATCTAATTCCATTAAATGACTCGACTAAGAGTTTATATTACAATGATGCGGCGTTCATTGAGTTCTCACAAATGGTTAAAGATTCGGTTAAACGATATGAACAAGTTAGTCTGAACAAAGAAAATATTATGATATACTACAATGATTTACTAAACATCTATAACTATAGCTACTCTATTAGTAACACTTTTTTCGAGAATGTATCTGGTATCCATACATTCGCCCCTCACACTCTTTATTATCTTTGTGTGTCTGTAGATACCAACAAGATTTGGGTAAAGGAATGGTTAAATGAGAACGTATATACTAATATAGCCGGAATTGATTCTCTAATTGAAAATTATGATATAGAGATCTTTTTTAATTATGAATCACATGGAGGTTACAATTTCAGGTTAAAGACAAGGGTACCAATTAATTACTTTGCTTTAAAAGAAAAATTTAAAAAAACAAATGAGTTTATATATGTCGAATCTAATGCAATAATTGGAGGAGGTAGCACTATCTCCTTAATCAGTGAAGATTATAATATTTACAAATATGCTTTGGGATGGGGTGACTGTCCATCAGGTTGTATCTATTCCCATTATTGGATAATAAAGGTTACTGATCGAGAAATAAAACTTTTAAAAGAACATGGTGATCCACTGAGATAATGCTGAATAACAACATGCTCACTTTGGATGGTGGGATTAGGAAGTTTTAGGGAATATTAAAATGTATATGATTTTGTTTAGAGGTATTTTATTAGTACACACAATATCAGGTTAACAATATAGATATACTATCAAAAATAAATGAAATCCGACAAATCTATATTAAAAAAAATGACATGAAAAATATTATAATTTTTTTAGTTGTACTTCCATTAATTTTATGTTGTGATAACTTAACAAATGTAAATAAAAAAAATACTATTGAATCAGTGACTTATTTTATAAATAATGGATCAGTTAGTCCGGATTATTATTCCGAAGACTATTACACAATATACTCAACAGATATATTAACACATAAACAGTTTAAGGCAAATTCCCTTATTGTAAATAAATTATACATTCTTCCTTCCAATACATTCAATACTGTTCAAACATTCATTAATGAGAATAACATAACTGAACTTGACAATGAATATATTTTTGGTGGAATAGGATGCTCTTTACGGAAAATTATTGTTACTTATTCTGATAAAGAGAAAATAATAATAATGTATGGATTTGAAACTGAAGCAGAAAAATTCCCTTCAGAATTACTAATGTTAGAAAAAATGATTCAGGAAATAATTGAAAAATTATAAGAAATTTATTTTCTTTGTTATCTCTGTGTCTGCTTAGAGATCTTTGTGGTTTAATTTTTATCTTCCCAAATTTTTTTTATCCAGGGTATGACATCTTTCAGGGGATTGACAAACCGATAAGTTTCATAATGGCTTATTCCCTGAACTCCAAAGAATTGGATTGAACCCCCCTTTGATCTATACATTTGTATGAATTTTTTTAGGGAATCAATAGAAAATATTTCATCATCCCGGCTATGGATAACAAAAAAAGGCAGGTCTTTAACTACCGGAGTTTCTTTAGGATCCGGAATAGCTGATACAGGAATGGCCGCAGAAAATACGTCAGGATGTCTGGAAGCCAGGTACCAGGTTCCGATTCCACCCATGCTGTACCCGGTGATGAGTATTCTATCTCTGTCGATTTTGTATTCTGCTATGATAATTTCAAGAAATTCCATTACTGCTTTTTCCACCTCAGGATTGGCCCATCCATTGCCAGGACAGTCAGGTGCTGCAATGATTGCTTCAAGATCATTTAAGGCAGGCTTGACAAGGAGGGTTACATACCCTTTTCCATAAAATGGTGTGACTTTTCCCCCATAATGAAGAGCCAGTATGAGAGGAATACTTTTATCCCTTGAGTATGTTTCAGGGATAGAGATTGTGTATTTTATTTTGATACCGCTTTCTAAGGTTGCTTCTTGTTCAAAAATTCCAGATTTTCTGGGAAATCCAATGATAGAAGCACATCCTACGAACAGCACTACTATGGTTAAAAGAATAAAAAATTTAATTTTAAACCATCCTTTCATTGTTAATAAAGTATATTTTTAAAATTATTAATAATCAATCAATAAACTGACTAAATTTAACATTTTATTGTTAATTTATCAATAAATGGTTAATCTTAAAAAGTTTTTAAGCTCCTTCTATTTTAACAGAGAAGGAGCTTGGGGATGAGATTTATAAACTCGAAATGTTTTTAAAGCAAAAAAAAGTGTACTAACTTTCTCCTTGCTTATAAATATTGATTTAAGCCTCTTCTTTTTCTATGGAGAAGGGATTTAGGGATGAGATTTCATAATTAGTTAATCAACCTCCACCATAAACGACCTGTGATCTTCAGCCTGCAGATTTACAAGAATTGTACGGAAGTCAGGATATTCAGTCGGAGTTATCACTTTATCTTTAATAGTAAGCTGTCTTTCCATAATTATTCTATTTCCCCTTTGACTGATTCGATACATTATATGCCCTTTATCACAGGAGTAGTCATAATTTTTAACTCCGGAGGAAAGGGAAATATTTTCCGGATTATTGAGCACTAACAGAATATGTTCATTTAAGGGAGCAGTTAGTTCCAGAGGAGTTGTACGGTTGAAAAAGGAGGATGAGATATGCCAATTATCAAAGACTGAATTAAGGCTGAAGGATTCATACAAAGTTGAATTTCCTATCTTTTTAAAGGGGCTCTTATTGGTTATGGCTACTGTGAATTCTACTCTATCTTCATTTATATGTAAAACAGTAAAATCCTCTACTTCTGTATTGGGTAGAATAGAATTTATGGTTCTGGATAAAAAGTTTTTTTGGTTGTCTTTTTTCATGGTGTAATTTGGATAGAAGGTTCCACTGGTGGATAAGGTAATATCTCCTTTTACAGTCAGTTCGTTATCAACTGTAAGTATACCTGACACTTTAACATAATTTTCCATAGGGCTCAATTTATGAACCTGCATGAGTTTTCTATCCTCATCTCCAAGTCCTAACAGGGTTTTACCAGCCAGCTCAATCTGTCCCTTAGATAACTGGGATTTATGGGGAACAAGTATAAAATGCTTATCATCTTCAGTAGAGACAATAACCCAGGCTTCTGTGAATTGGGAGAGAGAAGGTACTTCTTTACAAAATTGTTCACAATGTGAAGCCAGAGCAATGTCTGCATTGAATTCCTGGGATGAAAGAATAGATTTTAGAAGAATTGCTTTATCAAGAATGGTTCCATGGTTTTTTTGGAAGGTTTCTTGTGCAGAGAAAGATCTGTATCCTAAAAGGGATATATCAAGATTTGTATTACTTATATTTTCTGCAATTTTGTTTTGAATGGAAAGAATTCGTGATTCTGATGCTAAGTCAGTGATATTTTGGAGAAGAACAGCTTGTGCTTTTTCTGACAGGGTATATTTTGGCTGCAGAGATTTTTTCAGATATGCAATGAGTTGATCCCAGTCAGCACAGGTGGAAAACAGCAGTCTGGGTGTATATTCAGCAAAGTCTTGATGATTACTTTCCTCTAAAAGAGGAGCACAGTTTTGGAATTCCCAGGTGTAGATAATAAATCCATTTTCCTTTTTTATCTCTGGAGTTAGATTACTGTTTAGAATTTTATAGTATAAGGTCTTCTCTTGAGGAATTTTAACTATCACGGTTTGGTTTTTTATGGGTGAGCTTCTGCCGAAAATTTCCTCGCCCATAAGCCAGGGTAAAAATTCAGGTTTTGTATCAATATGATATTTTAATTCAACCATTGATTTCCGCTCCAGACCAGTATGTGAAACCACCATCTCTCTCAGGAATGCATACCCAGGAGCATGGTGTAGAAACCGGGGTAATACTTCATTATAACCATTTTCAGGAGTGGGAACCAGAGTGCCGTCAGCCATGGTAGTTTCTGATTTATCAATGGTGAGTTTCTGGAACTTTGGATTATAAAAAATAGAACTTTCCCCATAAAGGCGGCTTACAGCCTGGGAGGTTAACAGTTTAATTTTTTCATAGTATTCGGTGCGTATACTTCCATCATTTTGCAGGGTATAGGTGGTAGTGATTTTTTCAAACACTGCATCACTCTTTATATCCTGTGATTTGATCGGAAGATATAATAAAAAGATAGATGACAAATACACAGTTAAGAATTTTCTTTTATTCATATTACCCTCTTTTATTTATTAGAGTTAATAATTATTAAAGGCCCACGAAGGACACGAAATTTACGAAATACAAAAATCTAAGTTCAAGAGAAATATTTAGTGTATTTCGTGGGAGTTATTTTTTAAAGTGAATTCATTATTTAAATACTCTTTTTTAGTTTTTTATTTTGTCAAAATAACCGCTGTATCCATTACTTCTTTTACAGAAGTTACAGCTTTTCGGAAATTCGGCCATTCTTCAGCAGCATAGATCCTTTTTTTAAGGCTTAAGGTTTGATTAAAAGTCAAGCTGCTTCCTTTTTGCTTATAACTGCAGGAGAAATCTGCGGCTGTTCCCTGCACTGGCTCAAATTCAGGAGTATAGCTTATTTTATAGCCGGAGGGTAATTTTATAGTTTCCTGAAAGTCAACCAGCTTTGAACACCTGGTTCTGAAACCGTATTCCCGCTTTTCTGGATTTAAATTCATGTGAAGATAACTGTTTGTCCATCCTGAGAAAATATGTTTTGCTACCAGGGGAGTAAATACCAGGTTTTGTTCACTAACTGTTCCGTATTTCGGAATCCGGTACTCTATTTTAATATTCATGGGCTGAGAAAGATCGTAGGGATCATTATAATCCAGCGAGGTTATTTCAATTCTGGGCGATAATTGATTTAATGCTTGTTCAAGATAATGTCTTCTGTACCAGACTCCTCGGCGCAGGTAACGGCGGATACTGGCATCAGACTGACCCTCAGCAGTTACTTGTATCCAACCAGTAAGGGTACCGTTTTCATGAAGTTGTGATTTTCCCTTTACCCGGAAATAGTGGTTTTCCGAAGGACTGGTGGGAGTTGTCCTGAGATCAGCTCCTTCTGGAATTCCCATGAGATACTGCTGCTGTTGTTCTGCACTGGACCAGAGTTCTCTTACCCCTGGTACCCAGGTTGGATCAAGCAGAACATAATCATTTTCACTCCGTTTCCAGACTGTAACAGAGTGGTTAAACTGATCAGCAGGGATACGATCAATACGGGAGCCAGCCATGGTCATGGCTGCATAAGACTCAAATCCGGCAGCCCTGAGCATAGTTACCAGCATACCAGCTTTGTCTTTACAAACCCCGCATCTGTCTCTAAAGGTCATCTCTCCTGTGTGCAGGGTATACCCTTCACCTTCACCCATAGAAAGCCCAGAATATCTAATCTCTTCTGCTACCCAGTGAGCAAGAACTTCAATTTTTTCCTTATCAGTTTTACATTCCTGGATGAGTTGGTCTACTTTTTTCTGGACTTCAGGTGTAACCTCAAAACTACCGTAATCTTTGTTAACCTTATAAAACCATCGAGATTTTGCATACCAGTCTGGTGCAGTTGAGAGGAGCAGTTTGGGGGCAATATCTGAAGGTGATACCATATTACTTTCCCGTTTAAAAGCAGGGATATCTGAAGCATGCCAGTGGTATAAGCTTCTTTCATCCTGAAATTGTATCCAGGAAGTTAATTCTCCGTTATACACTCTATACTGGATGGATTTATCTTTAGGAAGAGAAACCGTGTAGCTTTTTATCAGAATAGGAGTAGGGGACCAGAAGGGTACAATATCGTAAAAATGGCCTCTCATGGGAGGGATGTATTTTTCATCTTCTGATTGAGATTCTTGAATTCCTCCACTGTAGGATAAGAAGTTTTCCTGATCAGAATAGAGTAGGGCATAGGTGAAGCCTTTTTTAAAAGTTAAACATTCCAGGGCATCTCCATTTTCAAGCCTGCCAACAGGTACCATTTTTTCTTTTGCCCCCCAGTATATGGCCCGGGCAGGGGCAGCATGGTCTAGTACATTTTTCAGGGGGATATCTTCAATGCTGCCATCAGCGCGGAATATACGGATTTTCTTAACCTCAACATAAGCAGTCAAGGGATCGTAACTGAAATTCTGCACCAGAAGATCTGCAGCACCCTGGGGAGTCAATACTTTGGTTAGGGTATGGTTTGTATAGTAGCTTAATCCTGTATCCATTACTTTAACCGAAATACTGTCAAATAAAATCAGAGTGTTGGAATGCGGGTACTTTTCTCTGCCAGGAGAATTTTTAATAAGTTGTTTAATTGCTTTATCATCTGAACTGAAAACAAATGAATAAAGTATCAAACAAAATAAAAGAGTTGTGATACTGGATATTTTTCGCATATTTACTCCTTTTTTTATTAAAAATTTAATTTGCTAGTTAAATGATTTAAAAATTTTAATTTATAATTATTTTATGTTACCTTTCGTTTCCTGAAGTAGTTCCCTTGCCTTGGGTAGAATCAACAGAATATCTAAGTACTTTTAATATTCATTTTAACTTATTTTACTAGTCTTATCTATAAAGACATAACTCTCAGCCCCTTCTCTTTTCTAAAGAGAAGAGATTTGGGGATGAGTTCATTAACTTACCCCCTTGATCCCTTTTTTTTAAAAGAGAGGGGGAAAGTTTCTATAGTTTAAAGAACGATTTTTACTCAAAATTTTAATTTAATTATTACCCATGTTTTGGTGATTTTGGTACTTTTCATGGGTTTGTTCTAATTTTTTCGTCTTTTTTTAGCAGCAAATTCCGGAGCTTCTTTAACTGCAGTGCCTAAAATTTTTACTGCCCTCAGCATGGTTCTTAAACTGCCCCGGCTTAGTTTTACCGCTTCTTTACCTACATTTTTCCATCCCGGAGTTTCAAGATCATCAGGAGCAAGAGCTACTTGATCCCAGTTTTGGAAAAGTCGGCCCCAAAGACTAGATAATATTTTTTTTACCCGTCTTATATGAAAAGGATACCAGAATAGATCGTGATACATAACGCTGGCAATATAAGACCAGGGAGCAAGAAAGGTTTTCAAACTCCATTCCAGAGGCTTTTTCAATGAACCCCAGTATATTTTATGCTGCATTCTACTGGCAAAGGTCATTTTTTTAAAAGGACCAACAAAATTCCAGGTATGCTTGATTGCATCTCTATCTCCCTTAATTTCAATTTCATCCATTCTCCCTTTTCCCAGTCCCATTTCATGAGCAAGGCGTACATATTTTAAATCTTTCATAGGATCAAATCCCATTAGATGTGCTGATACAGCATCGATTGCTACCTGATCCGAAGAAGCCAGGATGACATTTTTAAGGTGAGGTACCATACACCTGGGACCAGGTCCGTCGCCCACAAATGTTCCATCCATTACTGCAAAAATACCGGTGTGTATTTTTTTTTGAATCATGAGCAGATCAACCAGGGTTTCATGGATAACCGGATGAGTCCAGTGGCGTTTTTCGTTTAAAAGCCCTCCAAAAGCATTTTTCATGGCTCCAGTGGTAGTGGTAAAGATATGGGTTTTTATAGTAGGAAGATGAATGATGTTTTCACCTATTAATCTTTTTGGAATCATAAAGCCTTTTTTATATACATCATTAAGTACCAGAAACTTATCGGTCAACTCTCCCACTGCCTCCCTGATATTGATCCATTCCTCACCCTCATACAGATGCACATTCCTTAAACCGTGGGCAGCAGTTACATTGACCTGTTTGTTCTCTCTTTCACCCAGATGGGCATCAATCACCACGGTTTTGTTATGGCAGGCATGGATAAGGTTGGGATCATAGCCGTCTTTTTTCATGGCCCGGATAACTCCATCAAGCTGCCAGGGAGTAGTGGAGCTGCCCGGATAAAAGAAGTGCCAGCTTATGTTTATTTTCAGGGCAGTGTCCTTATCTTTTTTAATTATATCCTGATAGCCGGCAAGGTTCATTAGATCATGATAATCTTTTAAAACTGTTTTAGGGGTGGTTTTTAAAAGCGCTACTTTTGATTTTTTCATTAGGTTCCTTTTTTTATTTAAGATTTAGAAAAGATACAAAAAAAATTTTTATTTTGCAATTGCTTTGAAACTGGATTTGTTAGGTTTTTCCTTGAAATATTATTTTTTATTTGACATTGTAGGATTAGGTTATTAAAATATATTAATAATTTTTGTTGGTTAATTTTTCAAAAATCTTCCAGGTTTTTGAAACCTGGAAGATTTGAATAAGAAAGAGGTTATCATGTCCTATACTGTTCATCTTGAATCCGGAGAATACAGAAACAGCTCCAGCGCCGCATTAACACCACAGACCGACAGATTGACCTGTTGCTGTATGAGTTGTATGGATTGATCGAGAAGGAGATTAATATTGTAGAGGAGGGGGTGGGATGAGAATCCCCCTGTAGTCCCCCTTTGGGAAAGGGGGACTTTGGGTAGGGAAGGTTATAGAAATATGATGACAATTTTATTATTTTTAGTGAATATAAGTTCTCCCTTTTTCAAAGGGGATTAGGGGGATTATATGTTACCACAGTTTTAAACTCGTTATCGAAGTCGATGGTGGTCAACATTTCACTAAAGAGGATCAGGAATCGGATTAAAGCAGAGATACGTATTTAAGAAATATGGGATTACGCGTTTTACGTTTAAATAATCACTATGTTATACAAAATATCAAGGTTGTTGTTGATGAAATTATTAACACAGTATCCAACAGCTAATTTTACCGGAGCAGATCCAGCGCCGTATAGACGCAACAGGCCAGCAGATTGACCGGTTGCTGTATGAGTTGTATGGGTTGATCGAGAAAAATACCCAATTGGATGAATTTATAATTATGCCCCATCATTTACACGGCATTGTTTGGATTAAAAATAATGGTCATATTGTAGTGGCGAAGCATCTCATGTAAAATGAGAATAATAATAGTCAACATTATAAAGGAGATGCTGTGTCCCTACAAAAATAAAATAATGGATAAAAAGGAGGCACTAAAAATGCATCAAAAATATTTTCATCCTAAATACTATATTCTTTTTCTAATTTTACTTACTACAGGTATAGTGAATACATTCTCCCAAATTCTTACAAAAGACGACATCCTATTATATGAAGATATTGTGTACACTGTTGTTGATGGTCATGAATTAAAACTCGATATTGCCTTTCCCAAATATCTTGAGACCCCCACACCCGTTATTGTGGATATTCCAGGAGGTGCCTGGAGAATCATTAACAAATCATCGGAAGATGCTATATTTTATGCTACATACGGATTCATAGGAGTTTCAATAATCCTACGTACGAGCGATATCGCAATTTTTCCTGCGGCTGTTCATGATTGTAAAACTGTTATCAGGTGGTTGAGAGCACATGCAGAAAAGTATCATATCGATCCGGAAAAAATAGGTGTTACTGGTTTTTCTTCTGGTGGACATCTTGCTTTATTATTGGGTACCTCTGCAGGGGATGATTTTCTGGAAGGAGATGGAGATTATCCAGATTATTCAAGCAGTGTTCAAGCTGTTGTGGATCATTTTGGTCCCACAGATTTTATGAAAATGAATGATACAACTGGGCTAAATCTGAGAGATGCAAATGACAGCTTTGCTGAGAATTCTCCACCATCCCTTTTTTTAGGTGGTCCCCTTCTTACAAAGGCCGAATTAGCTGGATTGGCGAATCCTGTCAATTATATTGATCTAGAGGATCCTCCCATTTTTATTGGACATGGTGAAAAAGATGGTATGGTGATTATTAAACAATCCGAGTTATTGTTCGAAGCCTTGAAGGATGCTGGAGTACCAACAAAGTTCATTCGAGTAAAGAATGCAGGTCACATGTACCATCCGTATAAATGGGATGTCGATGTAAGTCCATCTGTAGCTGATATGAATAATTTTACCATCCAATGGTTTGAAAAATGGCTTGGTAAGCCTACGATCAACATTGCCGCACTTCAAAGTAAAGAAAAGCCTCAGAAATTGGATTCGTCAATCAATTATCCTCTGTATTATAAACTCACCCTAAATATTCCTGGGAAGAACAAAACCAGTTACTGTAAAGGACGTTTTCTTATTAAATCTGAAGGTAAAATTTTTGTACAGGGTGAAATCAATTTATCTGATTTATCTACAGAGGAAAAACGAACATTTCAACAGAAAGTTATGCTATCAGGTGTAGACTTAAGTGATAAAGAAATATTGTGGAATTTTCAAGGTGAAATTTTTGACTCAGTAATCAACCAGAAGTTCGAGTCTATGTATATGCAAGGGGTAAAATTTGATAACTCCATTGTCGGAGTAGGTTTTCATATTTATATCAATGAAGATACATCTTTTAATATTGAAAAGAAAGTATACAGGAGATAAACTAACTGTTATCTTTTATAAATCATCTTTACTCAATATTAGAAGGGCACTCATTCTGTAAATTTTGATGGCTCCATGTTTTTTGGATGGATTAATTTTAATGATTACTTATTAGATATAAAATACTTTTTTGATTGGTGAATAATTTTTTTCAAACGAGTTTCTTTCATTGCGTCTTAAATAATAAGTTTTTATATTTAAAATACCAGCATTAAGACATTTTATCATTAATTTGTAAGATAAAATTTGATGTTAATGATTCAGATAAAGTAAAATGTTTGTATCAATAATCTGAAAATGAGAAATTACAAGAATATTTTTTAAAAATAAACAATAAATTATTAATATAATATTTAGAAGGGTATTGATAATGCGTCCTTATATTTTGACAGAGACAAATTGGAAAACTATAAAAGATCAGTCCATAGAATTAGCAATATTACCTTGGGGTGCAATTGAAGCTCACAATTATCATCTTCCCTATTCTGCTGATGTCATAGAATGTGATAATATTGCAGCAGAAGCAGCAAAAATTGCTTGGGATGGTGGCGCTAAAATTATGGTTTTGCCAACAATCCCATTTGGAGTTAATACAGGACAAGCTGATATAAAATTAGATTTAAATATAAATCCGAGTACACAAGCTGTAATTCTACATGATATTGTTGAAGTGTTAAATAGGCAAAAAATTTATAAATTATTGATTATGAATAGTCATGGTGGAAATGATTTTAAACCAATAATCAGAGAAATTGGATTAAAATTTCCTAAAATGTTCTTTTGTAGTTGTAATTGGTTTGAATCATTAGACAAAAGAGATTTTTTTGATAATAATGGAGATCATGCTGATGAGATGGAGACTAGTCTGATATTGTATTTAGCTCCTCATTTAGTTCTTCCGTTAAGCGAAGCAGGAAAAGGTGATGAAAAGAAAATCAAAATAAGGGGGATTAGGGAAGGATGGGCATGGACAGAACGAAAATGGACAAAGGTTACTGATGATACTGGTATTGGAAATCCTATTCATGCTACTGCTGAAAAAGGAGAAAAATATTTTAAGGCCATAATAGGGAAAATAAGTGAACTTTTTATTGAAATAGCTCAAGCAGATATAAATAATTTATATGAATAGTTATCATTACAGTTAATAGGGAGGCTTCAATTTTTTATTAAGACTGTATTTGCTACTTAAAATCCGATCAATAAATTTGAAATCCTAAATAAATATTAGCGAAGATAATTCAACAAAGTAATTGAATTAGTTGATTTAATGAATAAATTATAATAAAAAATAAGTGTGTAATCTATTATTTAAATTAATATAAAAAGAAATGCTGTAATTTTTAAAAATTTTTGATGATATGAAAAATTATTGAATTATTTTATATAGTGATAAATTATGTAAAATAAATAAATTAACAAATATTTATATTTGGTTATATGAAATTTGATAAAATATTGACTTGACAAAAAGAATTAGAATGTTTAAATTTAAAAAATTATAAATTCAATGAATGAATAAATAAATAATTAAAACAATGGAATAAATAGTTAATAGAGTAAGGTTATGGTCTCCCATTCAAACTATATGGTTCTCTGGATTTTTTCTTTGGAGAGATTATTATGTTAATAATATTGGTAAAAAATAATAATAGAATGAGGTTTTTGTTTCCTACCAAGAAACGGATAGTTATATATTTTTAACTTTAAGAAAAGGTAAGTTTTTATGAATATTCAACCAACGGAATATAATCTTGAAAGTCATCTTGCATTTATTGATTGGTCAGTAATTATAATTTTTATACTCATTACTGTAGCAATTGGTCTTTATTATTCCAAACGAAGCACAAAGAGTATGTCAGATTACTTTGCTTCAGGTCAAGGTATGACCTGGTGGATTCTGGGTACTTCCATGGTGGCAACCGCTTTTGCTGCTGATACACCTCTTGCCATAAGCGGTCTTGTTGTTACACAGGGTATTTGGGGTAACTGGTTCTACTGGTCTCAAGTTCCACAGTTTATTATTGGGGTATATTTTTTCTCTCGTCTTTGGCGTCGTGCTCGTATTTTAACAGACAATGAACTCATTGAAGTTCGATATTGTGGAAAACCAGCTCGGGTCTTAAGAGGATTTCGTGCACTATTTTTTGCCTTGCCTTATAATTCGATCACTCTTGGATTTGTAATACTGCCTATGACAAATATTCTGAATATGACCTTTGGTATACCAAAAATTTGGGCTACAGTTATTTCCATTTTAATTACAGTTAGTTATTCACTCACATCTGGATTATGGGGTGTGATGATTACCAGTTTCTTTCAGTTCTTTCTAGCAATCGGTATGATGATTTTTCTGGCTGTGGTTGCAGTTAATGCAGTTGGTGGGTTTGGTATTATGCTTGAGAAGCTTCCTGAAATCTATGGTGCTACTAAAGCTTCCTCAATGTTGGATATTATTCCCGCCATGGATGCACCGAATTTTGGTTTTATTATTTTTATGCTCTATATTTGTCTAGCCTGGTGGAGCACTGGCCCCACTGACGGGGGTGCCTATTTTGCCCAACGTATGATTTCTGCAAAAAATGAAAAACATTCATTCTTGGGTTATTTGTGGTTTAATATTTGGCACGTTGTTTTAAGACCCTGGCCATGGATTATTGTAGGAATTGCTGCTGCGATTTTATTTCCAGGTATTGCGCAAAAAGATCCCATTACTGGAGAATTGGTGAAAAATCCCGAATTGGGATATATTGCTATGATGCTTACATATCTCAAACCAGGAATGTTGGGATTAATGTTGGCTGGATTTTTAGCCGCCTTTATGTCCACTATCAGTGCACAAATTAATTGGGGGGCTTCTTATTTAATCAATGATTTTTATCGTCCTTTTATTAAAAAGGATGCATCTGAAAAACACTATATCCGGGCTTCTTTCGTAGCAGTGATTTTAGCAGCCCTTCTTGCAGGTGTGGTTTCATTCTTTATGACCAGTATCTTTACCGGATGGCTATTGTTATGGGCCATTAATGCTGGGATTGGTGTGGTTTATATTATGCGTTGGTATTGGTGGCGGATTAATGCTTGGTCTGAAATTACTGCCATTGCAGGTACACTTTGTACAATTGCCATGATTCTTTTTATAAAATCAGAAATGTTGTTAAAAGCTTTTCTGATTACCGAGATGGTTCTCACTTTTGCGGTATTGGTCATTTGGGGGCTTAGAAAAAAGGAATGGCGGGTCAAATACCTCAAATCTTCTATTTTTATCATTTTTATCATTATAGTTGCCATAGTAATTGCACTTACCATCACCTTGCCTGAAAAAAAGTTTCCATGGACAACCATTTATACCCTTCCTCTTTCAGCAGCTATGTGGTTGGCTGCAACCATGCTGACCAAACCTACAGATGAGAAAACACTCATCGAATTTTATAAGAGAACCCATCCGGGTGGACCTGGCTGGAAGCGAATCGCAGCTAAAATAAAAGAGGATTACAGTTCAGGTCATCTTTTTAACAAGAAAAACATTGTTGGAACTATCTTTGCTATTATTGGGACTTATGCAGCACTTATTGGATTTGGTAATATTATTCTCGGGGATAAGACTATTGGAATTATTTTAACAGGTGTATTACTGGTCAGTATTTTTATAGTAGTGAAAAATCTTACCGGTGAAAAATGGGAAAAAAGTAAAAACATATCAGGATCTACATAGATTTTTCCTGATTCATCCTACCATTTTTAATTCTGTTAGCATAAACAAAAAAAGGTCTTTGATGGGACCATTTTGTTTTATAGGTTTTTCCAACATGTATAGGATTTCTGCTTGCAGGAATTAAATTACTCTGTTTCTCCAGAATGATTAAAAACATTGTTTATAGCATCTAGCAGAGGGGTGGAACCACTTTCGAAAACATCTCCCATGATTTGCCATATAAGCACTCCACCCGCTCTATTTTTAATAATATAGTCTGCTTTCAGACTGATAGATTTAGGATCATCGTAGGAAACGAATATAGCAAGGCTGTCAGAAACTATATAAGGTACCTGGGCTTGATCATCCCAGAATGGCGTGAAAAGATGTATATGTTTGATAATTTGTACATAATCACTACCACCCTGTCCTCCAAAAAAGGTTATTTCTTCTCCTTTATGAGGTTGAAACAATTGGTTGCAGCCTTGATAAGCTCTACCATAAAATGCAATTCCAAGGTTGATTTTACTTGGAGCAACCTGATAAGTGTCCCGGTAGAGGCGGAAGGTGGCATCCATACATAAAGCAGAGTCGCCCTGGGCAGGAGGGAACAGGGGGGCATTGTGGTTAGTGATCGAATCCCAGGGGCCGTGGAAATCATAGGTCATCACATTCATAAAATCCAGGATTTGGGATATTGTTTTGATATCAATTTTGGCGACATGAGTAGGGTTGGCTGGTAAGGCTGCAGATAAAAAATAATGCTGTCCTGTTTGATCTTCAAGGATATCCAGACTATGCCGAATAGCTTGAAGCAGCAAATTGAAGTTCTCCTTATCTTGGGGAGAACCATTATGTGGTTCGTAACCAGGATATTCCCAATCAATATCAATACCATCAAATCCATATTTTTGGATTTGTTCGATGCAGCTTTTTGTAAATAATGAGCGTTTAACTGCATTCGCAGCGATCTGGGGAAAGAGGTCGGAATCCTCCCATCCTCCGATGGACACCATAACCCTGACACTGTGTTCATGTGCTAAATAAACCAATGTTTTTTCAGGAACATGTTTTTCAGATGATTTGTTAATTTTACCTTCCAGTAATACTGCGTCAGCTTCAGGATTCATTCCCGTAATTTGACCATTTTCTAAGGGTATGAAAAACGCATAATTAATAATTGATATTTTATCATAAGCTAGTGTTTGGGGGATAATCCTCTTGTCCCTCAGTTGCCATCGCCAGGAAGGATAATAGGCGATAATATCTTGGCTGTTGGCTGGTATTGTATAGAGAATTATCAATAAAATAAAGGTTGTTATAGTAAATCGTCGATGCATTGTAACCTCCTCTGTTTGATTAACCCATTATGACATTAATTTTATGGGTGGATCCTGATGTTTGGGGGGGAATAGGAAATTTAGTAGGTGTACTATTGAGAGTAACCGAAGAGACACCTTTTTCCACGCCCTTAGGATTTTTAACAAATATATGATAGGTTGCGTTCCGCCATTTTCGTGTAACTTCGAATTCTTTCCAATCAGGTGGAATGCATGGATCGATAATCAATCCCTGGAAAGATATTTGAATCCCCAGAATATATTTGGTAGCAGCTGTATAAAACCAGGCTGCAGTACCAGTCAGCCAGGGATGACGGGCTCGTCCGTGTCGTTTGTGATCCTTGCCATAAATAAACTGACAGTAGGAATAAGGTTCGGATTCACGAATTTCAATATTATCATTTTGGCTGTAGGGAAGAATAGCGTTGTAGTATTTCATAGCCTGTTTCCCTCGTCCCAGATTACATTCAGCAATCACAGCCCAGGGATTGGTGTGACTGAAGATAGAACCGTTTTCTTTAATACCCGGGTAAACACGAGTCACATAACCGATATCATCGTCTGGTTTGATATAAGATGGCCAAAGCAGATGAATCCCATACTTTGAATATAAATATTTATCAACAGCATCCATACACTTTCTTCCCCGTTCTTCAGAGGCTACACCGGAGTAAACAGCCCAGGTTTGGGCATTTAAAAAGATTTTACCATTAGGGTCTTCTTTAGTACCAATTTTTTTACCTTTTTTAGTAAATCCTCTTAAATACCACTCTCCTTCCCAGAGTACTTTTTCACAGGCATTTTTCACTTTTTTTGCCATAGTAGTATATTTTTTGATATCATCTTCTTTGTCAAGATATCTGGCAGCATCAATAAAGTATTGCAAAGCCCAGTAATGTTGGAAGGAGACCATAGAACTTTCTCCACCACCCAGATTCAAACAATCATTCCAGTCGGCGCGAAGGCCTTGACAAATTCCAGTTTGACCAACATATTCAGCTGCGAAGTCTAGAATTTTAGAGAGATGTTCATAAACCGTACCTTCTCCACCATTTGCATAGGGAATAACTTCATCGAAGAAATTGATATCACCGGTTTCTATTATCCATTCACACACTGAAGCAACCAACCACAATGCATCATCAGCACAAACATCCTCAAGACCATGTACAATGTCTTCTGGACTTGGGGTGGGAACAACAGTTGGCAATTTTACTCCAGGTAATTTATCCTTACGGGGTTTAAATACTTCAGGATCGAATAGATGAAGTCCGTATCCCATACTGGTATGGCCGTGTAAAAGTTCAATTATGCGTTGTTTAGTTTTTTCTGGATTGGAATGAAGAACTCCCATAATGTCTTGAGAAGTATCACGATACCCCAATCCGGTTCGACCTCCTACTTCAATAAAAGAAGCAAATCTGGACCAGACTACACAGGTTTCAGCCTGATACAGGGTCCAGGTATTAATCATGGTGTTCATACTTTTAGAAGGGGTTTTAATCTGAAGGATGTCTCTCTTCTTTTGCCAGTATTCCTTTAGTTCTTGAAAAGCAGCGTCGACTTTTTTTTCATCAGAATACTTCTTTTTCATAGGTATTCCTTTTTCAGTACGAGAACCTTTTCCAAGGATAAAGATAAGCCGGACTTTCTCTTCAGGTGCAAGAACCAGTTTTTTATGCAATGATCCACAATGATTACCACCCAGTTCAGAGCTGTTTGAACACTTGCCACGTTCTACAGCAATAGGATTGGATTCAGTTCGATAATTGCCAAGGAAGGTGTCTCGTGTACAGTCGTAGCTATCAGGTTTGAAATTAGAAGCAAGAAAATGGTAGGTCCAGGGTTCATAAAAAAAGTCGTATTCGATAATATCATTTTTAAAATTTGTACCGCTAGCATACAAACTCATTTGAAAATTTTGATTGTCAATTTCTACATGCTGAAATGACCATTCTAAATAGTTAAAGACATTTAACCATCGTTTTTTAGAACTTTTATTTTCTATTAACACATCCCATATCTCAACATCATCATTCACAGGTATAAAGAGAAGCTGTTCAGTATGTATGTTGAGATAATCACAAATAAAGCGGGTGTAAGAAAGACCATGACGAACTTCATATTTCGATTTATCCAGACTTTTACCCACTGGTTGCCAGGAAATAGACCAGTAGTCTCTATTTTCCTCATCTTGAATGTAGAGGTAATGACCAGGTCTGTCAAGAGGGATACCATTGGGACGAAATCGGGTTAGTCGATTATGCTCTGCGGATTTGAAGTAGGTATATCCACCAGCATTATGAGAAATAACAGTGCATAAGTCTTTTACACCAAGGTAATTGGTCCAAGACACCGGAATATCAGGTCTTTGAATTACATACTCACAATGGGCATCGTCAAAATATCCATATTGCATAGATAATATCTCCTTTGTCAGTTTTAATATATTATAATAATAATAATTAAAAATTAAAATTAAAATAAATATAATTAAATTTACTGTTAAATCAAACTATAAATTTCCTGGACATTCAATCATATTCTTTTCCGTTCTTTGTTGTGATAGATATTGAGAAGTTTGATTTATTAATTGAATTCAATAGAATAATTTTTTAAATTATATTATGCTGAGAATATTTTATACCGTTACATTATATACATACATTACTGTTGGATTTTTTTATCAGATTTAATATTATTATGACAAAGAAAGGATGCATTAGATGAATATAAATCATAGATATTCTTCAAAATTAATTAAATGGATTTTTGCCATATTGATTCTATCATGTCCTCAAATCAGAAATATAGCAGCCCAAACTTATGAGGCTAAGCACATTACAATCCGAGAATACCGGGTTGGTCATGTTAAGGATACTATCAGGATTGATGGTAAACTCAATGAGCATGATTGGCAAAATGCATCTTTTACAGAAGATTTTGTCATTCATACCAATGGTGCAAAACCTGTATATTCTACCAAAGCACAGATGCTGTGGGATAATAGATACCTATACATTGCCTTTGCAGTAACTGATAATTATATCTGGGCAACTATGAAAAAACACGATAAACCTCTTTGGTTGGAAGAAGCAGTAGAGGTATTTATAGATCCGGATGGTAATGGTAAAGATTATATTGAATTGCAAGCCAACTGTCTGGGAACAACCCTTGATCTTTTAATGAACAAGGAATTCGTCAAGGGTGGTCGAACAAATTATAATTGGACCCTGAAAGGTTTTAAGGTTGGAATAACCATAGATACTGTCTCTTATGAAGAGAAAAACAATAACCTGTGGATATGTGAAATTGCCCTGCCCTTTCAATCGATTCTGTCTGTTGCTCCCTCCTTGAATTGCCCTCCTGAGATCAATGACAGCTGGCGAATCAATTTATGCAGAATTGAGAGAGATCCATCTCATAAGGATAGTTTTGAAGCTACTTGCTGGAATCAAACTGATGACAGGGGATTCCATGCCCCGGATAAGTTCGGCCGGATTATTTTTTCGGATAGAGTTGATTAATAAAGAGAGGAGAGTGACATGAACAGAAGAACATTTCTTCAAGACCTGGGATTAAAAACAACGGGCCTTGTTGGTAGTATATCATTATTAAATACTTTAAATACCAGTAGTTCAAACAAAAGAAAGTCTAAAAATTGGGTATGGATTACACCGGATACCAAAGCAACTGATGACGATTGGAAAAGAAAGTTTGATAGTTTAAAAAAAGCAGGGTTTGATGCCTTGTTACCGGAAATATATACAGGGAGAGGAGCCTATTTCGGGAGCAGCCGATTGCCGGTTCAAGCAGAATTACTGGAACGATTTATTCCGATTGCAAAATCTTTCGATTTGGAAATCCACCCCTGGATGTGGACTATGCCCTGTATGCTTGAAAATATTCAGAAAAATCATCCAGACTGGTATACTGTGAACCGTTTGGGAGAATCCTCTCTGGATAAACCTGCTTATGTAGATTACTATAAGTTTCTCTGTCCTTCCAAGCAGGAAGTCCATGAATTTATACAGGGGACAGTACAGGAATTATGCCAATACGATGTGGATGGGATTCATCTGGATTATATTCGCTTTCCTGATGTGATTTTGGCAAAAGGACTTTGGGAAAAATATAACTTGGTACAGGACAAAGAATACCCGCAGTTTGATTATTGCTATTGCAGTAGCTGTCGGACAAAATTCAAAAATCAGGAAGGGATTGATCCCATGGAAATCGAAGATCCATCTACACATCAAGCCTGGCTGCAGTTCCGTTATGACTTGATCACTCACCTTGTCAATGATAAGTTAATCCCGATTGCACGTAAAAACGGAAAAATAATAAGTGCCGCAGTTTTTCCGAACTGGAGAAATGTCCGTCAGGAGTGGCGTGCCTGGAAACTAGACGCAGCTTTCCCTATGCTGTACAATCAGTTCTATCTGACAAATGCCGAATGGATTAAACAGAGTTGTAAAGAAGGAATTAAATCTCTCCAATATAATACCAATCTTTATAGCGGCCTTCTGGTTGATGAGCCAGACAAATTTAAAGAGTATGTCATTAAATCCTTCCAGGGGGGAGCCGGGGGTATATCCGCATTTGCACTCAATAGACTTAGGGATGATCATTTGAAAATGCTGACCCAGGTTTTAAAAAAGTATTAATTACTTTTCATGTTGAATATTGGGATTAGCTGTTTCATCCCTTTTTTAGGTAATGATTTTGAAGTGTATAATGACTTTTTATTTGAACTAATATTGAACTTATATTGCATACATTAATTTATAAAATATATTAAATATTAAAAAATTACTTGACAAATGGGGGTAAAAATGTTATATTTATTCATTAATTCATTCAATGAATGAATTAAACAACTAATTTATTTGATCTTTTTATGAAATAAAAATGTGGAATTATAATAATTCATTATACCATTATTTATTCATTTTCATTCTGTGAGGTTTGGATTTTTCTTTTACTTTATTCTTAAAATATTATGCTAGGTTGGTAATGAAAACGAATCTGAAACAATTTTTTATAATTTTTATTTGGTTTTTTTTATTAATCAGTTCTTCTGCTTTGGGAGAGACCTTAGTTGTAGGTTATTACCCTTACTGGAATTATTCAGTTTTACCAGCCGAGTCAATTCAGTACAATAAGCTGACCCACATTATTCATGCTTTTATTTGGCCTCAAGCAGATGGTTCTCTCTATATTAATAATAATATCCTGAATACTGATTTAATTGAAAAAGCTCATGAAGAGAATGTTAAGGTATTGATAGCTATCGGAGGAGCTGGACATAATGATAACTTTGATAATGTGGCAGCCGATTCAGCATTGCTTGCACAGTTTGTGCAGAACCTGCTTGATTTTTGTAGTGATTACAGCTACGATGGTATAGATATCGATTGGGAGCCTATTAACTCTAGTTCAGTACGCGACCAGTTGAATCTATTGATATCTACCTTAAAGGATTCCATTACATCTCAAGCTGCCAATCTGTTACTTACTATGGCTGTTCCAGCAACGGATTGGTTTGGACAGTGGTGTGATTTTACCAGCTTGAAAAATTATGTTGACTGGTTTAATGTAATGACTTACGATTTCTTTTGGTCAACTGCAACTTATGCAAATCACAATTCTCCTTTGTATTCTCCAGTTCAATCTCAATATAATTACGGAAGTATTAATTCCGGAGTTAACTATGTCAATTCTACCAGAGGTGTTCCAAAAGAACAAATTGTGATAGGAATTCCTTTTTATGGACATGCATGTCATGCTGCAGGATTATTTGAGTTAAATACAGGATATTTGCGTTGGTACAGTTATAGCGAACTTGTACCAATGATTGGACATGGTTGGAATTATTACTGGGATGATGTTTGCAAGGTGCCGTACCTTCTGAATGATAACCAGACAAAATTTATTACTTTTGATGATACTACATCTGTACGGTTAAAATGTGAATATGCAAAAGATAAGAATTTAGCAGGTGTTATGATATGGGAGATTAGTAAAGATGTGATAGGAAATAATCAACCTTTGTTGGAAACAATAGGAAAATCGATGGGTGTGGAAACCCAGGTGTTGACTAAGTCGTCAAGTGATAATCCTAGATTATCGATAGTATTAAGAAATAATCCCAATCCATTTAATAATTCTACTGTAATTTCATTTTATGTTCCTCATGCAAGTAATGTTAAACTTGAAATCTTTACAATTCTTGGCCAAAAAATTAAAACCTTAATAGATGAAAGAAAGGATAAGGGATGGCATAAAGTAGAATTCAATGCTCAGTCTTTTTCTTCAGGTGAGTATATATATCGATTAGCTACTCCTCAACAATATAAGTCAAACAAAATGATAATAATAAAATAATGATGGAGGGAAAAATGATATTTAAGAAATTTAGTGTTTTATTTTTTTTCTTACTTGTAGTGTGTATACCACTTGAATTATTTTCTCAAAACACAGGTAAAATAACAGGAGAAGTTGTATCTAGTGAAACCAGTGATCCTCTTTTTGGCGCAAATGTATATATTGTTGGTACTGGTATGGGTGCCGCAACTGATGATAAGGGTATGTTTAACATAGTGGGAGTACCACCAGGATCCTATACTCTTCGTTGTACTTATATTGGATATAAAACAGAAGAAGTATTAATCGAGGTTAAGATTGGAGATAAGATAAGTAAGAACTTTGATCTTGAATATGAAGGAACAGTTAAAGGTGAAAAGGTTGTTATAACA
Source organism: uncultured bacterium (assembly GCA_964442615.1). Classification (GTDB taxonomy): domain Bacteria; phylum Zhuqueibacterota; class QNDG01; order QNDG01; family CAYUAG01; genus CAYUAG01. The sequence goes on from CAYUAG010000013.1 coordinate 42,649, forward strand.
GCTCAGGCAAAGGGACAGGTGAGTGCTATTAACCAACAATTGGCTGCCAATCAAATCAAGAATGTTGTATCTTCTGACCGGATTCAAGAAATTCCTGATGCCAATGCCGCAGAATCAATTGGAAGACTCCCCGGAGTTTCTATTACCAGAGTTGGTGGTGAAGGTAATAAAGTGGTTATTCGGGGGCTTGCACCCAAGTATAACAATATAACCATTAATGGTATACGTATGGCTTCATCAAATGCTGAAGACAGAAGCGCTGATTTGAGCATGATCTCTTCCACCATGCTTGAAGGTATTGAAGTTACTAAAACCGTTACTGCTGATCAGGATGGGGATGTATTAGGTGGAACTGTGAATTTTAAGATGAGAGAAGCACAGGGTGGCAAACCGGGAATAGGTTTTCATATTCTGGCTCAGGGCGGATATACTGGTCTTTCGAACGCTTATAATCAGTATGACAATTATAAATTCATTCCCAGTATCGAGGGAAGATTTTTTAATGAACGTTTAGGTGTTTTTATGCAAGTTAATTTAGAAAGAAGGAATTTATCGTCGAATGAATTTGGAGCTAATTATGATAATCAATCAGCTGATTTTACAAATTACATTACTGAATCCATAAATCTTCACTTTATTCCCAGAGATAGGCAACGATTGAATGGAGCATTAGTAGTAGACTATAAAATACCAGTTGGAAAGATAAGTTTATCCAATTTTTCCAGTTCAGGTATTACAGAGGTTGTAGATCGATTTGAATCACTTAATGTAAATAGTAATCAGCATTTTTATGAACTTGGGTACTCAAAAAGAACTTTAAATATGTTAACAAATATTTTGAATATTGAAAAACAACTGTCATATGTCAATACAAATTTGAAAATATCTCACAGCTATTCTGAAACCAATAGTCCTGATGACTGGACAGTCAACTTTTATCATTCTCCTGCAGGAATTGGACAGTTTGCCAATAAAACGAATTTAAATCCAAAAAATGTTACAGAAGCTGTTACTACTAATCCAAAAAAAACAGTTCTGAATACTGTTTCCGCAACTAATAGTTTAGCAAAAGAACGTACAATAATGGCATCTTTAGATATGGATATTCCAGTCAATTTTAGTGAAATGTTTACTTCGGTGATTAAATTTGGTGGAAAGTATCGTCATAAAAAAAGATCATACAGTGAAGAGGTCTACAGTACCAATGCAACTTTTTTATCACCAAGTGCACGAGGTGCTAGTCGATTGATTATTGAACAATTCGGAATGCCTAATGGTCCTTTTGATTTTGATATACCACTTTCATTTTTCCTTGATCAAGACTACGATTATGGAAATTTTTTGGATGGAGATTATGATATGCATCATCCCATGCAATTCGCTATGATAGAGGATCTGGCTGATTTTTGTAAGGATAATGTTGCAGCATTTAAGGAAGCTGGTTCTGCAGAAGCCTTTGCGCGGAATAATTATCTTTCCACAACAAGTAATTATTCCGGAAAGGAGATTCTCTATGCAGCTTATGTGATGGCTACCATTGATATTGGTCCCAGACTTACTTTTATTCCAGGTATACGGTATCAGAATATTCAAACCACCTATTCCGGAAACCGTGGGCAACAATCTACTTTTTCTTATAATAAATATGATCATTCCGATACAACTTTCACAGTAAGTCATCCTTTTTGGCTGCCAAATGTAAATATCAGATATAAACCTCTCTCCTGGTTTGATATCCGTCTCTCCTATTCGAATACCATATCATATCCGGATTATAATACCATTATACCAAGAATTGATGTAACCACTGGAGCTGATCTTGCCTGGAACAATTACAAATTAAAGCCTTCACGTTCAAAAAATTATGATGTTTATTTTACCTTTTCTGAAAATAAAATTGGATTGTTTACAGTGGGTGCATTCTTGAAACAAATTGATAATCTGATATACGCATGGAGATTCAGTAAGCCAGGTCTTGAAGCCGCACCTTATTATCTGACTGATCGAGATCCTGCCAGTCATCTTACTTATAATATAAATACCTTTGTAAATAATCCTTTTGTAGTTACTAATTGGGGTCTGGAGTTTGATTGGCAGACTCATTTCTGGTATCTTCCAGATCCTTTTAAAGGACTGGTTTTAAATGTAAATTATACCCATGTAAAATCTGAAGCAGAATATCCCTTTGTTTATGCCGGTGCAACCAGTGCTACTGATATTGATACCTCTTTTACTGATCGGCTTCTCTACCAACCTAATCATATATTTAATTTTTCTCTAGGATATGATTATAAAGATTTCTCTATTAGAGTCTCTATGCTGTATCAGGATGATGTTTTTTCTGGTGTAAGCCAATGGCCACAATTAAGGTCCACCACTGCTGCATACAGGCGATGGGATATTTCATTTAAACAGAAATTACCCTGGTTTGGACTACAGCTGTACGGTAATATTAATAACTTAAATAATGCAAGAGATTACCATGTGCTTCAGAGGTATCCCAATACACCTCAAACAGCGGAAACGTATGGCATGACTGCGGATTTAGGTCTTCGCTGGCAGTTGTAATTTAATAGAACAAGAAAGTATTTTTTTTTATTCTAAAGAGGGAAGGAGGTGAGCACTATTCTAAATTATAAAATCTACACATGTAAAGTAGATTACACCATAGCATTTAAAAGGAGGTGATGGATTAAACAGTTTAAAAGGTAAGAACCATTTTTCATTAGAATACTTGTATCTAAGGAAAATGTAGAAAAAAATTATAGTTATACCTAAATATCAAATGGAGGAGAGAATTATGAAATATTTGTTAATTTTTATTGTGATGATGGCGATCTGTATAGCACCATGTCAGTCATTTGCTCAAAATACTCTTGTTATCTATGCCAGTCAGGGTAATCTTAATGAGATTATCGAAGCTGATACGCTTGCAGATGGCTCTCAAGCACACGATGTGTATGAACTGGTCTCACTGGATATGACCTATAAATTTACCGGCACCGTAACCGTGACAGAGGATATCACGGTTCGGGGAGTAGTAGATCCCACTACCAATAGACCTCCCTGCATCCAACCAGCAGTTCTTCCAGATGCTAGTATACCAGAAACACTATTCAATTTGAATTATACTGGAATTAAAGGTAGGTTTGAGAATCTTTATCTACTTGCTGTAGCTACAAACAATACTGCTGGAGGAGGAGGGGTAGCATTTAATGTAACAGCAGAGAATATCAGACTCACAGTAGATAACTGTGTTTTTGATGGATGGCAATCAATGGGTATAATTTACAATGCACATTGGTGTGATTTTTTTGTTACTAATTCACATTTCAGAAATATGGTACATCCTAATCAGTATTATATTGGAGAGGTTATCCGAAATGCGTGGCCTAATACTGCGTATACTGATACCATGAGTTTTGTGGGAAATACTATGTTCTGTATAAATGGATATGCGGCTGCACCAGTCATGGTGGCATACACAAGCTATTTCGAGTTTAGCCAGAACAAGGTACTTTATACCTTTAAAAATCCTTTGCACTTTTTTAATTCAACCGATGCTAAGATCAATGATAATGTTTTTTATAGTACATATGTCGCTGGTGTAGATCAGGCAGAAAATCCCTGGTGGGATAATTTATGGTCTCCAGATACCTCATATGGTGTTATTCATATGGATGATCTTAGTCTTGATAATGCAAAAATGTTTTGTCCGGATGATTCTACTGATCCTAATATTCTTTCAATTGCTGAATCCAGAAGAACAATTGAAGTTAAAAACAATACTTATTTCTGGCCTACAGAAGTTACAGATTTTTGGGATGACTGGAATAGTACGGAAACGAATTGGATTTATACTCCATCATGGATGAGTGATAGGGCAGTAGATATGTTCAGTGATGATGCAACCTGGCCTGGCTTAGTGGCATCTGGTAATGTGAATGCTGATCCTGGATACATGACTACCCTTGATCCTGATATATTGAATGGTGGAGGTGTAATATCCAATGATATTGGGATTCTTGAATATTTTAGGCAGATTCGAGGGGGCACTGCTGCAACCGATGTTTGGGGATATGGCATGACCCAGGTGAGTGGTGCTGCTGACTGGATACCTGATTGGCCGCTTCCAGAAGAAAGTCAACTTCCTGTCGAGCCAGAAGAAAATGTTCTAGAAATTTATGCCAGTCAGGGTAATCTTAATGAGATTATCGAAGCTGATACGCTTGCAGATGGCTCTCAAGCACACGATGTGTATGAACTGGTCTCACTGGATATGACCTATAAATTTACCGGCACCGTAACCGTGACAGAGGATATCACGGTTCGGGGAGTAGTAGATCCCACTACCAATAGACCTCCCTGCATCCAACCAGCAGTTCTTCCAGATGCTAGTATACCAGAAACACTATTCAATTTGAATTATACTGGAATTAAAGGTAGGTTTGAGAATCTTTATCTACTTGCTGTAGCTACAAACAATACTGCTGGAGGAGGAGGGGTAGCATTTAATGTAACAGCAGAGAATATCAGACTCACAGTAGATAACTGTGTTTTTGATGGATGGCAATCAATGGGTATAATTTACAATGCACATTGGTGTGATTTTTTTGTTACTAATTCACATTTCAGAAATATGGTACATCCTAATCAGTATTATATTGGAGAGGTTATCCGAAATGCGTGGCCTAATACTGCGTATACTGATACCATGAGTTTTGTGGGAAATACTATGTTCTGTATAAATGGATATGCGGCTGCACCAGTCATGGTGGCATACACAAGCTATTTCGAGTTTAGCCAGAACAAGGTACTTTATACCTTTAAAAATCCTTTGCACTTTTTTAATTCAACCGATGCTAAGATCAATGATAATGTTTTTTATAGTACATATGTCGCTGGTGTAGATCAGGCAGAAAATCCCTGGTGGGATAATTTATGGTCTCCAGATACCTCATATGGTGTTATTCATATGGATGATCTTAGTCTTGATAATGCAAAAATGTTTTGTCCGGATGATTCTACTGATCCTAATATTCTTTCAATTGCTGAATCCAGAAGAACAATTGAAGTTAAAAACAATACTTATTTCTGGCCTACAGAAGTTACAGATTTTTGGGATGACTGGAATAGTACGGAAACGAATTGGATTTATACTCCATCATGGATGAGTGATAGGGCAGTAGATATGTTCAGTGATGATGCAACCTGGCCTGGCTTAGTGGCATCTGGTAATGTGAATGCTGATCCTGGATACATGACTACCCTTGATCCTGATATATTGAATGGTGGAGGTGTAATATCCAATGATATTGGGATTCTTGAATATTTTAGACAGATTCGAGGGGGTACTGCAGCAACCGATGTTTGGGGATATGGCATGACCCAGGTGAGCGGCGCGGATGGCTGGACACCTGATTGGCCACTTCCAGAAGAAAGTCATTTAACTGGTATCATAGATCAAGATCCGACTTCCTTGGTTCCATTGGAGTTTGCTTTGAACAATATCTATCCGAATCCTTTTAATCCAAGCTCAACTGTTCAGTATACATTGAACAAATCAGGGGTTACCAACCTGAAAGTGTACAATGTACTTGGTCAAAATGTAATGACTCTTGTTGACAACCAATATCAGACTGCTAATACCTATAAAATGTCTATCGATATGTCAAAATTCACAAGTGGTATGTACTTCTGTGTTCTCAAACAAGGTAACAATATTTCAGTTAAGAAGATGATGTTATTGAAATAAAATAGTTTATTTAAATC
>CAYUAG010000014.1:0-47225 GCA_964442615.1 uncultured bacterium
CTTTATAGTAATAGAATGAAATATTTATCATCTTCATAACATTTTTTGAAGCTTATGAAATTACTAATATTTTTTAAAAGTAAAGAAAAATTATTTATTTTTAAAATAAACAAAAAACAATAGAGCATGCAATAAATATCATGCGTAATGTAATTTTTAGTTATATTTAATTAATTTCTATCTAATTACTAACCATAAAATTAGATATCTCCTAATACATATTATTTTTCTTGACATTATCTTGTTCTTGTATTATTTTTTTTATTATCAAATTGTATTGTTACATGTAAGGAATAACAGTAAAAGTTTATCTCAGTAAGGAGGATGAATTATGGAAAAGGAAAAACGAATGCAGGTAAAAGGAAGCAGCATTTTAGCTGTACCTGCATTTGTAAAAGCAAAGTATCCTGATGGTTATGATGAATGGGTAAATGCTTTGTCTCCTCAAGCAAAAAGCATACAAACTGAAGTTATATTAGCAACAAATTTATATCCATTATATTATGCCATGGTTGAGCCAACCCAAAAATTATGTGATTTGTTTTATAATGGGGGTACAGGTGGTGCTTGGGAATCAGGAAAATTCAGTGCCAGTTATGCTCAAAAAGGCATATATAAATTTTTTTTTAAAATTGGATCACCTCAATTTATTATTGAAAGAGCTGCTCGTGTATTTTCCAGTTACTATCCTGAAGGTGAATTACAGGTTGCAGAATCATCACCCAAGCGGGTGGTTTTACAGATAGTAAAATTTCCTGAGCCTTATCGTATTTTAGATTATGACATGGCAGGATGGATGGATGGTACTATGGAATTATTAAGATGCTCTCAAGGAAAGGTTGAGATCACTCAGTCATTAGCTAAAGGAGATCCGGTCACGGAATTTATCGCCACCTGGATTTGAATTACAATCAAAAAACGATCATAGAAATAAAATATAACTATAATTAAAATACTTAACTGCTCATCCTTAAGAAAATTCCGGATTTCAAATGAAAACAGACCAGGACCTGGACAAAAGTATCAGCTTTTTCAAAACACCTTTCCCCTGGCTAAATATTTTTTAACGAGGAAGGATCTAAGCTATGAATTACTGTATAGTAATTACAACCTGTGGCACTCTTGTTGAAGCGAAAAAACTTGCCTTTCAAATAGTTAAAAGCAGATTAGCAGCCTGCGTTCAAATAAGCAGAATCACTAGCTATTACACTTGGAAGAGGAAAATACATAATGATTTTGAATACAGACTTTTTATCAAGACTCGAACAAAGCTCTATAGTCAACTTGAACAATATATTAAGGATAATCACAGTTATGATGTTCCTGAGATTGTTAAACTTTCTATTCAAGCAGGATTTAAAAAATATCTTGATTGGATTGATGAGGTGACAGATTAAGATCGAATTTTATTAATTGAAAAATCTGAACGGAATAAAATTTTTTACTTTATATCGAAAAGCCGATCACGAAAACGACGGCTGAGTGAGAGCTTATATCCACTTTTAAGGATAACAATAGCATCTCCATGAGACCAGGGCTGTATTTCTTTTATGTAATCAATATTAACCAAAAAAAAACGATGAATGCGCACGAATTTTGAAGGATCGAGTTTTTCTTCCATGCTGCTCAAGCTACTGTGGATAAGATAGTTATCTTGCTTTGTATGGAGTTGTACATAGTTTCCTTCCGTAGAAAGATAAAAAATATCATTGGTATTAATAAATATATATCTACCTTGGACATTAACCATAATCCGGTTCGAATATTTTGTGTTTTTTTGGATTTCTTGCAGTATCCCTTTAATAATAACTTTATAATTTTTATCAATTTGCATGAGGTTCAAGGTCCTCTGGAAAGCTTTTTGGAAGCGTTCTTTATCAAAAGGTTTTAGGAGATAATCCACGGCCTGAACCTCAAAGGCATGGATGGCATACTGATCATAGGCGGTTACAAAGACTACAGCCGGCATAGCCTCTACTCCGATGGTCTCGATTACCTGGAATCCGTTCATGCCCGGCATTTGAATATCCAGGAACACGAGATCCAAGATTTCATTTTGTATGGTATTGACAGCTTCAATTCCATTGCTAGTCTCAAGTACTGTATCAATGCACTCTTCCTGTTTTAAAAATGATCGTATCTTTGTTCTGGCAGGTTGCTCATCATCAACTATGAGAATTCGAAGTCCTTTCATGTAATCATTCCTCTATTGAAGTAAGTTTAAAAGGTATTTGAATAACTATCTGAAGACCTCCTGCATCCATATTCTGCAGATGAAAAAAGTGATCAGATCCGTAAAGTCTATCCAATCGTTCTGCTGTATTGGACAAACCAACACCGTTTTTTATAATCTCATTTGGATCACCGCTGATTCCCGGCCCATTATCTTGAATTATCAGTTTCAGGCTATTATTTTCTTTATGGGAGGAAATACGAATACCGGCAGATTTTAAACTTTCCATACCGAATTTAATGGAATTCTCAACTAGAGGCTGAAGTATGAAACCAGGCACCAAAGCATCCAAGGTGTCCTTAGCCATGTGAGTGTGTATGATGAGTTTGTCTTTGTAGCGCGCCTTCATAATTTCGATATAGAGTTCCAGTATCTCCAATTCTTTTTCCAGGGTATGCTCTTCTCTGCCTTTGCTATCCAGGGTGATTCTAAGCAAATCGCTGAGATTGGCAATCATGCGGTCGGCAGCCCTGGCGTCCTCGTACATGATCGATGAAATCATGTTGAGGGTATTGAAAAGGAAATGAGGATGCAGCTGCATCTGAAGGGCCTGAAGGCGGACCTTGGTCAATTGCTGTTCCAGTTGCGCTGTTTTTAGCCGTTGTTCTTGGGTTTTCTTTAAATGTTTAAAAAATAAAATGACAATATAGATTGTCCAATAGGTAAAACATTGATGCGTATATTCCATGGGAAACCGGTATATGATCCGTCCATAATTGTAGATTCCTAAATTGAATATCCAAAAAATGAATACACGACTAAGATACATCAATAATGTGTGACTGGCTCCAAACACCATAGAACCCAGAATGTGAAAAGGGATATGAGTGGGCATGTTATTACGTGTAATGGGAAACTTATTAATAAACCAGATAACAAAAGGAAAAAGCAGGAGCATGGTATAGGCTCCAGTTGTTTCCATGACGAAAAAAAATTGATATCTTCCAGGTTTTCCTACAGCCAATTCAGCAGTAACAAAGCGTATATAATTTATCAGAAAAAATACTGTTATAACAAGAAAGATGAGCAACCAGGTTGCCCGTCGCTTATTATTTAAAAGTCGCTTAAACATAGATCACATCCCATGGTTAGATAATATACCTAAAATCTACAGAAAAGAACGGTTTTTATCAATGACCAGGGTAAAAATATTTCACTAAATTTTGGTAAAACTGAATACATATAAGAAACCAATCCCTACATTACAGGATGCCTGAAAATTCATTCATAATGTTTCATCCTTAGCCAGATTTGCTTCAAAGAAAAACAAGGCTCCTTGCATAGATATATGGGTATATTGTTCTCATACGGCATACAGTATTCACAGCGAAACGTATCGGCCACTTGGACTTTCCTATAAAGCCCCGCTAAGGTCTCCCCCGATGGTCCTCCAAGATGAATGACGACTTGAGCATTAGCGTTTTGTGGACCCCAGAGCCAGTAGTTGTTATGGCCGCTAGAAGCTTTGGGCAAGTGATATTTTCGGCCCAGAAAGTCGATGGCGCCAGCCTCGCCATAATTTCCGGCAAAAATATCACATTGGGATTGTTCCTCAGGTGAGAGGCCGTGATAAACACCGGCTACGGTTTCTACCATCTTTTCCCAACCGTGCATATCAGCGTAATACTGAGGGAGCTTGCCCACTTCCTTTTTTTCCTCTGTAGATGGTTCCATTCCTATGCGTTTAGCATATGCAATATATGTTTCTACCGGGAGAACTGGAAGAGTGATCGGGGCTATGAAAAAACCCCCCATTACAATATGAATAATAAGGACAGGCTTCAACCACCTTAACTTGAAATGGTGAATAAATCTCTCGACTACAATTGCGCCTGCCGCAAAAAGCATGGAATAAGCTGGGGCTAGATAACCCGATCGGCTCTTTTGGTTGATCAGGAGCAATAAGAGAACAATCACATATATCCAACCTAAGAGGCTAAAACATCTGCCTTTCTGGGAAATAAAATAATATCCCAGTCCTATCAGCCAAATAGGGAACAAAGCCGGATTCATGATGAGAATTTGATCCACAACAAACTCAACAGGAGATTTACCTGCCATCTTTTCACCTGTTGCATTTCTTATGAATTCCAGAGTGGGCCAGCTGTTAGCGATTTGCCAGAGAATATGAGGCAGAAAAAGAAGGGCAGCGATCAGAAGGGTAAGCCATGGTCCTTTGGTTATCAGTGTCTTGCGTTGACGAGTTAAGATGAGTCCAACCATCAGACCAAAACCGAGCCATAAAACGCTGATTTTATTCAAGAGGCCCAATCCCAATACAAGACCAAGTAGGAGCCACAGCCGATTATCTCCCCGCTTGATAATTAGAATTAATAAATAACCACTCAAGGCCCAGAATACCATATCAAAGCTGTTCATGGAATAGAGGTTATTGATGCCGAGGTACATGGGGACTGCGATCACGCTTAGCGCAGCAGTTACTTGAGCAAATCGTTTTCCCCCTAATTCTTTCACCATCTGGCCTGTAAGGAACACGACCATGGCACCAGCCAGGGCCGGTAAGAAACGAATGGCAACCAGAGAATCACCCAGGACCCAGCGGCTGATTGCCAATAGTCCAATGGAGAGGGGGGGCTGGTCAACATATCCCAGGGCAAAATGTTCGCTGCAGGCAAGGTAATAAAATTCATCCCTGAAGAAACCATAGGCACTAAACCCATTGGTGGCCAGATGAATCACCAGCTTGACAAGAGCAAGGTACATTAAAATCGCTGTGTCACTGGTTAAAATCTCATGACCTAACAATTTTTTATTCATTTTTTATTTCTCCTTGTTTTATTCCCAAAGTATATGATCCATTTGAATCCATTTATTCTTGAATCCTCCCCAGAAAGCTACTCTCCGACAAACCGGTGGCTTCCCTGATCCTCATTTCTACTACCTGTCCCTCGAAAACCATACTGATTATGTAACGGTTGATATTGGCCACATCATTGTAAGAGAAAACGAACTCCCTTTCCCCTTCCCAGGATCCCTTTAGAGCAACAGGTAGTCCGAATCGGCCGTCTGGTGAGATGCGATACACATTATCGAGCCCGATCGGGCGAGCTTCACGACGACTGTCTTCATACTCTATGCTGACGACGACCTCATCCTTTTCCTCAAAGGTCAACGAAATGGATCTCAGGCCGTACGAATTGGCATCCAAAAGTATGGTCTTTTCAGAAATCATGCTCACTATTTCTGGTAATGGTGCTACAGGCTCTGGGTCAGGTGGTCCTGCAGCAGCCTTGATTTTCTCCTGGAGAAGCCGATTCCCTTCAGGATTTTCAGGCAAAGGCTCGTCCGATTTGTATGCCGAAAAAAAGTAGTTACCCACATCACCAGGTTCGAAACCTCCTCCTGTGAATACGATCACCAATTGCTTTTCAGGCCATACACAGATTCTCTGATCCCTCGTCCCACGGCTTCGTAAAATCCTGGCGTGTGTCCGGGATCCCACCACAAATACCCGTATCCACCGCCATCCTGGAACTTTACATGATTCGGTTTTGACTTGGCAATCCATTCTACTGAGACCAATGGTTTATCCTCCCATACACCATTATTGAGATATAAATATCCAATCTTTGCCATATCATGGGGTGTAATATGGAGATCGCCCCATCCATAATTAATTCCATGGGGATCAGAGGGCCAGATTACTTCTCCGAATACCAGAGGTTCAAAGAGATATTTGCGAGCAAAATCCAGTGCATTCATTCCTGTCGTTTTAGTGATAATAGCAGAAAGCAGGTGGATATTGGGACTGCAATAGGCCCATTGAATGCCGGGCTCGGCGGTCATAGGCAGGTTCAATGTGTACTGAATCCAATGGTCGGATTCGAACATTTCGAACAGTTCCTGTTCTCCAGGTTGGAAACCGCAATCAAATCCTGATCTCATGGTGAGCAAATGTTCTAAGGTCAACATTTTTTTATACTCGTCGAGATACTCCACTTCGTATTCCGGGAAAAAATCGACAATAGGCTGATGGACGTTTTTGATGTAACCCTTGTCGATGGCAATACCAATCAGGGCAGAGGTTACGCTCTTAGTGACTGAAGCTAGGTCGTGAACTGTACCAAGAGCATAAGGATAAAAATATGCGTCCAATACTAGGTACCCATTCCGTATAATCATCATGCTGTGGATGTTGATGTCGTTTTCCCGAATAAAGTCAAACGCTTTGACCAGTTCCTCTGAATCCAATCCCTGGGACTCGGGTGTAGCGGTTTTCCATCCCTGGGTTGGCCATAAGTCTTTTAAGATCTCTTGATTTGATCCATAACAAATACAAGCTAAATAAAAAGTTATTAATACAATGATAGTTTGTGATATTTTTTTCATGATTTACTCCTTAGCTTTGTTAAAACACTTTATCTTAGATCCTGTATAAATAAGAGGCTTTGAAAAAGAAAATTTTTTCCATAAGCAGATAATTTTCTGCGGGGATGTATTCTCTTTCTTGCCATTGTAGTTTATCATACACTGAACCATATCCAACATACACAACTGTTCCTGGAATATAGGTAAATGACAGGAGAAAATTGAGAGATAATCTATCCCAGTAGGTATTATGTTCCAGGACGCTTCTGAAAAAGAGATATTTATTTAACTGGATAACGGTACGATTTCTGTAAATCAGGTAATCAAAGATTTTTTGGCCATCTGCTTGACGATAGAAATTGGTATAAGTGATATCGAAACGAGAACTGAAATTGCCATAGGGCTGTAGATGTATGCCGATCCTGGCTTCATTACCTCTTCCCTGAAAAGGATGGGAGGGATCATAGTATATACATTGTCCTGTTCGTATATCGCATTCAAAGAAAATCTGTTTTAGAATCTGGGTACTAGCTTCCAAGCGAAGGGTGTTTCTATTGAATCGGATTTTGCCGAATACTTCATTTGCCAACCAGTACTGTACATTAAGAAAGGTTTGCCTTACCATGGACAATCTCAGGGAAAATACATTAAAAGTTTCATAAAGTCCACTCTTATGATCCTTACCATGGCGGGCCCAGTAATAGGGTGTAATGGTCTGCAGCCATCCTGGGGGCAAATAAAAAGTATACCCTAGATATAGAGGAACCAGTGTGATTCCAGGGCGGGTGAGATATCCTATATCTGTCTGGAAATCCTTGGATATGTTGTTTAAACCTGCAGATAAAGTAACCTGACGTGTGTTATACTCATACATTGCTCCCCAAATGCTACCCTGATAAGGATTGACCCTGTTTCGATTTTTAGTCAATGATCCAAATCCGTGGTATTCAATAGTGCTGTTGCTGTTCAATCGCAACCTTCCGTCAGATCCGAATACATGATTGTAGGTACCTTCCCATTCACGACCTGTATAGAACCCCCCCATGAAGCTATCATTGTTCCATCTTCGTACATATCGCAGAATAGCAATCTGTGCATTTTGAGGGACTCGGTGCGTATCGGCTTCATCGGATACCATGTTTTTAGGAAATTCATCCTGGGCATATAGAGCTGAAATGAAATGGTTTTTCCCAATTTTCCCATTGAGTTTCAATCCCACAATAGGTTCTACAATATTTCTGGTGTGAACCATGGCTCCCAGAGGCAGGTCATCACCCTGGCCGGCAAAGGCATATTGATCCTGACCTTCAAGAAAAAAAGGCCTTGTTTCTGGATAATACAGGGCATGACGAAGATTGACATCGATTTGACCTGCATCGGTTTCAATCTGAGAAAAATCGGGATTGTAAGTGGCATCTAGAATAAAATCCGAGCTGATTCCTATTTTTGAGGTCAGGCTCCATTCATTACGGGTTTGGAAAGGTGTCATGGTTCCCTTTTCATGTAGATGTTTTTTATTGATTGTGGTTGCCGGAAGGACTTCAATAAGGCATTTCTTTGAAATCCCAGAGAATTCGATCTTTTGAAATTGAGCCAGGGCGGCCCCTCGCTCCGGATGATATTCAGGGAAATCCACTTCTTCTGATTTGCGGCTAATGTTCCGGGCGATTTTAAATCCCATGATAATTTTTTCTTTTGCAGGAAAACGGAGGCTGGCGAAAGGAATGGCGATCTCAATGGAATATCCTTCCTGAGTCATTTTGCCGTCACTGGTCCAGATCATATCCAAGGTGATATCGGGACTGGCATCAGAATTCAAAGTACCATCAGTTTGTATACCTTGGGGATTGACCATAAAGAAATAGCATCCCAGCTCATGATTGTAGGTATCCAAACAGAAAGCCACCCAATCGTCATTTCCAGGATTGTCCCGCCTGGTTATGGCAGCCTTAATACTCTGGGGATTTTGATCAAAACACCGAAATCCAACATAGATGTGCTTTTCATTGTACATGATGTAGAATTCTGTTTTTTCCGAAGGAGGTAGACCAAAATCAGGGCTTATGGTTTTAAAATCAGTAAAGACTAAAGCTTGGTTCCATACAGAATCATTCAAAGCACCATCAATAATAGGAGAACTATGTACCTGAGGAATTTTTACAGTATCATTTTTTAAAGCTAAGCTAACCAAGGGAATCATCAAAAACCACATCTGAAGTTTATAAAAAAAGTTGTTTTTGGGAATCATTAATACTTATTCCTTTTTGGATAACAAAATTTTTTTCAAACTCTATTAATATATTCCATATCATTTTTTATTTCAGGTGATTTTTTTTAAACGGGATTTAAGAGGGATTAAGCGGGTAAAATAGATATGGGGAATTCAGTTTTAAGTTTTTTGAACATTCCTAATTTATTCTTGCTTAAAGAATAACTATTGATTATATTTCATTTCTTTTAGAAAACATAGAAATCTAAGATTATAGGAAGGTGAAACCATAAAAAAGAGTATATATAGCATTACAGTTATTATTTTGATGTGCAATCTCAGTCTGCTGGCACAAGATCGATTCATTTCAGCAGCTAAGAATACGCATGCAGGTACAATAAAAGGTACAGTGATAGATGAGTCCACTCAGAGTCCTCTCATAGGAGTAAATATTATTATTGAGGGAACGGAATTAGGATGTGCAGCTGATTCAGGTGGAAAATTTTTAATACAAAACATACCATCTGGAATTTATAATGTACAATTCACTATGATGGGCTATGAAAAAAGAAAGATTAATAGAGTAGTAGTAAATCCTGAGAGAACCACCTGGTTAAAAGTAGAATTAAAACCTACTGTCATTGAAGGAGAAAATGTAGTTGTAACCGCAGGATTTTTTCAGGAAGCAAAGGATGCAGTAGTTAGTAACCGTAGTGTAAATTATGAGGAGATCAGATCAGACCCCGGAAGTGCTGCCGATATTCAACGGGTCATGCAGGTACTACCAGCAGTGGTCTCTGGTTCTGACCAGAATAATGAAATAATTGTGCGGGGAGGTATGCCGGGGGAAAATTTTTTTCTTATGGATCATATAGAAATCCCCAATCCTAATCATTTCGGTGAACAGGGAATAGGAGGTGGACCTATTAATATGATAAATGCCCACATGGTACAAAGAATAGATTTTTTTGCTGGTGCTTTTCCGGCCCGTTATGGAGATAAAGCTTCATCAGTTATGGATATCTCTTTACGTGAAGGTGACAGAGAACGAATAACCGGGCATGGATTTTTAGGTATGTCTGGAGCAGGTATGATGATAGAAGGGCCCTTGAATAGAAAAAAAGGATCTTATATCCTGAGTGCAAGTAAGAGCTTTTTAGATTTAATCATCTCTTCTTTTGGGATGACAGCTGTGCCCCAATACTATAATCTGCAGGGTAAGGTTGTCTATGATCTTAATAAAAACAATACCCTTATCCTTAATGGAATTTATGGAAATGATAAGATACATATTGAAGATAGTGAAGAAGATACTGGTTACTCTGGGGGATCAGAAAATGTTCGTTCTCTAAGTCATCAATATGCGGTGGGATTGACTTTGTGTTCATTAATGGGCAGAAAAGGATTTTCTTTGATTACTGCTTCCCAGACGCTTAATTATTGGAACCTTGATGTATATTATAATAATGGAGTGTCCTATTATATAAATAGATCTCAGGAGATTGAACGTACCTTAAAAGTAGAGATTACCTATCTTCCCTTAAAAAAGTTAGACTTAAATTTTGGGGCTCAAATTAAATCAATTCCTTTTCATATCTATAGATGGGCTGAAGAGGATACAATCTTTGTTTATGACAACTCAGTTGTGCCACCAGAAAAAACCGAAATTTTTCAAACCTATGATGAATTTTTAAGTAAAATAAAAAAATCAACCTTTAAAGCAGCAGGTTTTTGGCAGATTAAATGGACACCTCATCCAAATTTCACTGCTACTCTGGGACTGCGTACAGATTATTTTGATTATACTAAGAATTCAATTATTGATCCCAGAATAGGATTTTCTTACCAACTGGATCAAACTACCAGTCTTAATTGTGCTTTTGGCAGACACTCACAGGCTCCAGCGTATGTACAGATAACAGCCCATCCGGAAAACAGTGATCTTAAACATAAGTATACTCAGCAAGTTGTATTGGGAGTGGAGCGTCTTTTTCGGGAGGATATACGGGGAACTCTGGAGGTTTTTTATAAGGATTATGATAATGTTCCCATTGTCCAGTCCAGCCTGAGTTCGGATCCCTACGATAGATCCTATGGAAGATTAGTAAATAAAGGAAAAGGATTTGCCAAAGGGATTGAGTTTTTTTTGCAAAAAAAACATACTAAAAACTATCATTTCACCTTGAGTTACTCCTGGTCAGTCTCTAAAGCATATGATCCACGTTTCGATCGTCCCTATAACTGGGATTATGATTACAGCCATGTGCTTACACTGGTAACTGGACTCCATTTCAACTTACACAATAAGCAGTGGTACAGAAAATTTTCTAAAAGCTTATTGTATAAATGTTTTGCCTGGATACTTCCTTTGGCAGATCAAGTAGAATTTGGACTGAGGTGGCGTTATTTAGGGGGCAGACCTTACACAGAACCGGTCTACTATTCTGAATTCAGAGAATGGTTGGTTGATGAAACAGTGACTATAAATTCCCAACGTTATCCTCCCTATCACAGGCTTGATTTCCGTATTGACCGCAGATTTATGTTTAAGGGATGGAATATGGTGGCTTTTTTTGATATAATGAATGTTTATGGCCGTGATAATATCTGGCGATATTCTTATAATGATGATGGTACAAAAGAGAAGGTTCTTCAGTTCCAGATTTTTCCGGTAGGTGGGATTACAATTGAATTTTAGTAATGTTTAAGAGCATTATATTTGAGAATAATCCGAGTACTATCATTAATCCTGAGAATAAACCTTTATAATGTGCTGCAGTTGTCACTCCTTATTTTCTAGATTTCAAAATAAAATCTTTATATCATCGCTTGATCCATGGTTAGCAATAATTTTAACAATGCTAATAGATATTTGGTGTTGGAGTAATAGGGTGGACCCAATTCAGGATTAACATAACACCCTGAATAGCTTTTTTTATTAAATTTTATTTAATACCTATGTTTACAGATAAATACTATTTTAATTTTTTTAAAAAAAACTTGACTTTTTTAAAAAAGTATATTATATTGTAAAGTAGTTTACAATATAAAGTAATATTAAAAAAGGGGTAGAAAAATGAAAACTATTACCAACCAACAGGTAGAAAGACTTCTCCATGATATTTCTTCCATAAAAGCTACCATTAACCGCAACAAGCCAGTATTGCGTCAGTTTTTAAATTTAGCTGTGTTTCGCTGGTTTTTATTGACAGTTACTTTCAGTGTTATTGGTTTTTCCATGTTGATTTTTTTCTTGGTCCAATATTACGGCAGCTTCAGTGCTATTCCCATTAATCTAAGGTATATCATTTATACTGCTATTGCTGTGGATGGAATTATTTTACAGATATGGAAAGGAAGAGCCTATTTATCCTCAGCAAAACAAGTTAACCGAAACCTTACTATTGGATGGTTACTGAAAGAATTTTATTCTAACCAAATTTCATATATCTATGTTTCGGTGGTTGTATTAATGATCTTTTTAAGTATTTTTTTCATTGTTCAGCACATTTCCTATTTCATTATTCCAACATTTTCCATCGGTACCGCACTGATAGGTATTGGATACGGTGTTATCCTACAGATCAGATACTCTCTGATTGTTGGATACTGGTGTTTTATTACCGGGATTTCTACGATCATTTTCAGTTCCATCCTCGCCCCTTTTGCTATAATCATGACCTTCGGATGCGGGATGCTTATTCTTTCATTTTCAGGATTTTTCTCTTCACAAGTAAAAAAGGAGGATTAATGTCGTGCCTGAATTTGATAAGCTTATTCACGAGCGCACGAGGCTGCTTATTATGACACATCTGGCCAGCATGGAAAAAGCTGCAATTTCCTTTAACGAGTTACAGGAAAAACTCGGATTCACATCGGGAAATCTGTCAATACAGTTAAAAAGACTAAAAACAGCAAACTTGGTAAAAATCAAGAAAACCTTTAAGAATAACAAACCATATACTACTGTTTCCATAACCTTAAAAGGTGAGAAGGCCCTGAAAGACTATATTGTAGAGATGGAAAGTTTGATTAAGGTGCTGAAAAAATGATTACTCTGAGAAGTTCAATAAATGAATATAACATTTTAAAACATTCTGAATGTTTTTGCCCAGGTTGTAAAAATCATAAAATCTGGAATCCAGGAAATTTTATATTGTGTAAAGGAATGATAAACTCTCATGAAGTGAAACTAACTTTCCTGTTCTCCTGATCAGTATGGAGTTCTCTAACTGTATAGCATTAAAAACCCAACATACCTTACAAGGAGTATAAGGTTGGATTTGATAATCGAAACAATTTATTATTCTTGACATTATATTTTTTTTTTATTATTTTTTATTATTACTCTTTATGGATTGAATTAAATATTATGCTTTAATTTTGTTATGCACTTTAGAATTCTACTAATTTTATCACGGGATCAATTTGTTCTATAAAGTAATAATTGATATAATGATTAAATCTCTTAAAAAACCGCATTACTTTTTTATCATCAATGCTAGGTGGTGTAAAAAAGGCATACCCAATGCAGAAAATAAAAATACAGATTGTGGAAGATGAAAGTATATTTGCTAGGGATTTGGAATATCAGCTGGTAAGTATGAATTTTTCTGTAGTATCGATATCTGATACAGGAGAACAAGCAATAAAAGAAGCTGAAAAAGTAGTTCCTGATTTAATATTGATGGATATTCGATTAAAAGGGAAAATAGATGGTATAGAAACCTCCCAGAAGATTCGCAGTCATAATAACATTCCTGTGATTTTTCTCACAGCCTACGCTGATGAGCAAACCCTAAAACGTGCAAAATTCACTGAGCCCTTTGGGTATCTACTCAAACCTATTAATAAACGAGAGTTGAAAGCAGTCATTGAAATGGCGCTTTATAAGCATCGTATGGAGAAAAAACTTTGGGCGAGTGAGGAACGATTCCGCAGATTGGTAGAAAATACCATGGACCTATTATTTGTAATCGATTCCCACACAAATATTGTGGATATTAATCAGACAGCCTGCCGAAAATCTGGATATAACCGGGAAGAACTGTTGGAGTTAACTATGAAGGATATTGGAATTGGAGATCAGAAGATAGTCAAAAAGATTATCCAACAATTGACCTATACAAGATCTCTAACTGTGGAGGATGCTTTTCAATGTAAAGATGGCACCACCTTTCCGGTTGAAATTCATATTGGTTTGCTTTCAACCGGGGGAAATCCTTTATTGCTCGCACTGGCCCGGGATATTACCAGTCGCCAGAAACGTGAAGCTGAGAAAATAGAACTTGAGAAGCAGCTTCTTCGGTCCCAAAAACTTGAAGAATTAGGAAGGTTAGCCGGTGGTGTAGCTCATGATTTCAATAATATGCTGACTGTTATTCAGGGATATTCTGACATGGCTTTATTACATATTGAGCAGTCTTCTCCTCTGTATACTGACTTAAAAGAGATTAGGGATGCAGCTTACAGATCAGCCAGTTTAACCCGCCAGTTGCTTTTATTTAGCAGACACCAGCCTGTGGAATATTCTCTTCTAAATATAAATACATTGATAAAAAATTTAATTCAAATGCTCAACCGGATACTAGGAGAAAATGTTGTTATCAAGACTGAGCTTAAAAACGGATTGTGGGATGTTTGGGGTGATTTAGGTTCCATCGAGCAGGCGATCATGAATTTAACTATCAATGCCAAAGAGTCAATACTTGGGAAGGGAAAAATTACCATTAAAACCGATAATACCATTATAGATAAATCTAATATCGATACAACAACAGATGCAAAACCAGGTAAGTATGTAGTAATAGAAGTTAAAGACACTGGTGCAGGTATGGATGTTGAGACCTTAAAGCACATCTTTACTCCTTTTTTTACTACCAAAGGACAGGGCAAGGGAACAGGCTTAGGATTATCTGTAGTTAATGATATTGTCAAGAACAACAATGGATGGATCAGGGTAGATAGTCAGTTAGGGAAGGGATCAATTTTTACTCTGTATTTACCTGCTTCTTTTAGGGAAGAGGAAAAGAAAAAAGAAGAAATAAAGGATCTGCAAGATCTTAAGGGTCATGGAGAACATATATTATTGGTTGAGGATGAAGAAAGTGTTCGTGAATATACCTCAACTGTTATGCAAAACAACGGATATACCGTTACTACAGCAGCCACCACAAAACAAGCTTTGGCTAACTTCAATAAAAAGAAAAATGATTTTCAACTACTTTTCACTGATATGGTTCTTCCTGATAAGACTGGTTTAGAACTTGCAAAACACATTAGATTAGAAAGACCAGATATTCCTGTTTTATTGAGCAGTGGTTACACTGATGAAAACTTGGGAAGTATTAGGGACCGTGAAGAAATGTATGAGTTTATTCAAAAACCATATGATATGGTAAACATTCTTCGGGCCGTGAAAAGAATTTTGAACTTGGCTAAAAAATAAAAAACAACAGATAATAGAAATATAACAACTTTCTCTTTTACATCTATACTTATATTAAAAAATGAAGTAATTCTTACTATATTATTTCCCAATACAAAATTTGGAAAAAATAAAATCTAATATATCATCAGTGGTTTTTTTACCAGAAATTTCTCCCAATGCATCTAAAGCCTGCCACAGATCAAAAGCCACAAATTCCTGAGACATATTCTTATCCATAGCTGTTTTAGCCTGTTTAATATATTTTCTGGCTTGGGAAATTGCCTGTCTATGACGCTCGCGGGTCAGGAGAAGTTCACCCTCACTCGGTAAGTCTCCAGAAATAACTATAGGTTTCAGACTATTAATAAGATCATCAATTCCTTTTTTCTTTAAGGCTGAAATTGACAAGATATCTTCTGCATTAATCAGTTTTTTCATTTCAATAACTGTGACTTTCTGACTAAGATCGGATTTGTTTATCACACCCAAAATTTTCTTTTTTTTCTTCTGTATCTTACTAATTATTTTTCTGTCTTCCTGGTCTAAGGATTTGCTACCATCAACAACCAATAACACAATATCTGCGTCTTCAAGAGTTTTTTCTGCCCTTTTCACTCCTTCTTTTTCTATGGGATCCCGGACCTTTCTTAAACCAGCAGTATCCGTGATAGTAAAAAGAACTCCTTCAATGTCCAGCACATCTTCAATAGTGTCCCTGGTGGTTCCAGCAACTTCAGTTACAATTGCTCTTTCCTTTTCCACTAAACAATTTAGGATACTGGATTTGCCTACATTGGGACTACCAATAATAGCCATTCTCACTCCCTCCCTGCATAATCTTCCTCTCTCATAACTATCGAGAAATTTTTTCAACTCTGAATCTATTTTAGACAACAAATTCCTTAGATCTTTTTTGGAAGTAAACTCAATATCCTCTTCGGCAAAATCAAGCTCTAGTTCAAGAAAGGAACAGGCTTGTACAAGTTGTTGGGAAAATTCTGTTAATTTCTGGGATAAGTTTCCTTCCAGTTGGTACATAGCCACCCTGCGGGAAGCTTCTGTTTTAGCATGAATCAGATCAGCAACAGCTTCAGCTTGAGAGAGATCTATCTTACCATTCATAAAACATCTTTTAGTGAATTCACCTGGGCATGCTAATCTGGCTTTATGTTCAATTATAAGTTCCAGTATTCGTTTGGATACAAAAGGTGATCCATGACAACTTATTTCTACAACATCTTCTCCTGTATATGAATGGGGAGAATGAAAAAAAGTAACCATTACCTCATCAATTTTTTCTTCATTATCTACAATCCATCCGTGATAGACTCTGTGGTTTTGAGGTGCTGATAATTTTTTAACAGGTTGAAATATCTTTTGAATTATAGCGTGAGATTCAGGACCACTTATCCGAATAACGGCAATCCCTCCTTCTCCATAAGGTGTGGATACAGCAGTAATTGTGTCTCGTTCCATATTCATTAATATTTTACTTTATATTATAAAACCCCGTGCTTGTTAACAACCTGACGGGGCAATTAAATTTCATATGTGAGTGATACCATTTTGTATCAGATTTTCACTCTGTATGATGCTGGAATTAACTACTGGGTACCATAAGAAAATACCCAATTGTATACTTTTTTTTCTTTAATTTTTTAAATCCCTACAGTGTTAGCATGTATTAGTATTGGTAAAGGTGAATATCTTATTTTTTCTCTTTTTTAATCAAAAGCTCCTGGGCAATAGTAAGGAGGTTAAACATTAAATAGTAGAGATTTAATCCTGAAGAGAGATTGAAGAAAATGAACACAAGGAAAATTGGCATAAAATAAGCCATGGCTTTTTGTTTGGGATCCTGATTACTTAGTTTTTGTTGAATGATCATGGTTACACCCATAAGAATGGGAAGCAGGTTAAAACCTCTTATAATGCCATCCGGAGCTGATAGATCGGATATGAGTCCACCCAGAAATGAGGCCTGTCTGAGCATAATAGTGGTTCGAAAAAGATTGAATAATGCAAACAGAACCGGCATCTGTAAAAGCATGGGTAAACATCCACCCATAGGATTCACACCTTCACGCTTATACAGTTTCATGGTTTCCTGATTCAATTTTTGGGGATCATCTTTATATTTTTCTTTTAAGGACGCGATTTTTGGCTGGAGTGACTGCATGGCTCGCATGGATTGATAACTTTTTCTGGTCAGGGGGTAGAGTACTATCTTGATAAAGATAGCCAAGACTATTATTGCCCATCCATAGTTATGAACTACTTTGTCATTTAAAAATTTCAAAGTATAATAAAAAGCAATACTGAAAGGTTTAATTATAGGCCATCCGAAATTCATCAGCTTTTCCATATTACAGTTTAAACTTTTCAACTCCTGATAATCCATAGGTCCGAGGTAAAGAGTAAATGTCTCTGACTTCAGCTCTCCACCTGTAAAAGGTATCAGGAGTTCAGTCATAAATGTTTTCCACTCCTGATTCTCTCTCCGATAATAATACTGTTTTATCTCTTCGCCTTTTAAACGTGCACCGCTAGCCGCATTATCCCTGGGAATAAGGGCCATTAAAAAATACTTATTGCGTACTGCCATCCATTTTGTCAAGCCTTCTTTATATTTGGTATCATCTAATTTGGTTTTAAGAATTTCATCTCCCTGTAATGCATATGCTTGATAGTACCTTTCATCTTTTTTTAACTCTTCTGTAGGTCTTAAGCCGGAATTAAATTGTATAGTGTAATCTTTGCCCATATCTTGATTGGTTAGTAAATGGAATTTTAGATTCATATCAACCTGATAATTGTCAGGTTTAACTATAAATTCTTTTTCGAATTTTTTATACCCATCGAGGGTAGTGATAAATCTATATTTCTTTACTGTACCAGAAGTGTCATATATTACCTTAAATTTTTTATTGTTAAAATCTATAGTCTGATTCCAAGGTATAACAAATAGATTTCCTACAGCATTTTTAGGTATCATCTCAACAAGTACACTGTCTTTCTTGTCTCTATAATAATATTTTTTAAGTTTCCAGCTAATAATAGTACCACCTCCAGTTGTGGAAAGTACTCCTCTGAAAAGATTGTTTTCTATAATCACACTATCTGCATTCATATTTATTACTGGAGGAGGGGTATTTTGATTAGAAGGTTTCCTATTCTCTTTATCCTGACTGGTTGAATCATCATGTGCCAGTTTGTTATCTTGTGTGTCCTCAAGGGTGGTTTGAGTTGTCTGAGTTGAGGGGCTTTGGGCATTATCTTTTTTATAGCCAATTTTTTTCATAAAAACAGGCCATAAGATAAATATGATTAATATTAACACAATGGCTAAAATTGATTTTTTATCCATGTTTTCTCATCCTCATTTATTTTACTGGATCATAGCCACCTGGATTAAATGGATGGCATCTTATTATGCGCTTTAGTCCTAAAACTAAACCTTTTACAAGGCCGTATTTGTTCACTGCCTGGATCGAATATTCTGAACACGTAGGAGAAAAGCGACAGGTTTGGGGAAATAAAGGCGAGATTATTTTTTGGTATAATCTAATGATGTATATAATTAATTTTTTAATAATTATCATTGTTTTTTAAAAAGTTATTAAAATCTTCATTAATATCTTGATACTTGGCAGCTGGAGAGTTTTTTTTTGCACATAGTAATAAATGACTGTCTTTTATTCTGCTTCTGTTTTTTCTATAAGCTTCTTTCATTAATCGTTTAATTTTGTTCCTGATAACTGCTTTTCCAATCTTTTTTGAAACAATAAATCCTACTTGTCTGTTCTGTTCTTGTAGGATAAAACATTTTATATACTTTCCATTCCACTGTCTACCTTGGTAAAGGAGTTTTTTAAATTCCCTGTTTTTTTTAATAATCTCTTTTTTGGGCAACCCTTGATCTATGTTTGATAATTTTTCTCCCATAACACTGGATTTCATTACTATACTATCAGTAAATCCTATTCATCACTGACAGTAAGTTTTGATCTCCCCTTGGCTCTGCGGCGTTTTAATATTAATCGACCGTTTTTGGTTGCCATTCGATTTCGAAACCCGTGTTTATTTTTCCGTTTCCTTTTACTTGGTTGATAGGTTCTTTTCATATAATTAAACCTCCGTTATTCTTATACGGTTCTTAAGGTACATAACTTTTTAGGGAAAAGTCAAGTCATTTTCTAATTTTTATTAAATTAATCACTCCACCTGCTCCCCAAATAAAATTGCCAATCCAGGCAGCCAGAAAAGGATTAAGTTCTCCTTTTTCACCCATAGTTTGACCAATTTTTATCAAACCAAAGTATACAAAACAGATTGCTAGACTAATACCAAAACCCACTGCAAGACTTTTTTTTCTTCTATTATAAACAAAAGGAACACTGAATAGAATAATAATAACATTACTTATTGGATAAGAAACTCTGAGATTAAGTTGAGTGATCCATTTATGTACTTCTCCCCCTGATTTTTGCACCCTGTCAACAAACCAGAGAAGTTCATTAATGCTCATTTGTTCAGGATCGATTTGAGAAAGGTAGAGCTGATGGGGAGTAAAATTCAAGCTTATTTTCCGTTGTTTGGTAATCGGTTTTGCTTTTTCATTATTTTCTCCAAATTTTCGTTCATATCCACTATAAATAATCCAGCTATTCCCATTCCACTTCATCAGGCGAGTATCAATTTTTGATATTAATGTACCCTCCGCATATGTTTCAATTTTTACATTATTGGCTATTTGTCTATTAAAATTATAACTTTCAATAGAGACGATTTTATCAGGAGGATCCTGCATAATAACATCCCGAATGATTCTCTTACTATCTGAATGTCTATTATTCAAATAATCATTTTTGATATTTTCAATTTGCCGGTTTGTATGTATGACTACTGTTTCTGCTAAGAAAAATGAACCCATACTTATTAATAAACCGATTATTGAAAGAATAAACATTATACGATACAAGCTGTATCCTAATGCTTTAAGGGCAACAATTTCATTATGTCTGGCCATGAGACCAATAGAAAAGACTGTGGTCATAAGAGTAGCAACAGGAAGGATAATGATAATTATATAGGGTATGAAATAGATATAATATATAGTTGTTATATTCCAGGGAACATTATTATCAATAAAGCGATCCAAGTTCTCTATCATATCTACAACAATAAATATGATTATTATTCCAAGCAGACAAAACGAAAAAATTGACATGAATCGTTTAAATATGTAACGTGGTAGAATAGAAATCATCATTTTTTCCTTAAGAGAAATTTTTCCAACCGCTTAGTAAGTAAATTCCATTGGATAAAGGTTACTTCCTGAACAGTTCGTATAACAAGATAGACACCACCAGTGCCCACTACAATATTAGGAAGCCACATAGCTAGAACTGGATTCATTAAACCTCTGTCAGCAAGTTGTTCTCCCCCTATTAAAAACGACCAATAAATGAGAAAAAATATCATACTAATACCTCCACCAACTGCCATTCCTCCCTGTCTAGCCATGATTCCAACTGGTGCACCGATTAACACAAAAACAATACAAGCAACCGGGATAGAATATTTTTTATGGACTTCAACCTTTAGAGCAGCGATTGATTTTTCAAATCCATTAATTCCTCTTATTTGGGAACGGATACTTTGTATCGATTGGTTTAATTTATTTAAGTTGTTTTCTCGTGTTGTTTTTTGGAGCCTAGGAGTGTTAGGAGAGATTTTTTTATTAGTCCAAAGCTCGTCTGGAAAAACCTGTTTAATTCTTATCTGGGCTTGTTGGACAGCCATATTTTGTTTATTGGTTACGGATTTAAAATGACGTTTAATATCTTGTTGTAACATGGGTGCATTTTTTTCTCTATTACCCCTTCTCCGTGAACTGCTTCTTTTAAGTACCATATTAGAAACTGGAATATAAATTTTATGTTTATTGAATTGTAATCTTCTATAATTTTCGAGGTTTGCTTTTTCTACTTCGTGTACTTCACCATTATTAAGAGAAAATACCATTGTACTATATTTATATGAATAGTAGAGTCTTCCTGTTTTAGCGAATATTGTTTTGCTAAATTTAGGGTCACTGTTATCATTAATAATTATTCCATGAAGAATATCGTTTTTGTTATCAATTGAATGTACGAGCAGATTATAATTTCTAATATCATCAAAAAATACATTTGGTTCTAGGGTTAAGGTTGGTTTTTTTCTGGAAATATCAGCATAGAGCATACTCAATAGATAGTTGGACTCTGGGTATACATAATTATTGAACTGAATCATACACCCAGCTATAATAACGGATATAACTAATACTGGAGAAATAAGACTATAAAGGTGAATCCCACTTGCTTTAAGGGCTAATAGTTCATTTTCTGAAGAAAGCCTGCCAAATACCATGAGCGTTGCAATAAGAACAGCCATAGGAACGGCTAAGGCAACTATCCATGCAAGTTGATATATAAAGAATTCGGCAATTATTTTAAGAGAAAGTCCCTTACCAAGTAACCTGCCAAGATCACGGAACAGTATATTTAAAATGAACAGAAATATTATTGTTCCAATACCATATAGAAAAGGACTGATATGTTCTTTAAGAATATATTTTGTAATTATATGCATACACTTTTCATAAATATTTTAAGTTTATAATATAACAAATTGAATAGAATTTTGCAACATAAATATTTAAAATTTTAATTCTGGTAAAATTTTCTTGCTTAAATCGAATTATTTACCTATATTAACAAAAATAAAATAATATGAAAGGAGGTATCAAGAATTTATGCCTGCAGTAAAGATTAGAGATAATGAATCATTTGAAAGAGCTTTAAAAAGATTTACTAAACAATGTGAAAAAGCAGGATTAATGTCTGATATTAGGAAACATCAGTATTATGAAAAACCAAGTGAAAAAAGAAAACGAAAAGAAGCAGCTGCTCGCAGAAAGCAAAGAAAACTTCAAAAAATATTTGGAGAATAATAATCAAATATTGGTAAAAGGATTTAATCATGAGTTTATCTGAAGTTATAGCTGAGAAGATGAAACAAGCCATGAAATCTAAAGACAAGGTTGCTGTGGAAGCTTATAGAAGTATAAAATCTCAGTTAAAAAATGCAGCAATTGAAAAAGGGGAAGACCTTACTGAACAAGATGAAATTATAGTTTTATCCAAAGAAGCCAAGAAGAGAAAAGAATCCCTGGAGATTTTTATCAAACATGAACGGGATGATCTAGTGGCAATAGAAGAAAAAGAATTGGAAATTATTTCATCCTTTTTACCTGAGCCTCTTTCTATAGAAGAACTCGAAAAGATAATTGATGCAGTAATACATGATGCAGGCGCTGAATCGATGCGAGATATGGGTAAGGTTATGGGGACTGTAATGCCGCACATAAAAGGGCGGATTGATGGTAAAATAGTACAAGATACCGTAAGGAAAAAATTGAGTTAAATAATATTGAGTTTTTTATTAATAAAATATTTTTTTACTACCCTGTGTTTTATTAAAACATAGGGTTTTTTATATATTTATGAATACTTTTGATTTAATTATTCTGCTCATTATAGGTTTTTTGTGTGTAAAAGGATTGTTCAAAGGAATGGTTCTAGAAATATTTACTTTGATAGGTCTTTTAATTGGCTATTTAATTGCATTACGAGTCAAAAGTAACCTCACAGTTTTCATTCAAAAATGGATACATTTACCAGATATTGTAATTAATACAATCTCTTTTTTACTGGTTTTTATGGTAATAATTATAATTTTTAGATTTATTGCTGGTCGAATCCGTCAGATATTTAAATGGACTTTTTTGGGATGGGTAGATAGAGGAGGAGGTTTGTTAATAGGGTTATTAAAAGGCAGCCTGATTGCGAGTCTTGTAATCCTTTTAATATCAATTATTCCCCTTTCAGAACGAGTAAAAAAAGAGCAAGAGAATTCTATACTGTTTTCGCCCATCCGTACTGTTGCTCCTGCAGTTTTCAATATCATAAAAACAGCCTTTCCTAAAACAGAAAATTTTTATTTGGAAGTCAAGCAAGGACTCACTGATGAATCAAAAAAAGCTGTTGATAAGATAGTAGCTGACCAAATGGATTCCATGCAGGAACAGAGTAATAAGGTAATATCTGAAGAATTGAATGTAAAGTAAAATCAGACTGATAAAATTATTAGAAAAGATGAATAAATCATTACTTATTAAAATTCTTGAGTTTGATTTAATAATTGATAAGGTTGTTCACTATACAGTTTCCCAGGAGGGAAATGAGAAAATTAAATCTCTTTCTCAATATAAAAACAAAGAATTGCTGCAAAAAGAACTTGAACGGGTTACAGAAATGGTAAATTTGCTTCGGTATGATGATCCTTTGCCTCTGGAAGGTTATGGTAGCTTAAACCTGCATTTAGAAAAAGCAGACATTGTGGGAAGTTATATTAAACCTGAAGGGCTGTTTATACTCCTCCATTTTTTAAAAATTGTTGAAAAGATAAAAAAATACATAAACGATCGGAAAGATAAATACCCTTTATTAAGAAAAGTAACACATCATTTTAACTACCTTCCCTTTCTTCAGAAAGAGATAGTAAAAATTCTGGATTCACAAGGAAAGATAAAGTCCAAGGCTTCAGTAAAGTTGTATTCCATTCAGAAAAATATTGAAGATACAAGAATTAAAATCCGGAACAAACTGGAATCAAAACTCCAGGCTCTTTTATCAAAAGGGTATGCCCGAGATGAAAATTTAGTAATCCGTCAGGGCCGACTTGCTATTCCTCTTAAAGAATCAAACCGAAGCGCAATAAAGGGCATTGTTGTAGATCAATCAGCAAGTGGTGCTACCCTTTTTATTGAACCCCTGGATATTATTGAG
Organism: uncultured bacterium; assembly: GCA_964442615.1. Taxonomy (GTDB): domain Bacteria; phylum Zhuqueibacterota; class QNDG01; order QNDG01; family CAYUAG01; genus CAYUAG01. The sequence continues at coordinate 24,096 of CAYUAG010000014.1, forward strand.
TTGAATAATCAAGTATATAGACTGGAATCAGAGAGGAATAGAGAGATTGAAAGAATATTAAAAAGAGTTGCAAATGTTGTTAGAGAAAATTTATCTGACATACATATCAATATTGATCAATTTGGAGACCTGGATACAATTTATGCCAAGGCACAATTTTCAATGCAAATAAATTGTATACCTGCAGACATAAATACAGAGGAAAGACTAACATTGATAAACAGCCGTCATCCCTTACTTTTACTTCGCAACTCTGTTGCTGAGGTTGTTCCCTTAACCATTGAAATGAATAAGAATATTCGAACAGTCGTAATCACTGGACCTAATGCAGGTGGTAAAACGGTTGCCTTAAAAACAGTAGGTCTTCTTTCTCTTATGCACAATTATGGATTCCATATACCTGCAGATGAAGGTTCCTCAATTCCTTTGTTTTCAGGTATTTTTGCCGATATCGGAGACCGTCAGTCAATTCAACATGATCTTTCAACTTTTTCTTCACATGTTGAAAGTTTGAACCGTATACTAAAAAAGAGTGATTCCAATAGTTTGGTATTGCTGGATGAAATTGGTTCATCTACAGATCCTGCCGAAGGGGCAGCACTTGCAGAAGTTATTTTGGAATATCTGACAAAACTTGGGTGTTTGACCATTGCAACCACCCATATGGGAGCATTAAAAGTTTTTGCCAATCAACATAAATACATTGAAAATAGTTCTATGCTTTTTGATAGTAAAAAGCTTTCTCCCTCTTATATATTCCAGATGGGTTTACCAGGCTCATCCTATGCTTTTGAAATTGCTGAAAAATATGGTATGAATGATAAAATAATTGCAAATGCCAGGAAACGAGTTGGTGAGGAGCGAGGCAGATTGGATAACCTTATTTTTCAACTTGAAAATGAGATACAGAGGTCAACCCAATTGGCAAAAGAAGCTGAAATCAAACATTCTAAACTTGAAGGTCTGATACATCTATATCAAGAACGGTTAAACAAAATTGAAAAAGAAGGGGACAAAGAGAAAAGAAAGATAGTTGAGAAGGCAGAAGATTTTTTAAAAAATGCCAATGTTGAAATAGAAAAAATTATTCGGGAGATAAAAGAAAAACAGGCTGCAAAATCAGCTATTAGAACTGCAAAACTAACATTAAAGAAAAAACATGATAAAATAAAAGAACTGAGGGATGAAAACAAAGTACTCAATAAAAAGCCTTTACAAAAAGGTGATTGGGCTTATTGGCATGGACATTCAGGAAAAGGGAAAATAATTTCAGAACCTGATAGTACAAGACGGATTTTAGTTGATTGGGATGGCATACGACTTAAAGTTTCTTTAGATGAGTTGCAATTCTCTGAAGAATCTGACTCAAAAGAAGCTGATATCACACAAGTCAACCTATACTCAGAGACCAACCTTACGGATACTATTAGTGATGAAATTGATTTAAGAGGAATGATAGCTGAGGATGCGGTAGAAACTGTTGATAAGTTTTTAAGTGATGCTGTTATGACTGGACATCAAATTATTCGAATTATTCATGGAAAGGGGACTGGAGTGTTGAGAGAGGTAATAGGAAGGTATCTTAAAGATCATAACCTTGTAAAAAATTTTCGACTTGGCAGATGGAATGAGGGAGATACCGGAGTAACCATTGTAGAGATGAAATGAAAGTTTCTGAAGAAAAAATTCAGCAAATCCGGGATAGCGCAGATATTACTGAGGTTATCTCTGACTATGTTACTCTTAAAAAAAAAGGTAAATCCTTAATGGGGATCTGTCCCTTTCACCAGGAAAAAACTCCTTCATTTAGTGTAGATTCAGTAAAAGGTTTGTATCATTGTTTTGGATGCGGAGCAGGCGGAGATGTTTTTAATTTTATAATGGAAATAGAGAATATCACCTTTCCTGAAGCTGTAAAAAACCTGGCAGAAAGATATGGAATAACATTGCCAGACACCCAAACAGATGAGTCAACCACAGCTGAAACAGAGATCCTCTACTATGCAAACAATGCAGCCAAGGAATTTTTTATTACCTGTCTTTATCGAACCCAGGCAGGGGCAAAGGCTCTTACCTATCTTAAACAGAGAGGTTTTACTTCTAATACAATAAAAAAATTTCAAAGTGGATATGCACCTAATAGATGGGATGGTCTTATTCTTATGGCCAAGAGATCAAATCTACCCTTGCAGCACCTAGAAAGGGCGGGTCTTATTATTCAGCGAAAGGATGGATCTGGTTTTTATGACCGTTTTAGAGGAAGAGTTATATTTCCCATTTCAAACAGAACTGGTAAGGTCATAGGTTTTGGAGGAAGAATAATCAAGGAGAAAAAAAATCAACCTAAATACATCAATTCCCCAGAGACCATGATTTATAAAAAAGGTTCTCAGCTTTATGGATTAGATATTGCTAAAAAAGGAATTAGGAAAAAGGACAGGGTACTGCTGGTTGAAGGATACACAGATATTTTGCGGCTTCACCAATGTGAATTTGAAAATGCTGTCTCTACCCTTGGTACTGCTTTAACTGAAAACCAAGCTGAAATACTGGTTCGATATTCTAAAAATGTTACCTTGCTTTTTGATGGCGATTCAGCCGGATTTAAAGCTGCCTTAAGAGGGGTGAATGTGCTTTTTAAAGCCGGGATCCGGGTTAATATTGCTCCTCTTACCAAGGGGATTGATCCGGATACTTTTTTACTAAAAAATAGTAAAAAAGTAATGAATGAGCATATTGAATCAGCTCAATCCTTTGTGGATTTTCATCTTCAGCAGTTAAAAGCAGATGGTAGTTTAAACTCACCGTATGCCAAAGCAGAAGCAGCAAAAAAATTAATGAATACTGTGGTAAATATTAAGGACCCCCTGGAAAGAAACTTTTATATAAAAGAAATTTCAGAAAAAATCGGGGTAGAGGAAAAATTTTTACATAAACTACAGTTCACTAGAACTGATACAATAAGAGACACCAATCAGGATATCAAAGGAATACATCCTAAGCATGCTGAAGATATACTATTAGTTTTTCTTCTGGAGGATTTTATTAAATGGGCAGACGTAATCTTTGATTTTATTGATGAGGATGATGTTACCTCCAATACTATTTTATCTAAAATTTATAAAGAATACTTGCAACATAAGATCAAGCATGAAAAAGATATACTGGATAGATTTACTGAAAATCCAGAAATTAAATCCTACCTTACCGCACTTATGTCAAGAAAAAAGGATACTGTTACCAAGAGTGATGATTATAACAACCTGTGTGCTGATTGTATAATTGAAATTAAAAAAAGAAACCTTAAAGATAGAATTAAAAAGTATCAAGAACAAATACGCAGAGAACAAGAGCACAATAAAGATGTTACTACACTAGAGGATAAGTACTTTACATTAAAAAAAGAGTTGGTTTTGTTTGCTAAGGAAATGAAGGACTCAATTATTAAAAAAATTGAAAAAAAAAGTTGAAAAAGTGAAAAGATTTTATTATAATAGAAGTCCGGAAATATACTGGGCCCATAGCTCAGTTGGTTAGAGCAACGGACTCATAATCCGTCGGTCGAAGGTTCGAGTCCTTCTGGGCCCACATTATTTGATAATTTAAATAAGGAGTAAGACACATTAACGGGGTAAGAAAAAAATCAAAGAGAGAAATCGATATAAAGCACAACATTTATAAAGTGCACCTTATATAAGGGGCACTTTTTTTATTTTGGGGGAAATACGAAACAATACAGGAGGCATTTTTGCAAAAATTAATTGAACATTTAATAAAACTTCAAAATATCGATTCTGAATTACAATTTATTAGAGATCTAAGAGGGAACCTTCCACATCAAATTGAAATGTTATATAAACAACTTAAAGAAGTTGAAAATAATTATAATGAAAAGAAGACGAGGTTAAAACAGATAAAAAAAGAAAAGGGATTAACTCAAGTTGAAATCGAAGACCTTATCAAGAAGAAACAAAAATATCAAACCCAGCTGTATGAGGTTACAAATAATAAAGAATATGATGCAGTTACATCAGAAATAGACGAGGTTGATGCAGCAATTAATGAAAATGAAAATAAAGTGATTTCTTTAATGGAAGAAGAAGAAATTCTTATTGCTGAACTTGATAAGCATAAAAATGAATTAACCATATTAAAAGAAAATTTTAAAAAGAAAGAATTAGAGTTAGGGCAAAAAAATGCCAAAACTGAAAAAGAAGAGTTAACCCTTAATGATAAAAAAAATAGTCTGGTATCCAATATTGAAAATAAGTACTTATCACTGTATGATCGTATTAGAAATGCTAAAGGTGGGTTGGCTGTTGTGCCGATTCAAAGAGGTTCATGCGGTGGTTGTTCAAAAAAACTTCCTCCCCAGAAAATATTAGAAATTCGTTCTATGAAAAGATTACATGTTTGTGAAGTTTGTGGTCGAATATTAATATGGGATGGGAATAAATCACAGGATAATTTATGATTCTTGTTAGCTATATTGATGGTTCCTCTATAGGCAATCCGGGTGATTCTGGTTATGGAGTTGTTATTAAGGATGAACATGGAAGTACCAAGGAGATTTTGGGAGGTTATATAGGAAACGCAACCAATAATATTGCTGAGTACCAAGCATTAATTGCCTGCTTAGGTCTGGTTGAAAAGTATGATTTAAAAAAACTAATTATCTATTCAGACAGTCAACTGGTGGTTAATCAAGTTAAGGGATTATATAAGGTAAAGAAACAACATCTGAAAAAACTATTTGATAAAGTGCAAAATATTATTAATGCTGCTTCTTATACATTATCAATTGTACATATACCAAGAGAAAAAAATAAAGAAGCAGATAAACTGGCAAGAAAGGCGATAACATTAAAAACAAAAATCACTGATTTTAATTAATCATAAAGGGCAGAACAGGTGATCGCGGGGTTGTAAATAGCTATAAAATAAACAACTCTGAGGAAAGTCCGGACTCCACAGGACAGGATGCTCCTTTATTAGGAGACATTCCAGAAATGGAATGATGGAAAGTGCCACAGAAAAAAACCGCTCAAAAGAACCATTGAGTTCTGTTGAGTAAGGGTGAAAAGGTGAGGTAAGAGCTTACCGGTTTTGCGGTGACGCAAGACGACAGGGTAAACCCCATCTGGAGCAAGGCCAAATAGGTGAGGAATTTATTACGAAATGGTCCGTTTCGTCTGACTCATGGGTAGGCCGCAGCGGGGATGTCTAAAAAGATAGGGTAGTGAAATCGAAAAAATAGAAAGTTACTAGGTTTTGGAAATACAAATATATTTTTAGACATCCCCCATAAGATAAATGATCACCATTTCCTCTAAAGGAAATACAGAATCCGGCTTATCGTTCTGCCCTAGAATATTCAGAGGTCTTTGAATAATATGAAATGGAATGTCAAAAAAGAAACAAATAGGAAAGAGATACAATTCCTTGTCTCCTCTCTTAACATACCATATATTATTGCAAATATTTTATTACATCGTAATCTTGATAAAGAAGAGAAAATCAGATCTTTTTTTAAAAGTGATTGGACCAATTCCTATGATCCATATCTCATGAAAGATATGGATAAAGCAGTTAAAAGGATTAATAATGCATTAAAAAATAAGGAAAAAATTCTTATCTATGGAGATTATGATGTTGATGGGATTACATCAGTAAGTCTGCTAAAGATATTTTTAAATCAATTGGGAGGAGATGTATATTACTATATTCCTGACAGACTTAAGGAAGGGTATGGGCTTTCTGAAAAGGGTATAAAAGATGCGATAGAAAAAAATGTTAAACTTTTGATTACCGTTGATTGTGGTATTAAGGGTGTTCGACAAATTTACCAAGCTACTGAGAAAGGAATTGATACCATCGTATGCGATCATCACGAACAGGGTAATACCCTCCCGGCTGCAACTGCAATATTAAATCCTAAACAAGAGGGATGTTCGTATCCCTTTAAAGCCTTAGCCGGAGTTGGAGTAGCGTTTAAGCTTATTCAGGGATTGAACACACATCTCAACTTAGAGGAAGAGAGATACAAAAAATTTTTAGATCTTGTTGCTCTTGGGACTGCTGCTGATATTGTGCCAATAGTAGATGAGAACAGACTTTTTGTTCAAAAAGGTCTGGAGAGTATTAATAGAGGAGATAGAGTTGGTATCTACTCCTTGATTGAAATTTCAGGATTGATAGGAAAAAAAATTGGTACGGGGCAGATTGTTTTCAGACTAGCACCGCGTATTAATGCAGCAGGAAGGGTAGGTAATGCTGAAAGAGGAGTAAGGTTGCTTACTACTGAAAATAAACAACAAGCACATAACCTAGCACAAATCCTTGAATCAGAAAATAGAATTCGAAAAGATATTGATGAAAGGACTTTTAATGAAGCATTGGCAATGCTGGAGTCAACCTTTAATATAAAAGAGGACAGGGTGGTTGTGCTGGCAAAAGAGGGATGGCATCCAGGAGTGATAGGGATCGTTGCATCCCGGATAGCTGAAAAAATTAATCGTCCTGTAATAATGATTGCCATTAAAGAATCTATTGGTAAAGGTTCTGCAAGAAGTATCAAAAAGTTTGATCTATATTCAGCACTTACATTATGTAAAAATAATTTAATTGGATTTGGTGGACATAAATATGCTGCCGGTTTAACCATTGATACAAAAAAAATTGATCAGTTTCGCCATCAACTACAAGCAGTATCTGTAGATATGATTTCAGAAGAGGATTTAATTAAAACAATTGATATTGATATGGAAATATCTTTATCAGATATTAATGATGAATTAGTTACATATCTTAAAATGTTTGAACCTTATGGTCCTAAAAATATGCGCCCTGTTTTTGTTTCCCGGAATCTTGAAGTTGTAGGAACTCCCCAAATAGTTGGTAAAAATCATTTAAAATTTAGGGTGAGAGAAAATAATAAAATTTTTGAAGCTATTGGATTCAATCTGGGAGGTTTAATGTATCGGCTGTGTCCTGGAGAAAACAATCTTGATATAGCTTATATTATTGAAGAAAATTACTGGAATGGCAAGACACGGATCCAACTTCGGGTAAAAGATATTAAGTAGAAAGTAAGAAAGCCAATATAAACCTATATACATTATGGAAGTGGATACATGGCTTTTAAAAAAAATTTAAAAATAGAGATGTGGTATATTATGGATACAGTATATTTGAATGGAACTGCTGCAGAAATGGCCCCTATTTGTTTTGTTGAAAAAATAGAGATAGGTGAAGATTCACCAGGCTCTGTAACCACATCTATTCAGAAAGAGTTATTGGAAACATTGAGTGACGAACTCAAAGATAGGTATAACTCTGGCTTGATTATGTATTAAATTTTAAATATTATATGAAAAAAAGAAGACGGGCTAGAGAATTAGCTCTACAAACATTATATTCTGAAGCACTGACCGGAAATGATGTGAACACTCTTTTGATTCAACTTAAAAATAGAGCACCAGAGGAAATATATGATTTTGCTTCTAATCTGGTAAAAAAAGTATTGGAAAAGGATACATTTCTCAATGAACATATAGCACAGAGTGTAAAAAATTGGGAATATGACAGAATAACAGTGATAGACAAAATTATTTTAAAAATGGCATTATGTGAATTACTTTTTTTTGAAGAAATTCCACCTAGGGTTTCTATTAACGAAGCAATTGATCTGGCTAAAATTTTCAGTACAATAAAAAGTGGTAAATTTGTAAATGGAATAATTGATAGTCTTTATAAAAAATTTGAATCAGATGGAAAAATTAAAAAAAGAGGACAAGGTTTAATGAACAAAAATAATTGATGTAAGTATAAGTAGAGAGAATTAATTGATAGGGAATACTAATAATGAAAAGACAGGGATAACTGAAGTGAGCAAGGTTTTACATCAAAATGACTTTTTATTAATTACATTTTTACAAATTTTTTTGAATCTAATATTTACCCTGAGAACTCATCATTTTTTTCATGAATTAACACGGAGAAATATATGTCTAATATATTAATAGAAAAAATTTTTGGTAATAAACACGAAAAACAAATTAATAAAATTCAGCCTACTGTAGATGAGATTAATAAAATTTATACCACTTTTAATGATTTTTCTGATGAGGAATTGAAAAAGAAGACCGAGGAATTCAAGAAAAAGATACAGGGTAAGGTGCATAATATTCGAGAACAGATAGATGATTTAAAAAAAGAGCTGCAAGATTCACATGCTGTTGAAGAAGTTGATATTGAAGAGATACGAAAACAGATAACTGAACTGGAGGAGGAGGAAAATGAAATAACTGAGGGCGTTCTTGAAGAAATTCTTCCAGAAGCATTTGCAGTTGTTAAAGAGGCCTGTCGTAGGCATATAGGGCAATCCTGGAAGGTAGTAGGAGTAGATACATATTGGGATATGCTCCCCTTTGATGTCCAATTAATAGGAGCAGTTGTCTTGCATCAGGGTGAAATTGCGGAGATGGCTACTGGAGAGGGGAAAACCCTGGTTGCTACCATGCCGCTTTATTTGAATGCCCTGGTTGGTAAAGGAGCCCATCTAGTTACGGTTAATGACTACCTTGCTCAGAGAGACTGTGAATGGATGGCAAAAATATTTGAGTTTTTGGGGCTCAGTGTTGCCTATATTAAAAATGATATGTCAACACTTGAGCGGAAAAAAGCTTATAATGCTGATATTACCTATGGCACCAATAATGAATTTGGATTTGACTATCTCAGAGATAACATGGCTCGTTCTACAGAAGAGATGGTACAAAGAGGACATTATTATTCAATTATCGATGAGGTTGATTCTGTCTTGATTGATGAAGCTCGCACTCCTTTGATTATTTCTGGGCCTGTACCAGAATCCCATAATCAGTTTAATGAAATGAAACCAAAAGTATCACAGTTAGTTCGTGACCAGGCACACCTGATAAACCGGCTTGTTAAAGAAGGAAATGAACTGCTTGATAAGGAAGATACTGTTTATGAAGCCGGGAAAAAACTGCTGAAAGCCCAACGTGGAGAACCAAAGAATAAACGGTTAACAAAAATATTAAGAGAGAGTGGAATACAGAAGCTTATCAGGCGAGTGGAAGCTGATTATATGCGGGATAAGAAGCTTCATACATTGGATGAAGAGCTTTATTATGTGATTGATGAAAAAAATAACACCATAGATCTCACTGATAAAGGGAGAGAGGCTATTTCTCCCAATAATCCGGAGATGTTTGTGCTTCCTGATATTGCTACTGATTTAACAGAAATCAGTGAAGATGAATCCCTTTCCCCTGTAGAAAAGCAAGAGAAAAGAGAAGAGGTCCAGGAAAAATTCAGCACTATAAGTGAAAAATTACATAATATCAGTCAGTTACTTAAAGCTTATTCCCTGTTTGAAAAGGATGTTGAATATGTAGTTACTGAAGATGGTAAGGTAATGATTGTTGATGAATTCACCGGAAGGCTTATGCCTGGAAGAAGATTTTCTGATGGACTCCATCAGGCACTAGAGGCTAAAGAGAATGTAAAAGTAGAAAGAGAAACTCAAACCCATGCAACCATTACCCTGCAGAATTTTTTCCGGCTCTATACCAAACTTGCAGGAATGACCGGAACAGCCGAAACAGAAGCGGATGAATTTGAAGAAATCTATGATCTTGAGGTAGTGGTTATACCAACCAATGAGCCAGTGAGGAGATCAGATTATAATGATATGATATTTAAAACCAAAAGGGAAAAGTATAATGCGATTATCCAGGAAATTGAGGATTATCATAATGCTGGTCTTCCTATCTTGGTTGGTACTATTTCTGTGGAGGTTTCTGAAACCCTTTCCAGGATGTTAAAGCGAAAAAATATACACCATTCGGTATTAAATGCCAAGCATCATGCTAAAGAAGCTGAAATTGTTTCCAAGGCAGGTGAACCTGGTATGGTAACAATAGCTACTAATATGGCAGGAAGAGGTACTGATATAAAGCTTGGTGCAGGAGTGATTCGCTATACAGAAGATGGGTTTAATGCGTTTGCTGAGAATATTGAAGTATTAATAAATAGAGGAGAGAAAATTCTTGTCCATGAAATACCTGATAATATAATAGATACATTCAATACCATTATTTCGGAAAAAAATGGAAATCCCAAAGTAGTAGAATCTGAGGAAAATAAAATTCAATTAATTACCAATATTGATAGGTGGGCTGACCATAAGGTTGTTATTATTCCAAAATCAAAAAGTAATCCTGGGGATGAGAAAGACAGCATTGATTTAATTACCCATGTTAAGGTGAGGGATTATGCTGAAGGAGGTCTTTATATTCTTGGTACTGAACGTCATGAAGCACGTCGGATCGATAGACAGCTGAGAGGGAGGAGTGGACGACAAGGTGATCCTGGGTCCACACGATTCTATTTGTCTTTAGAGGATGATTTAATGAGACTTTTTGCTCCGGATAGAATTGTAAGTGTAATGGACAGACTTGGGCTTCAGGAAGGTGAAGTGATTACTCACTCTATGATAACAAAATCTATTGAAAGAGCTCAAAAAAGAGTGGAAATGAGAAATTTTGAAATTAGAAAGCATCTTCTTGAATATGATGATGTTATGAATAAACAACGGGAAATAATATATCAGAGACGTAAAAGAGCTCTGACAGGCGAGAGTTTACGAGATAATATTTATTCATCTATAGAGGATTTTATAACAGAACAGGTGGAAATATTTTCTGAGAATGAGTATGCTGAGAATTGGGATTGGGATGGTTTAAATAATGTCATGTTTAAAACAATACTTCTTCCTCTTTCCCTTACTCAAGAGAAAAAGGAGGATATATCTGTCGATGAGCTTAAGGAACGTCTCATAGAAGCAGCAAAAGAGAACTACAAGAGAAAATGTGAAGCTTTTGGTAATGAGATAATAGGTCACCTCGAGAAAATAGCTACCCTTCACACTATTGATGAGAAATGGAAAGAGCACCTGTATGAGATGGATCATCTAAAAGAAGGAATTAACTTAAGAGCATATGGCCAAAAAGATCCTTTAATTGAATATAAGCAGGAAGGATTCAGAGCATTTAAACAAATGCTGGAAGCGATTGATGATGAAATTCTTGAAATTGTGTTTAAAGCAAATATAGAAGGTGAACAGGATTTAAGCAGACAGCAGCCAAGAGCAGTCATAGACATGTCAACCGTGCATGAAGATACTGCAGGTATGGGATTTGCAGGTCAACCTGAGGCACAACAGCAACAAGGTAATGTAGGGGCAGGTAAAAGACAACCAGTTAGAGTAGAAAAAAAAGTGGGTAGAAACGATCCATGTCCGTGTGGAAGTGGGAAAAAATATAAACATTGTTGTGGACAATAGTTATGAAATATTTAAAGTATGGGAGCATAATTAATGGCAAAATCTCTGGTTATTGTTGAATCTGATGCAAAATCCAAGACTATAAATAAATTTCTTGGTAAAGAGTATGATGTTAGGGCTTCGGTAGGACATATTAAAAATCTCCCTAAGAACCGTCTCGGAGTAGATATCGAAAATAATTTTTCTCCTGAATGGATAACTATTAGAGGTAAGGGTAAAATACTTACTATGCTGAAAAAAGCAGCTTCATTATCTGATAAAGTTTATATTGCAACTGATCCGGATCGTGAAGGTGAAGCTATTGCTTATCATTTATCAAATGAAATTAAAAAATATAATAATAATATATTTCGAGTTCTTTTTTATGAGATAACAGACAAAGCAGTTAGGGATGCCATAAAAAATCCAATTTCTGTTGATCAAAGTAAAGTTGAAGCACAAAAAGCAAGACGGGTTCTGGATAGAATTGTTGGGTATAAAATTAGTCCCTTTCTTTGGAAAACAATTTACCGGGGGCTTTCTGCAGGAAGGGTTCAATCAGTAGCTTTAAGGATCATCTGTCAAAGAGAAGATGAAATAATCTCTTTTAAACCGGAAGAGTACTGGTCAATAGATGCGATTTTCAAAACTAGAAGAAATGATGTATTCAGTTCAAAGCTTATTAAAATTAATGATGAAAGTATAAATATTTCTGATGAAAAAAGTGTTGAAAAATATGTTGATGACATCAAGAAACAAGTTTTTACTATCTCTAATATTACGACCAAGCAGGTTAAGCGGAGACCTTATCCGCCCTATACTACAAGTACATTCCAACAGGATGCTGCTCTTCGGTGTAAAATGAGCACAAAAAAAATTATGATGATTGCACAGCAGCTTTATGAAGGAATAGATCTTTCAGAAGGGAGAACAGGATTGATTACCTATATGCGTACTGACTCTACTCGTTTATCTTCTATAGCAGTTACAGAAGTACGTGAATTTATAGCTAATAACTATGGAACTGAATATGTACCTGATAAACCTGTTTTTTACAAAACCAAAAGAAAGGTCCAGGATGCACATGAGGCAATCCGCCCTACATCAATAAAGAGAACTCCAAAGAGTATAGCTTCGCATTTAACTCCTGATCAGTTGAAAATTTACACACTTATCTGGCAAAGATTTACTGCCTGTCAGATGGGTCCGGCTGAATTATTACGAACAATAATAGATGTAAAAGGGGGAAAGTACTTATTTCGAACAACAGGTTCAGTGGTTAAATTTCGGGGATTTATGCTGGTTTATAATGTAACCAAAGAAATTGATTCAGAAACCTATCTTCCTGAAGGACTTAAAAAGGAAGAGTCCCTTTCACTATACAAACTCAATCCGCAGCAACATTTTACCAAGCCACCTTCAAGATACACTGAAAGCAGCCTGGTAAAAAAACTTGATAATCTAGGTATTGGAAGACCTTCTACCTATGCCCTAACAATCTCAAATCTTTTAAGTAGAAAATATATAAGACAAGAGAGAAGAACTCTTTATGCCACAGAACTGGGGATAGATGTAAGTAGTATATTAATTTCTCAATTTCCCGATATATTTAATATAAATTTTACTGCTCTAATGGAAAAAGAACTTGATCAAATTGAATCGGGGGATAAAAATCATATACATGTTTTAAATGATTTTTATCAACCTTTCACACAATCATTAGAAAGAGCATTATCACAGCAGGAAGATATAAAGAAATCTCTACAAGAAAAAATTGATGAGAACTGTCCGGAATGCGGTAAAGAACTTATTGTTAAATGGGGTAGGAATGGTAAATTTGTTGGTTGTACAGGATATCCTGAATGTACGTTTACCAAACCGCTTGAAGAGGAAGATATTACCACGGATGAGATTTGTGAGATATGTGGTGCCCCTATGCAAAAAAAAGTCGGAAAATTCGGCAGATTTTTAGCATGTTCTAATTATCCAAAATGCAAATTTACCAAACCTTTCTCTCTTGGCATTACATGTCCGGAAAAAGAATGCGGAGGTGAGATCGTAGAACGGAAAACAAGAAAAGGAAAGATTTTTTATGGATGCTCCCATTATCCGAAATGTACTTTTGCTCTTTGGAATAAACCGGTTTCTCAACTCTGTCTTAAATGCGGCTATCCTTTATTAGAAATCAGACACAGTAAGACCCAAGGAATCTTTAAACGTTGTCCAAATTGTAAAAATATTGTAAAGAAAGAGAGTCTAATTTAACACTTTATGAAAAAGAATCACCAAGATATTAGTAATTTTTTAAAATACCTTTCTTCGGAAAAGCAATACTCACAGTATACCATTGAAGCATATCAGAGAGATATTTTTCAATTTTTTGAATTTTATAATTATGGAGAATCTACAAAGGATAGAAAAGTAGAAAATATATCAAAAAATGATGTTAGAGATTTTATAAGCAGCTTAATTCGTTATGGTATGAGTAAAAAAAGCGTTGAAAGAAAAATTGCTGCTTTAAAAAGCTTTTTTAGATATCTTAATAAACAGAATCTTATTCATAGTAATCCTGTATCAGGAATCGCTCTACCAAAACAGGAAAAGGTACTACCAAAATTCCTGCAAGAATATGAGATAAGTGCAGTTTTTAAAAAAATTGATATGGAGAGTCCTTCCGGAATACGTGATAGGGCTATAATTGAACTTTTTTATAGTACTGGAATAAGACTATCCGAACTTTCTGGGCTGAATATTCATGATATTAATTTAAATGCTGGTACAGTACGAGTTAAGGGTAAAGGTTCAAAACAGAGGATAGTACCGGTTGGAAAACTTGCTTTAAAAGTTGTTAAAAAATATATAACGAATAAAGAAGAGCTTTTCAAAGTTAAAGATGCAAATGCTTTATTTCTGAATCGTTATGGAAAAAGAATATCTAATCGAGGTATTCAATTAAGAGTAAATAAATGGCTTACTATGGTTTCAGAAAAAAAGGGATTAAGTCCTCATATACTTCGTCATACATTTGCAACTCATTTACTTGATAGAGGTGCTGATTTGCAGGCTGTTAGAGAGTTGTTAGGGCATAGCAGTTTATCAACAACACAAGTCTATACTCATTTATCAACCTCACGGTTAAAAAAAGTATATGAACAAGCACATCCAAGAGCAGAAAGGATAATTAAATAATATACTTCCCACCATTAAAATAAGGAGAGTTACATGCAAGTAAAAGTAACAGCGAGACGATTTAAATTATCAGAAATACTGAGAAAATATGCAGAAAATGAGACCTTGAAATTAAACAAATTTTATGATGATATCATTGATTCAGAGGTGATTTTAAGTTGGGAAAACAAAGACCGTATTGCTGAGATAAATCTTTCGGTTTACAACAAGATTTTATCAGCACATGAAAGGTCTGATAATATGACTAAATCAATAGATAATTGTATAGATAAATTAAAGAGACAATTAAAAAAATATAAAGATAGACGTCGTGATTTTGAACATGAAAAAGTAAATGAACATTTAGAAGATGAGGTGAATCAATAAATAAAAGTAATTTGACAGTTAAAACATTACTTGAAGAAACAAAACAGTTATTACGGTTTAAATTGTTAACCCAGGATGCTGACCTGGAAAGAACAATCACTGAAGAGCATCTCCATCGACCTGGTATTGCTTTAACAGGATTTGTGGATATATTCACCTATCAACGCATACAGATTTTTGGGAATACAGAACTAGCGTATCTTAAAAGTCTTGGAATAGTTCAAAGAAAAAAAATACTAAAAAAAATATTATCTTTTGATATTCCCTGCATTGTTGTCACCAATGAGAAGGAAACTCCTCAGGCATTAATTGAACTTGCAAACAGTAAATCAATCCCTGTATTGGGTACAACTTTTCCTACTATACAAGTTTTTCATGGGCTTGGATACTACCTTGAGGAAAAGTTTGCCCCTACAACTATCAAGCATGGATGCTTGGTTGATATTTATGGAATCGGTATTTTAATAACAGGTAGAAGCGGAATTGGAAAAAGTGAACTTGCTTTGGATTTAATTACTAGAGGGCATCGTTTTGTATGTGATGATGTGGTAACTATTACTCGAATGTCTGGTGATATTTTATTAGGTAAAAGGAATGAAAAATTACAAAATAATATGGAGATCAGAGGACTTGGAATAATTAACATACGTTCAATATTTGGTATACAAGCAATAAGAAGGAGTAAAAGAATTGAAGTAGAACTTAAACTGGTTGATTGGGACAATTCACAGAAATATGAACGACTTGGAATAGATGAAAAGCAAACTAAAATACTTGGATTAGGAATTCCAATTATACATCTTCCCATATTTCCAGGAAAGAGTATATCAACTATTGCTGAAGTTGTAGCATTAAATGAATTGTGTAGATTGAATGAACAGTACAGTGCTAAAGAATTTAGTGATGAAATTACTCATTTTATGAAGAGGGACTTCCAATCATATAATAAGTATATAGGTCCTGATTTCGAATAAAATAAAGGAAATAATATGTTTTCTGAAAGTAAAACAGAAACCTATGTAGGTATAGTTGTATTTACAGCTATTATTTTATTAACAGTAGGTATAATATGGGGTAAAAAGTTTCCTATATTTACCAAATACAATATTTTTCATGCTATTTTTGATAATGCCCAGGGTATGGAAAAAGGAGATCCTGTAATGGTATACGGGATAAAAAAAGGAGAGGTAACGGATATTAAACTTTTAAAAGATAAGGCAATGATTGAGTTCCGTATAAACAGGGGAGTACAAGTTTTTTCTGATGCTCGAGTTTATTTAGAAATTGAAGAGCTCATGGGAGGAAAACAGTTATCATTTTATCCAGGTACCAGTAATATACCATTAGAGAGTAATAAAACATTGGTTGGGACAATAAGGGGTGATATTCGATTTTTTATGGCAAAAAGTGTTTTGATTATGTATAAAGTTGACTCCTTACTGAGTATGATGAATCATATTTTTAAAGAAAATAAAGTTTCAAGCTTGGTCAATAATTTAGAAAGTATTTCCTTTCAAACAAACGAATTGTTGATAGAAAACCGAAAAAATATTAATTCCACTATTGCAACACTTAATACTTTATCAAAAAAGTTTCAGACAGATTCAACTTTGGATAATTTAAATACTACTCTTGATAATCTTAATAATGTCGTGGTTTTATTAGATACTACTATTTCATTGATGAATCCTGTTATTGATCGGTTAAAAAATAAAGAGAGCACTTTTGGTAAAATGATCAGTGATAAGAAACTATACGATCAACTGGTTAAAACCACAACCCATATGGATTCACTCATTAGTGATATAAAGAAAAATCCCAAAAAATATATTCATTTTTCATTATTCTAATAGAATAAATAAAATCATAGTTTAATAAAAGCTTTCCTCTGTTATGGGTGGTAATGTATTTTTTTAATGCATATATATAACAGGCAATAATGCTGATTATAGCACATCAAAAGTCAAAAAAAACATTGATAAAAAAAAGTTATCTGTTTACATTGAAGTATGCTGAAAGAGTTAACTGTAAAAACTTCTTCAAGGACAGAATTTGTTCTTGTTGACCAGGACATTTCCCGGGTTGTAAAGGAGAGTGGAGTTAAAGAGGGAATCTGTGTGCTTTGGGTTCTGCATACTACTGCCGGGATTACCATAAATGAAAATGCTGATCCTGATGTGGTGCGTGATATTCTTTACGAGACCGAGAAGATAGTACCGTTTCAGGATGGGTATCATCACAGAGAAGGTAATTCAGCAGCACATATTAAATCTAGTCTTTTCAGCCCTTCTCTCAGTTTAATAGTGAAAGAGTCGAAATTGGTTCTCGGAACCTGGCAGTCAATATACTTTTGTGAGTTTGACGGACCAAGAACCCGCAGACTCCTGGTAAAGGTAATGGAGGGATGAGTGAAACTCTCCCGGCTCGGGGAATTTGGTATTATCGAACGTATTAAAAACGTTTTAGCCAGTCAGTCTTCTGATGTACAAATCAGTATCGGAGATGATGCCGCTGTTTTCAAAACCCATTCTGAATACTGGACAGTAATTACTACTGATGCCTTGGTTGAAGGAGTACATTTTGATCTGTCCTATACTCCGGTTGAATCACTGGGATGGAAGTTAATGGCAGTTAATATAAGTGATATTGCAGCCATGGGGGGCATTCCCAGAACAGCGGTTGTATCATTAGCCCTTACAGAAAACTGGACACTCAAGCAAATCGATTTATTATATCAGGGTATAGCTGCCTGCTGTAAGCAGTACAATTGTGATTTGATCGGTGGTGATACTGTACGCTCAAATTATTCAACTTTTCTTTCCGCTACTATAACAGGTGAAGTAGAACCAGAATGTTGTGCAAAACGGAGTGGAGCTAAAACAGGTGATCTTGTTTGTATTACTGGAGTGTTGGGCAGAGTAATGGTAGGTTTTAGAATTCTTTCTTTATCTCTAAATAAGAAGGGAAGGCAAAAAGCAGTAAACCATTTTTTACATCCTGAACCCAGAGTACAAGAGGCTCGGATTCTGGTAAAAGAGGTGGGTATTAATGCTATGATTGATATCAGTGATGGATTGGCATCAGAGATAGAACATATTTGTATTAGCAGTGGAAAAGGGTGCACTATATATGGAGATAAAATTCCTGTGGCTGAAGACTTGAAAGAGCTATCTCATAGTACAAATAAACCTTCTTTTTTTGAGGCAATACAAAGCGGTGAGGAGTATGAACTGCTTTTTACAATATCTGAGGATAACTATCAAATACTAAAGAAAAAGAGTATTTTTAAAAATGGTTTGATCAGTGTTATTGGCACAATTACAGATGAAGCTGAGGGATTAAATTTATTTTATAACAGTAAAAAAATTTCTTTGCCAACCCAGGGGTGGGATCATTTTAAAAATAATCAATGAAACAAAAAATATTCAGCCCTATACTTATATGGCACAGTTTTATGATAAAATAATGGATCATGTTGATTATGTAATCTGGGCTGATTATCTATCAATGATGTTCAAAAGCTATAGTTCTGCTGTCTGCGATGTGGTGGATTGTGGATGTGGTACCGGGAGTTTAATCCAAAGACTTGAAAGACTGGGATATACTATGGCTGGATTCGATATTTCTTTTAATATGTTAAAAAAAGCTAAAACCAAGACCAGAGGAATCCTATGGCAGGGTGATTTGCAGGCATTAGCGTTAAAAAAAGACTGGGATGCAGTACTCTGCATGTATGATACAATTCAATACTTACAGGAGGAAGAAATAAAAATATTCATAAAAGAAGTGAATGAGATTTTAACTGAGGGAGGATTATTCATCTTTGATGTGGTGACCAAAAAGAATATTGAAAAATACTGGTTTGACTTTACCAATAAAGAGGAAATCAATGGTTATGAAGTGGAAAGAAGAAGCTGGTTTGAGAAAAAAAAAGAATTACTTCATACCAATATTAAATGTACAGATAAATATACTCATACAGTAACCAAGGAACAGCATCTACAGTTTATATATGATATAGAGAAATATAAGGATATTGTTAACAATAATCAATGGCAGTTTATTGATTGTTTTCATGAGTTTACTTTCAAACCAGCTTACCATGAGTCTGAACGAGTACATTTTGTCCTCAGCAAGGAGGAATTGTGATTAGGTTAAAAGATGTTTGTTATTCTGTAAAGGGTGAATTTATTTTGGAGGATATTAATCTTACAGTAGAATCAGGTGAGTTTGTGAGTGTAGTAGGTCCAAGTGGTGCAGGGAAAAGTACACTTCTTAATCTCATCCATATGAACAATTTCCCCATAAGTGGATATCTAAAAGTAATTGATTATAATGTCTCTACCCTAAGCATGAAAGATATTCCTTTATTAAGAAGAAAAGTAGGAATGGTGTATCAGGATTTTAAACTTCTGGAAGACAGAGATGCTTATGAGAATGTTGCTTTTGCCTTGTGGGCTACTGGGGTGAGAAGAAAAAAAATTAAAAAAAGAGTATTGTATATATTGGCTGAGGTTGGATTAAGCCATAAACGATACTCAATGATAACAGAACTTTCTGGAGGTGAGCAGCAGAGAGTATCAATTGCCAGAGCCCTGGTAAATGAACCCTACATCCTTTTAGCTGATGAACCAACCGGAAACCTTGATCCTGAAACCAGTAGTGAAATAATTGAACTTTTGAGGAGAATAAACCGCAAAGGAACAGCTGTAGTGATGGCGACTCATAAATCCGATATTGTGGAAACTTTGCCTGGAAAAATCTATAGACTTGATCAGGGGAGGATTATAGGATGAGTTTAAATTTTTTATATACTGTACGGGAAGGATTTAAGGGACTGAAACGGCATCGATTTTCTTCGGTAATGACTTTAATATCTATTTCAATCAGTTTGACAATTCTGGGAGGATTTCTGGTCTTAACCTATAATGTAAAGAGAGGAGTTGAACTGTTTAAAGAAAGGCTGGGAGTAGAGATTTTTATTGATAACAGTTTCAGTAATGGAGAAATTGAGAGTTTACAGAAACGGATCACTGATTTAACAGAGGTAGATAAAGCAGTTTTTATATCCAAAGAGCAGGCTTTGGAGAAGTTTAATGCAGAGTTTGATCAAGATGTAGTGGATATAATTGGAGAGAACCCACTGCCAGCTTCTATACGTTTAGATCTGGCAGAATCGTATAGGACACCCGAGGAAGTTGAAAAACTTGAAAAAAAAATCCTTTCTTTTGAAGGAGTAGATGATGTTATCTATCATGGAGAAATATTCAAAATTGTGAATAAATATAGTCGTATTGGAATGTTCATTTTTATTGTTATTTTTTTGATTATTCTTGTTGCTTCAGTTTTTCTTATAACAAATACTTTACATCTTACTATTTTATCTCAGAATAGACTAATATCAATTATGCAGTTAGTTGGAGCTACTAATGGATTTATTCGGCGGCCGTATCTTATACAAGGTATGCTTCATGGATTAACAGGTGGATTTATTGCCTGTGCAATTATTTTATTTTTTGCAAAAATTATCAACACCTTTTATGGTGAGGTGCTTATCATAGCTTTATGGTTACTGCTTTTCCCTCTTTTTTTAGGGATTATTATGGGAATTTTGGGTAGTGTTATTGGAGTAAAGAAGTTTTTAGAAATGTAAAAAAATATAATTAATTATGAAATATTCTCATATAAATAAATCTGCCGGAATAGAGAAATATAAATCTGACCTGATTGATTTTTTAGATAAACATTCAAATCAAATTTTTAAAAGAAGGACATTAGCAAAACGTCTGCAAATATCCAATAGGTATTATCAGGATTTTAAGCGATTGTTAGATCAATTAGTTAACCAGGGTAGTATTCAGAGATACAAAGGGCATCAATATGGTAAACCAAGGAGTGATAATACAGTAACCGGTATACTTCAGGTAAAAACTGAAGGATTTGGTTTTTTAAAGAGAGATGACAGTGAAGAAGATATTTTCATTAGTCAACGTAACATGGGATCTGCTTTACATAAGGACAGAGTACAGGTCTGCTTATGGGCTGTCCCTAAACATAAAGGAAAACTTTGTGAAGGCAGAGTTCTTAAAGTCTTAGAACGATATCATAAGCGTATAGTAGGGACATTTAGAGAAGGAGCACGATTTCACTATGTTATTCCTGATGATTTAAAAATCAGCAATGATATTCTCATAAGTGAAAAAGATAGAGCCAAGGCTGGTGCTGGACATAAAGTTGTGGTGGAGTTGAAGCAGAGAAAAAATTCAAGAGAGCCCTTGCAGGGTAGAATAGTGAAAATAATTGGATATCCTGAAGATAAAGGAGTCGATATATTTTCAATAATATATGATATGGGAATTCGGTCCTCTTTTCCGGATTCAGTAAAAAAAGAGATTAAGAATCTGACAGATACCATATCTGAAGCAGAGTATAGGAGGCGTCTGGATCTACGTAAAAAATTAATATTTACTATTGATCCTGATGATGCCAGGGATTTTGATGATGCCGTATCCTTGGAGAGATTGGATAAAGGTAATTTTTTATTAGGTGTTCACATTGCAGATGTAAGTTACTGGGTACCACCCAATTCTAAGATTGATAAAGAAGCTTTAGAAAGAGGTAATAGTATTTATTTGGTAGACAGGGTAATTTCCATGCTTCCTGAAAAAATCTCCAATAATCTTTGCAGCTTAAAAAAAGGAGAAGACAGGCTTTGTTATAGTGTACTAATAGAGATTGATCCAGAGGGGGAGATTATAGAATATGATTTTAATGAGAGTGTAATTAACAGCAGATTTAGATTTTCCTATAATGAAGTTCAAAAGATAATAGATAGGCTGACATCTGAGAATTATGAGAAATCTTCTCAAGCAGGGAAACAGAATTATCCTGAGGAACTAAACAAGACTATTAAAAACATGTACTTTCTGAGCATAATGTTAAAGGATCAATGGAAGGAAAAAGGATTGATAGATTTTACTACCCTTGAACCTGAGGTATTACTGGATTCAGATGGTAGGCCCTATGACATTAAGGTTAGGCAGACACTTGCCAGTCATGAAATTATTGAAAGTTTCATGCTTCTGGCAAACAAGATTGTAGCCGAGCATATTAAAAAAATCAGAGAGACAGGAGACGGGAAATTCCCTTTTGTGTACCGTATTCATGAAAAACCAAGCAGAGAAAAATTAGCTGAACTGAGCAGATTTGTCAGGATTTTGGGGTATGATTTTAATGTGGGGAAAAAGATTAAATCAAAAAAATTTCAGAATCTTCTTCAGCAGGTTAAAGGAACCAAGCAGGAATATTTAGTGGAAAATATTGCTCTCCGAAGTATGATGAAGGCTAAATATTCCAAAGCAAATCCTGGACATTTTGGCCTGGGATTTTCCCACTATACCCATTTCACTTCCCCTATCAGACGGTATGCAGATCTAACAGTACACCGACTTTTAAAATATTACTGTAGTAAACATGTTCCTTCTCCTTCCTTTCCCAGGTCTCTTGCAGAGATTTGTAAAATTACCACGGAAAGAGAAATAACAGCTGAATCCGCAGAAAGAGAATCAGTAAAGGCAAAGCAGGTACAATTTATGGCAAATAAGATAGGGGAAGAGTTTTCCGGAATTATTTCTGGTATTGTGCCTTTTGGATTATTTGTGGAAATACCTGAATATTTAATTGAAGGACTGGTTGCCATAAAAGATCTATACGACGATTACTATGTTCTTGATGAAGATCATTACTGTTTAATTGGAGAAAAAAGGGGAAGAATTTTTCGTATGGGTGATCCCATCAGAGTCAGGTTGAAAAGAGTGTTGCTGCAGATGAGAAAGATTGATTTTGATATTGTCTACTCTTAGTATGATTAGAGGTGGTATTTTAATTTATGATCGAGGTTTTCTAAAAAGTCTTTTTTTATTCAACACCATTTCTAACCAGGGCAATTTGGATTCTTTAAATATTTCTGTGCTAAACTCTCTTTTGTTCTCATTGTCTGTTTAATCTAAGTACCCTATCGTTTTTGATCCTTTTTCGCTTTCTTCTTGGCTCGTTTTTCTTCTTTGGTAAGCCCCTTTTTTTTCTGCTTTTTTCCACCTTTGTCTTTTCGACCCATTGTTATTCTCCTTATTCGTTAATCTTTAGCTCTTCCTCTGTGAATCATCGATGTCTAATTAGTCGTCCTTGAAAAAGTCTATAAAATTAATAAAAATAATACTTTGATG